>JBCBSL010000008.1:0-34295 GCA_039819145.1 Cyanobacteria bacterium J06638_22
CGGAAATGAATGGGTATGAGCTTTGTCGCTGGATCAAAAATGAGCCCGCTACCAAGACCATCCCCGTGATGATTTGCTCCACCAAGAGCGAAGAGTTCGATCGCTACTGGGGGATGAAGCAGGGAGCCGATGCTTACATTACCAAACCCTTCCACCCAACCGAGTTACTCAAAACGGTCAAGCGGCTCATACGGCGGTAAGACCTCAACACTGCTCACAGAGTTGATTAAGGATCGTCAGTAACTTACCCTGCCAGATTTTGTGAGAGACGCACAGCAGCGCTGCTGTGCGTCTCTCACAAAATTTGGTGTTTTATTTAATCCACAATTCCAAGGAGATATTTTTTCATACAGGAAAAATGTATGCGCTTGCTCAGAAAATTTCTCCTTGAATTTCACAACTCGATCGTTTGTGCGGCTCTGAGAATCTAAAAAAATCCCCTCAGCAAAGACTGAGGGGAAGACACCGTTTCTTGTTAGTGAGGACTAACGCTGTATTGACTGCATCTGCTCAACGTTCGCCAGAACGCGACTTACTTTGCTTCGGGGAACAGGCACTTGTCACTGTCACAACCGGAGGGCCCTGCCTCAAAGATTTCGCCAGCGTCGTAGCGGGTCAGCGCTTCATAGAAGTCGCTGATACGTTGCCGCTGCTTGACTTCGGCACTCAGGCGCTCGTAGGTTGCTTTGTCAATCTTTTCGAAGGGGAGCCGGGGGAAGGGGGCATTGAAGCGCGCGAGCAAGGCGGCGCTAATGTAGCCCTTATCCTGGGCGATCGCCTCATAAATTGCCTCGGCCAGTGGCTCAATCTCCTCTTCGTATAGCTCAATGGTGGCACTGGTGTTATGGGCGGTGTAATACTGCTGCACCTGCATATAAAAGTCAAACTGAGCCAGGGCAGAGAATTTCTCGATGGCGATCTCGTCGGCTCCCGGCAGGTTGGCCCAGGGTACTTCGACGGGAATTTCGACCAACCACTCCGTGCAACGTGGATCAAAGGGATCGTTGAGCAGGTTGCCCTCATCATCTTTGTCTGATTGGGAAGGCACAATGGTGTAGCCATATTCCATGCAGGCCAGAGCAATCGCATCATTCTTGCGGAAGGTGATGCGGCGAATGAAGCGCTGGGCCTTGGGCGGGTGCCACCCGGGGCTAGCGCCGCTGAGCAGCGACTTGGTTCCAGCCGGTTGGACGGTGGTGCAGCGGTTGGGGCGCTTGAGGTTATGGCGATCGCAGTAGTCCCACACCGTTTCATGGACAATGGCTTTCCAGCGGCTCAGATATTCCTGCTCTTTCGCCTTGAATTCCAACCCCTTCATCGTATCGGGGCGGCCTTCTGCCCACCAGCGAAGCCATTCCGTCCCAAAAGCATTGACAAAAAAGTCGAACAGTCCGGTGAAGGAAACCCCCACAATGGGGTCTTCCATCCGCGACGCGTGATAGCGGGGTTCCGCAAACCGATGGTTTAGCAAAGCCGCCACCGACAAGGCTCCGGCCTTAAACGCCATTTCCTGGGTTTGCAAATCGTTGGGATCGATTTGGTTGAGATGGACTTCCGCCAGATTGCAGTGGAAGTTCTGCCCAAGGATTTCGCCACAAGGATTGAGGCCATAACGCCCTGATCCCTGGGCTCGGCGCTCGGCTTCGCCTGCCCACTGGATGGCGCCTTCGCCAGAATAATACTGCTTACGAACGGCGGCAGTACATTCGTCCTGAGTCGGCTTGCGGTGGAAAACGCGGGTATGGTTGGCCATCCGCAGAGCATCCCGTTCGGGATCGATGCGCCAGTTGCCATTCTCGTCCTGCTGCCAGAGGTTATCTTTGGCGGTGGCAGCCAGCCCATCTTCGCTGTCAAACTGACGCATCCCAGCACTGCGACGGATATTTCCCGCCACCACACAGGCAGCCGCTTCATCAATCAGCAGACAGCATTCCACCGAATTCAACTGTCGCCCGATCGCCTTTTCGAGAATTCGGGCACAGCGCTCGTACAAGCTGGGCAAGCGAATGGGGTTGGCCACGCCACCGAATCCTTGCAGACGCTCCCCAGCCGGACGTACAGCCCCAAGATCGACTTCCAACTGCACCGTTCCCAAAAAGCGCTCATCCGAGGAGAGTTCCAGCACGGTTTGGTAGGAGGCAACCCAGCCTTGGCGGCTATCGCCCACTCGCAGCCGCACCACATCACCTTGGACATCGAGGGTGGTCATTTCTTGGCGATCGCCCTTGGCGACCGTGCCCACATTCCCAACAACCTTGACCTGCACAGCATTGCGGATGACAGGAAGTTGGCTGATGTATTTCGGCTCCAGCACAGCTCCTGTCCCGCAACCCATCATGGCCAGATCCATCATCAGCCCAAAGGCGCGCCAGTCCATCACATTGGTACTGGTGCAGTTGTAGGCACCTGAAAAGTTTTCGGGCTTATCAGCCCAGGCGGTACCCCCAACCCACAACCAACGCCCCGAAGGCAGGCTGTAGAGATTCCGCTGCATGCGGCTGAGAAGAGCGACTTCGTCGTTGGTGAGTTTGCCCAACTCGGCGATCCCGCGTAGGGTGCGATCGCACACATCGTCCCACATCTCACGGCGATCATCGCCCCCCTCCCCCAAACGACTGTAGGTGCGGTAGAAAACAGGATTGGCCGCAGGGGCAGACGGGGGGAATGGACTCGTTTGGCTGGGACGCTCGATGTTCTGAACCATACGGATACTCTCTGTAGTGAAACGGTGACAAGTAGTACAACAGCGACAAACAATACAACAAACGTTGCAAGATCTAGCAGATGTAGTGGTCAGCTCCTAGAGGTCACACTATATCGGCTGCACTCAGAATTTTCAAGAGAATTTTGGTATGGAAATGCCCCAGTTTGTAACGAGATATGATCAACTGTCCCAAGGATATTCATTTTTTCAAGCAAGATTGATGTTCCGAACGCCGAGCTTGCATCATCCCGCAGGAATGCATGGCTTTTGCGGCCATGGTCCAGTTCCGATTCCCTGAGGGGAAAGGCATGCGAGCTGCGGCCGAATGGAGAGGGATCCACTAGGATAGGAGCAACGATTCGCCTTGTCCCCTTATTGCTCCCAGTGCTACGGGTTGACGCGGTCGAGCAACTCCTCGAAAACGGGGATGCAGAGGTTAGCATAAGTGGACGAGATGACAAAATCTGAGCGCTATCCGAAATGGCGATCGCTCCCGCTGTAATTAAGAGAGTGTATCTAGCCCTCTAACACATCCAACCTCTTACAACGCTTGTACATCTCCGTGAGTTGAAGCATGGCATTGCCCCAACCTCCCACACCGCCACCAAAATCGGGTAAGACACTGCTTGGCACTCTCACTCAGGCCGTCGAGGCTGTCCGGGTTAATTTTTCACAGTTGAAGGTCAAGCCCAATAGCCGGGTGCCGGAGCTATGGGTCGAAGACACGGTCACTGGCAAGAAAGAGGTCTATCCGCTGTTGGGCGATCGCTACCTGCTGGGGCGCAGTTCGAGCAAGTGCGACATTGTAGTGCGCAATCCTGTTGTCAGCCAATTGCACCTGTCTCTGGCGCGGGATAGCCGCAAACCGCGATCGCCCTTCGTGCTGCGGGACGAGAACTCCACCAACGGAATTTACCGGGGCAAGCGTCGCCTCCCCAAACTGTCGCTCCAACATGGGGATGTGCTGACCTTGGGACCACCGGATCTAGCCGATGCGGTGCGCATTGAATACAACGATCCACCCCCCGCCTACATGCGGGTGGCGAAGTACGGCTTGTATGGCTTCACCGGCATAACGGCGCTGACGGCGCTCTGGGTGGGAACCCAGTGGACGAGGTTTGCGGTGCGTCCGCTGCCCCAATCGGTGCAGGGGCCTGTCGTGGTCTATGCCCGCGATGAGGAAACGATTCTCAATCCCCAGCGCAATCGCGCCCACATCGAGCTGCGAGACCTATCCGAGTTTTCGGACTATCTGCCCAATGCCGTCATCGCATCGGAGGATAGCCGCTACCACTGGCACCTGGGAGTCGACCCCATCGGTATCCTACGAGCGTTGGTGACGAACATTCGCGGGGGGCAATTGCTGGAAGGGGGAAGCACCATCAGCCAGCAGCTCGCTCGCAACATCTACCGCGAGTATGTGGGAACGGAAGACTCGGCGGGGCGCAAACTGCGGGAAGCGGTCGTGGCGCTGAAGCTGGAAGCCTATTACAGCAAAGACTTTTTGATGTTGACCTATCTCAACCGGGTGTACCTGGGGTATGGCAACTATGGGTTTGAGGATGCCGCTCGGTTCTACTTCGGCAAGTCAGCCAGTGATCTGACATTGTCGGAGGCAGCAACGCTGGTGGGCATTTTGCCCGCGCCCAATACCTTCAACCCAATTCAGGACTACGACACAGCGGTGGAGTTGCGCGATCGCGTCATCAACCGCATGGTCGGTCAAGGGATGGTGAGTGCGGAGGAGGCGTCGCGGGCTCGGCGATCGCGCATCGACATTAACCCAGAGGCGATCGAAGAACTCCGGAGCAGCATTGCCCCCTACTTCTACGGCCAGGTATTCAACGAGCTGGAGGAGTTGCTGGGAACACAACTGGCGCAGGAAGGGAACTTCGTTGTCGAAAGTACCCTTAACCCCCGCTACCAGGAACTGGCCGAAGACTCGCTCCGCACGACGATTGAAACGACAGGATACGCCTCTGGGTTTGAGCAGGGAGCAATGGTGACCCTAGACTCTGCAACTGGGGAAGTGCTGGCGCTGGTCGGCGGTCGAGATTTTTTGGACAGCCAGTTTAACCGCGCCAGTCAAGCGATTCGGCAACCTGGCTCAACCTTTAAAATTTTTGAATATATTGCCGCACTAGAATCGGGGGTTTCGCCCTATGCGGAATTTTCCTGCAATGGCATGGCATGGCAGGGGCAAGAATTTCGGGGCTGCGAGCGCACGGGAGCCGGTAGCGTCAATATGTTCACCGGACTGGCGCTCTCCGAAAACGTGATTGCCCTGCGGGTGGCGCGGGAAGCAGGCTTGCAAGACACCGCCGCTGTTGCCCGTCGCATGGGTATCTCCACCAACCTCAATCCAGTTCCCGGTCTAGCGCTGGGACAGAGCGAAGTGACGTTGTTGGATCTGACGGGAGCTTACTCCGTGCTGGACAACGAGGGGGTTTTTAACCCACCTCACACCATCCGTCGCATCCTCGACAGTAGCGACTGCACCAACCCCGACGATATCCAAACGTGCCGCGTTATCTACGATGTAGCGCAACAGGGCAACCCAGCCCGCCCCGTGCTCGACCCAGACATCGCGGAAACCATGACCGATATGCTGCAGGGCGTCGTTCGGGGCGGCACCGGAAGCGCTGCTGCCCTTGGCCTCGGGGAAGCGGGGAAGACGGGCACCAATAACGACAATCGCGATCTGTGGTTTGTGGGCTATATTCCCAGCCGTGACCTGACGACGGGAATTTGGTTCGGCAACGACGACAATACCCCCACAGGTGGCGGCAGCTCGCAAGCAGCGGAGCTTTGGGGCGACTACATGGGCCGTGTAGTGCGATAAGCCCGCCTCGACTGGTTTTGCCAACCCATTCTTCAGAACGTTTGTCGCCCTCGCGCGCTGTGGGAGGGCGACAAACATTCTGGGGAGAATTTTTAGCCTTCGCTGATGAGGGTGAGGAGTTGGTCGGTAGACATCTTGCCGCTCATTTCTGTGCCTTCGAGCAGGCTATCGGCGAGGTCACGCTTGTGGGCGTGGAGATCCACAATCTTATCTTCGATGGTGCCCTTGGCGACCAGACGATAGATGGTGACAGGGCGTTTTTGGCCAATGCGGTGGGCGCGATCGCTCGCCTGATCCTCCACCGCCGGATTCCACCAGGGATCCATATGAATCACATAATCGGCAGCCGTGAGGTTCAGCCCCGTCCCACCCGCCTTCAGGCTAATCAAGAACACATCGCCTTCTCCCACCTGAAACGCATCTACCCGCTTTTTGCGCTCTTTTGCCGGGGTACTGCCATCCAGGTATTGATAGGGAATCTCTTGGTCAGTCAAGTAATCCCGCAAAATATGCAGGTGATCGACGAACTGGCTGAATACCAAGGCTTTGTGGTGGTTGGAGAGGAGTTCTTCCAGCACATCTCCAAACAGATCTAGCTTGGAACTGTTGACGGGGGCGTTGGGCATGACCAAGCGGGGATTGCAGCAGGCGCGGCGCAGCTTCATGATCTCGGCCAACACTTGCAGATGCTTGGCTCCGGCCTGAGCCGTACTGTCAGCCAGACGATTCATGGCCTCCCGCCGCAGGGCTTCGTAAAATGCCATCTCTTCAGAGCTCAGTTCTACATGCAGCAAGATTTCCGTGCGCGAGGGTAGCTCCGATAACACCTGACTCTTGGTGCGGCGCAAGATAAAGGGTTGGATCAGCTTCTTCAATTGATGGCGCGCGTCTTTGTCCTGGTAGCGCTCGATGGGAGTCGCAAAGCGCTCGTTGAACTTTTCTAGCGACCCGAGCAAGCCGGGATTGATGAAGCGAAATAGGTTCCACAATTCCCCCAAATGGTTCTCGACGGGGGTGCCGGTGGTGATGATCTTGAAGCCTCCCTGGAGGTTCATGGCGGCTTGCGATCGCTTCGTTCCCATATTCTTGATGGCCTGGGCTTCATCCAGCACAATGGTTTCCCACTGCACCTTCGCGAGCATATCGGCCACCTCTTCCTGCTGTAGCAAGCCATAGCTACACACCAACACATCAAAGGGCTGGAGGTCATCGAGTACTTTTTGGCGATCGCTACTACCAAACTGTATCGGCTTGAGGGTGGGCGCAAACCGCTCGGCTTCCGTCAACCAGTTCATGCCGACCGAGGTAGGCGCCACAACGAGAGTGGGGCCTTGGGGCGCACGGGTCAGGATAATCGCCAGCGCTTGCAGCGTTTTGCCCAGACCCATATCATCGGCGAGGCAAGCCCCAACGCCCCAATGGGCCAACCGCGCCAGCCACTTGAAGCCGTCGATCTGGTAATCTCGCAGTTCCGCTTGCAACGTAGAGGGAAGCTGGGGATTAATTTCCGCCATCTCCTTCAGGCGCTGGGTATGGGCTTTCCAATGCTTGTCCGTTTTGAGATGCCCCACCTCCTCAGCAAAGTCCTGCAAGGTCAACGCAGCCAGGGGGTGGAACCGGGCGCGATCGCCCTGCATATCCGAAAAGCGCCGAAATTCGTCCAGCCGCTTACGAAAGGTTTCCGTGAGCGCGAGGAACTGCCCTTCCCCCACTTTCAAAAAGCGCCCGGGGCTGTTTTGCAGCAATTCCATCAACTGCTGCATCGCCATCACCTGCCCGTCGGACAATTGCACCTCACCGCTGGCTTCAAACCAATCCTTCTGTTGCCGGATACTGAGCTTGAACTGTCCGACTCCAACGGTGGAATTGACCCGCATTTTCTCCCCTTCTGGCCATTCCAAAATCGCTCGCTTCTCTTCGGCCTCCGCATCCCCCACCCCAATGGCATGCAGCTCCGTCAACAACTCCAGGCAATCTTCCGGGTCGGGAAGTAGCCATTCGCCCCCCTCTTCCTCATTGCGGGTGAGGGTTGGGCAGTCGGCCACCAGCTCGTTGGCTCGTTCATTCTCCTCGGCCAGGTTGCGGGTAGTTTGTAGGCGCTTGCCATCGATTTCGGCAATCATCGTGCTGCCGCCCTGCCCCGGTCGAATGTACGGCCCCCCGGCTCCAAAGGGGCGCACCCGCAGTGCCACCTTGAGCCCATCGCCAGCAGGTAGCAGATGCACATGGGGAATACTGTCGGTGGGGACTTCCTCGGCATCCGTCGCCCCACCGCCCACATCCGACTGCACCGTCACAATTCCAGACACCGCATTGATGGCTGCAAGCACCTGCTCCTCGGCAGCAAGGGGAACCTCCAGACGATTCTGGTACCCAATGATTTGGGCAATGTGGCGATGCTCGTCAGACACCTCAACCACCTTCAGCCGGGTCGGGGTTTCCTTATCCAGCACAATCGGTTCATCGGTATTGAGATTCGATAGGTCGGGGAATAGTTGCAGAATCAGGCGATCGCCCTCTGCATCACGCTGTACCCGCAGTTCAGGTTCTCCTTTCACCACATCTACCCGCACCGAGGGGGTATCTTCCCAAAACACCAGAGGGTGGCCGATGAGCGCAGCGATCGCCCCTTTTTTCCAGTGGTAGCCGCCAGTATAGTCCGCCGTCAGATAGGTTGCGATCTTCTGATCCTGGGGCGTCAGGTAGTCCAGGTCAACATCGTTGCGTAGCCGCTTGAGGGCGATCGGGCGACCCCGACTCCAGCTTCCCTGGCTGTTAATCTTTTGTTCCCGAGGCGTAAAGGTATAAAGCCGACTGGAGTCATAGGCAACAAACCAGACTAGGCGCTTTTCGGTCGTCCCCTTAACGACAGGCGGTTCGTAGCGCAATTGGGTCAGCGCCTGCAACGATAGCTCCCAAGTTTCGCGGTAGGGAACCGAATGCGCCAAGGCACCGCCATAATTTTCCGGTTGTAGGGCTTCTACCTTGTCCTTGAACACACTTCTGGGCTTGAGTACACTCAGAATTTGAGCCGCCTCTAGCGCCAGCCAGCGATAGCCCGCTTCAGTCGCCGCCTCATACAACGGGTTGAGCAAGCGGGGCAGGCGCTTTTTAGCTTCCTCACGATTCGTCCAAAACAGAACTAACGACTTCACAAGCGTTTGAATACTATGCCCATCGGTGTAGCGTTCGATGGGCGCTTTGCGAATTGTTTCCCGATGGGACATATCGCCCAGTTGCATCGCAATGAACTGGTTAAGCGCCAGGGCACTATCCTGCAACCTGTTTTTGTAATGGGCATTGACACGGGACTGCTGCAGGGCCAACTGCAACTGCTCGGGTGTGCCCGCTTTCAAAAAGGTCAGGATGTAGAACACATCCCCCAGACCATCCAGGATGACCGTTCTGATTTTGTGGAGCTTGCGATGGGTGCGGTGGGCCGCGGTGAAATGGGCGATCGCCCGTTCCTCATCACCCATCACAAACGCCAGCATCCCTTGCAGGGCTTCTCGCTGGTGGGTATCCAACCCTTCCGCTTGCTGTAATGCCATCTGCGCCGCTTGCCAGTTGCCCCGCAACAGGTGTTGCTCGACCAGGGCAATTTGCAACAGGGGCGATCGCCGCCGTTCGGGCTTCGTCATTTCCTCCTGCAATAATGCAAACGCCTCATCCGCCGACTTCAGATGCCACATCGACGCCTCAAGAATCGCCTGAAGCGAGGTCTCATACATCGCAGGGGGCAGCGTCTTAAACCAACCCGCATCGAAAGGGTTGCTGCAAATGCTCAGGAGAATTTCGCTGAGGGGCAGTAGCGATCGCCGGCTGACATAATTAGTGTTATGCAAATAGCTTTCGTAATAGCGCTCCACCAAGCGCATATTCTGCCGATAGAAGCTAATCCGAATCTGGCGAATCAGTTGCTCTTGGTTTGTGAAATAGTAAGGCCCGTTTTTTCCATAGGAATGGATCGGCAAAATATCTTGCACCGCATTGGCCAGCACTTCAAAGCGCCGCGCCTGAACAGCATTGCGGGTCGCATACTCCACCATGAGAGGATTGCAGCGGGGATCGCGGCTGTCGGATGGCACCAACAAACCCATCTCCAGGAGGTCGGAAACCCGTTCGATCAGCTTGCTGGCATTGATCGGCTTGCCACGCTTATCACGAATACCGGTTCGCTGAAAGGCAATGGGAAAAACCGCTAACCGCATCGGCTCGTAGGCAACCGAGAAGAGCTGAATGATGCATT
Source organism: Cyanobacteria bacterium J06638_22 (assembly GCA_039819145.1). Classification (GTDB taxonomy): domain Bacteria; phylum Cyanobacteriota; class Cyanobacteriia; order Elainellales; family Elainellaceae; genus Vacuolonema. Next base: position 9,796 of record JBCBSL010000008.1, read on the forward strand.
GATCCAACTGAGAAAGGGCGTGATACGTTTCGATGAGGCGATCGCGCATCAAGTCTATTTCAGTCTGGGAAGAGGACATAACCAAAGGAAACTATCCGAATAGAGAACTGAGCGCAAATGAGCGGTGGAGACAGGGTTTTCAGCATAGAGCCAATCTCCATCCTAGCGATTCACGCAGGCAAATGATGAACATTCGCACCGCAATTCATTGGTTTACCCCATCAACCCATCGGCTTGCCCCATGATGTCATGCGCCACGAATAGCAGTTGTGCGCCGTGAAATTATGAACGGGCACAACTTCAACGGATAAATCGGACGAGCAAACAAATCGGACGAACAAAAATGCAAACAGGTAAACCTTGGGACGAGCACAAACCCTAACTCTTCAGGCTAACGCCTTGGCGCCCTTTGCGATGAAGGGGTTGCTACAGAACGGCGATCGCCCCATTCATATCCCAACCATCTCGACTTTACAGAAATTAATTTGACAGAAATCAGCAAAATCGTATCATTGAATACAGAAACCATTTTACTCTTCGGGTTTTTATCTGTAACTTTCCAAGGAGTCATCACCCAACGGGCGATCGCCCCGTCAACGATTAAGGTAACGCGCCGAGAGTGGTCGGGCAGCCGCAAGCATTCTTATGCTACAGACTCCTGCCTCGTATCAATCAATAGGTTCCCACGTCTCCGTTAGAGGCAGCATCAGTCATTCATCTCACATTTCACCCCCATTCTCGGGTCAGACGCTACTGAACATCGGCACGAATTGAGGGCGGTATGAACGGCACTTCGTTCCAGCTCATACCCTCACTCAACACGCCCAAATCATTCCACATTTCTATTTTGTTTAGGGAGGTTGTCATGGAATTACATTATCGTGGTGCCGCTTACGAAGCACCGAACACCGGAGTCGAGTTTGCTGAAGGCGAAGTGATTGGCAAATATCGCGGCGCTGTGCTGCGGGCACACCGCATCAATCGGCTGGCGACGCAATCTGAAAAGCCCCCGATGAAATATCGTGGTGCATGGGTTCGCTAGGTGAACAGACGGTCAACACACCAACACACCGCTATCGTTTGTGGATGTAGCAAAATGGCACCTCATTAGGGGTGCTTTTTCTTTGGTTGCTGTGGTTCATAACCGTTGAAAACCATAACCGTTGAAAACCACACATCTGAACGTTCAAAGCACTTAACTGGGCATTACCTTAGCGCTTAGCGCCATACCCCCTGTAGACGGAATCGCCACACTATCTCCGTTTGCTACAGTAAAAAAGCCCGTGAGTCATGTCGTAGAATCCCCCACAAAAGCTAGGGTTAGCGCGATCGCCCCATGTGCCCGCACACTCTAATCCCCCATTTACGACTGGCTCCAAACCAATAACCACACGAGGAAGCCATTGGCCATGGACATGCTGAGGATACTCACAAAAGTCATGGTGATTTCGATTGTCCTCTCGGTAGGCATCCGCTACGGCGCATCGCGCCTGGAATGGTCGCCCACCCTGCCGCTAGTTTTGGGGATGATCTTATTGCCGTCCCTGCTCGTGGCACTGGCACTTGGGTGGCGCAGTCAGCGACCAACAGATGTCTCTCAATCGGGCGAGGGGTGAGGGGAGACAGCCCGGATCATCCGTGCCGCTCAGGCGCTAGGATGACGCATTGAAGATACCCCGACGTGATTGCATTTGTCTTATTTAGTTGAGGATCGCTGGAGAACGACTGCCATGTTAGGCGCGATCGCAGGGGATGTTATTGGTTCGGTCTATGAATTTGCGAATCAACGCACCAAAGACTTCCCCCTATTCCGAGAAGACACTACCTTTACCGACGATACGATTTTGAGCGTTGCCGTTGCGGAGGTGTTGTTGCACGGGGGAGACTATGGAACGGCTTTCAAACGCTACTATCGGCGTTATCCCAATCCCAGCGGAGGCTACGGCGCACGGTTTGCCCAATGGGCAGCGTCGGCGCGATCGGAGCCCTACAACAGTTGGGGGAATGGAGCGGCAATGCGGGTCAGCCCGATCGGGTTTGCCTTTGCGGATTTGGAAACCGTGCTGAAAGAAGCCGAGCGCACGGCGATCGTCACCCACAACCATCCTGAAGGCATCAAAGGGGCACAGGCAACCGCTGCTGCTGTGTTTCTCTGCCGCACAGCAACCTCCAAAGTCGATCTCAAAACTTACATCGAAGCCACCTTCGGCTATGACCTTAGCCGCTCTCTCGACGCCATTCGTCCCACCTACCGGTTCGACGAATCCTGCCAGGGAACGGTACCAGAAGCAATGATTGCATTCCTGGAATCTACAGATTTTGAAGATGCTATTCGCAATGCCGTGTCTCTGGGTGGCGATACCGATACCTTGACCTGCATCACGGGGGGAATTGCGGAAGCTTTCTACGGTACAGTGCCAGAGGCGATCGCCCAGGAAGTCCTGAATCGCCTCGATCCTCACCTGAAACAGATTGCCGAAGAGTTTCAAGTCAAATACCGAGCATAGGTAAAGGCATGAGCCACATTGCACAGGCATTGCCCATGCTTCAGTAATTTAGTATGATGGTAAATCGGTCTGACTCAGGAACATCTGGCTCGGGAGCTTTTGGCTCGGGCAAACGATTTTCGAACTAAATCCAGCGCCACATTCGCTGGAGGTTCGTTTGTCTGCCACAAATGGGTCAGGTTCAGGTCATCTCCGGACAAATAGTCGGATAAAAAATCGGGCAAAGTATTAGGGCAAGATAGGGCAGATTCATGGCAAAGCGCATTCAGTTGGTTCTCAACCAAGATGTTTATAAGCTGGGAAAGTTGGGTGATTTAGTCGAAGTGGCACCAGGCTATGCCCGCAACTATTTGCTCCCCAAAGGGATTGGGATTCCGGTCACACCAGGGGTTCTGAAGCAGGTCGAGCGGCGACGGGAAGAAGAACGCCAGCGCTTGTTGGAACTGAAGAAAGAGGCTGAAGTCCAGAAAGCAACCCTCGAGAAAATGGGCAAGCTGACCCTTTCCAAACAAGTGGGCGAAGGCGAGGCCATTTTTGGTACTGTGACCGATCGCGAAGTGGCCGAGTTAATCCAAGAAAAAACATCTTTGGAGCTGGATCGCCGGGGCATTACCGTTCCCGAGGTTCGCAAAACGGGCGAATATTCTGTGTCGATCAAGCTACATCCTGATGTTTCGGCAACCGTCACGATCAATGTCGTAGCTGACGCCGAAGAAGACGCTTAACGCTACTTGAGGATTCTGAGGCTTCTGTGTATACAGGAACGTCAGCACTGGGCGGGGCGTTGCAATCAGCGTTTTAGAGCTGAGCGATAACGCTCCAGCTTAAGTTTTTCAAGTTTTCCTAGACCAGTTCATATGTTCTCTGCAATGATAGTTGCAGAGAACTTTTTTATGCCCGTTCGTTTTAAGACGCTTTGTATCGGTGGAGAGCATCTGATTGCTGCCGTTTTCAATGTTCCTTTCACGCTTTGGGCAACGAGAAAGGCGATCGCCCCCTTCGCCCCCTAAATCTCCCTGCATAGGACGCAAATATCCTAGTGCCATCCGCACGAGATGAATAACCTATATCTAGCGTTACATAATTCTCAATTTCGCTGACACTGCCTATATCTAGAAAGAAGATGCTACTCTGGGATGCAGTCTATCGATGCAAGGCCATGGGGCAGTCGATATTAATAAATTGCCCCGTCTAGAAGCAAACGTCCTCCAATTTTTAGTGTTAAGTAGGTTCGAGCGCCAGCTCAGGTTCCAATGTCGGATTTCGGTGAGTTCTCTGGGTATCAGTTAGAGAGATATGGTTCAAGAATTAAATTTTCAGGCATATAGCGATCGCCTTCCCCCCCAAAATATTGATGCGGAAGAGGCGATTTTAGGTGGGATCCTGATCGACCCAGAGGCGATCGGGCGGGTTGCGGAGCTGCTGCGTCCCGAAGCGTTTTACATTAGCGCGCACCAGGAAATCTATCGTACCGCGGTCAAGCTATACAGCCAGGGACGTCCCACCGACCTGATGAGTATCTCTACGGAACTGCATGATCAGGGTGTGCTCGATAAAGTTGGGGGGCAAAGCCGCATTGCCCAGCTCGTTGATCGTACGGTGAGTGCCGTCAATATCGACCAGTACGCCCAGCTGGTGGTCGATAAGTTTCTGCGCCGCAAAATGATTCAGGTGGGCACCGAAATCAGCTACCTCGCCCACGAAACGGCTACCCCCTTAGAGCAAGTGCTAGATCAAGCGGAACAGCGCATGTTTAGCATTACGCAATCCCGCCCCAACCAAAGCTTGATTGCGACCTCCGATATCCTAACCACCACCTTCTCCGATATTGAGGAACGGTTTGCTGGGATGACGCTGCCAGGCGTATCTTGCGGCTTCTATGACCTGGATGCAATGACCCAGGGCTTTCAGCGCTCCGATCTGATCATTGCTGCGGCTCGTCCGTCCATGGGGAAAACAGCCTTTTGTCTCAACATTGCCCGCAACATTGCCACCTTCCATAAACAACCCGTCGCTGTCTTTAGTTTGGAAATGTCGAAGGAGCAGTTGGTCTATCGTCTGCTGTCCAGTGAGGCACAGATTGAGAGCGGACGGATGCGATCGGGTCGCATTAGCCAGAACGAGTGGGAACCCCTGGGTCATGCCATCAGTTCGCTGTCGCAAATGCCCATCTTCATGGACGACACGCCGAACATTTCGGTGACGGAGATGCGATCGAAGGTGCGGCGGCTCCAGGCCGAGCAGGGCGGATCCCTGGGGCTGGTGGTGATCGACTACTTACAGTTGATGGATGGCAGCGGCAGTGAAAATCGGGTGCAAGAGCTGTCCCGCATGACCCGTGGCTTGAAGGCCATGGCGCGGGAACTCAATGTCCCAGTCATCGCTCTATCCCAGCTGAGTCGGGGGGTCGAGTCGCGCACCAACAAACGCCCCATGATGAGCGACCTTAGAGAATCCGGTTCGATCGAGCAGGATGCGGACTTAATCATCATGCTGTATCGGGACGAATACTATAACCCCGACACCCCCGATCGCGGCGTCGCGGAAATCATCGTCGCCAAACACCGAAATGGCCCCGTGGGCACCGTCAAGTTGCTCTTTGAACCGCAGTTCACCCGATTCCGCAACCTAGCAACCCCAGGGCATTAATCGGCGTCTTGATTGCGGCATTTACATCACGCCAGGTAGGCCGCCCATTGTTTGACAACGGGGTCTGACCCATACCAAAACTGTCCTGGGCGAGGGGAATGGTAGACATGGTCGAGGACATGGTTCTCCGCTCCGTCAAGCAATGCGGCTTCGATGGGGGTAATGCCATCGCCCCAGCGATCGCCCACACCACAGGTTTGCTCATAGCTGCTGTAGGCAAACCAACTGCGCCAACGGCTCCCATAGATTGATTTCCCAGCCACACAGACATAGCGCACGTTCGGGTAAAACGCGCCGGGGTAGTTGTCTTTCACAAAGTCTAAATTCCGGCGGGTCCAGCGTTCTTGGCTGATGTGGGGCGTGCCCAAGCTTATCAGCGTGGCAACGTAGGGATGCGCTTTCCAGAGTCCACTGCGATCGCTATCACTGGGATGAATAGTGTAGGGCACTTCTCCCAAGTAAATCCGAGAGATCCAACCACCCGCGGAATGTCCGACCAGGTTGAGGCGATCGCACCCATACTGCTGCCGCACCTGTTGCACCGTAGCATCCAGCTTTTCCAAAATGGGCGTGATCGAGCGCCCACCCAAGGTTGGCAACCAATCCCGTCGGCGTAGAGGAACTGTCACCACGGGAACATCCATGCCCTGGAGCGCTTCCTCCATCTCGCGGTAGGGGGGCGCGCCTGCAAGGTAGCCAGGAAGAATGACAGTGGGTAGCGTCATGGCAAAGGATTCGGAAAAGAATGGAACGCAGATGAACGCGGATCAAAGCAGATAGGGTGAGATTTGATGGGCCCTAGAAACTGGTTTCGAGAGGGCTAGGCTGGGAGATTAAGAAGGATGAGAACGCAGATGAACGCAAATAAACGCGGATAAAGAAAGCAGATAGGGTGAATACACATGAAAAGGATGAGGAGAGTGGTCTGAATATGGGAATTTTTCGGCGAGTGATGGCTCGGGAGCACGGATGACTCGTCCGTGGATGGGTTGGACGCTGACAGATTCATCCCTTAGTTAAAAACCCATCTGCGTTCATCTGCGTTGAATCCCATTACACTTGTATCCGCCCCAAATCAAACCCCTCGCTAAATCTGTGCCAACCACTCCAGCAGCAGAGCGTTGACCTCATCGGGACGTTCGTCGTGGGGACAGTGCCCTGTTTCAGGTAGAGCCGTGAATTGGACGCGATCGGGTTCAGTGGTGGCTAGCTCTTGGTAGGGCGTGGAGCCAGAGATGGGGGTCCAGGGGTCGGCCGCGCCCCAAATGACGCGCAGGGGTTGGGTGACTTTGGGCAGGAGTTCGGTGGGGTGCGGTCCGGGAGGTGCGGCGAGGATGGCAGCGAAGACCTTTTGTGCACCGGGGTCGCAGGAGGGTTCGTAGAGCAAGTCCACCAGCTCATCGGTAACGGCGGCATTATCGCAATACACCTGCTTCAACGTGCCGCGAATGCGGGACTTTTGCCGCACTCGGTTGAACAGAAAGGAACCGAATGTGGGAGAGTTGACAACTTTAGCGAAGGTGCCCATGATCACCCGGAGGGGCAAATTCAATTCTTCGGGGCGATGGTTGAGCCCGCCAGCGGCATTGAGCAAAGCTCCCGCTCGTCCCAATTCTGGATGATGCGCTAGCAGCATCAAAACTAGCAACGCTCCAATAGAGTTGCCGACCCAAACGGTTGGCTGCTGGATCTTCTCATTCCAAAAATCGACTAACAACTCCTCCCATAGCTCCAGGGAATAGGCGATCGCAGGCTTATCCGAAGCACCAAAGCCCAGTAAGTCGATCGCATACACCTGATACCCCGTCTCGGCCAGCTCGGGAATATTTTTGCGCCAATGCCCAATAGATGCGCCAAACCCATGCAGCAGCATCACAGGCGTTCCATGGCCTTGGACGGTGTAGCAAATGGAATGCCCTTGCCACTGCCAGAAGTGGCGGGTGAGGGGAGCGGGAGCGATCGCAGAAGAAGTCATAGGGATTTTGAAACTTGGATTTTAGATTTTGGAGGACGTCGATGGCCTGTCCATCCGTCGTTTCGATAGGGTTGAAGCAACCGGAAAGAAGCCGACGTCACAACTCTTTACAAACAACTTATTCTGATGATACGACGTTTCCCAAAAATCGCAGTGGGAGAAACCCGCCCTTCGCACTATTACGCCCCGTTGTCATGATTCACTCAGCTCCCAGCCATCGCCAGTTATAGCGATTCCAATCATAAATTCCTTGGATCTCGTACTCCATTCCGTTATCAAACCGCACAACACAACTGGCCATTGTTTCGTCATCGGCCTGTGCCTCGGATCCGGTCAGGTTAATAACGGTGCAGGGAAACCATTCGCGGGGACAGGGACCATCCTCTCGCGTCCATTCCCAAAGGTTGCTAGCGACTTCGATGCGATCGCCCACCCGCAGCTGATCCGACTCACGATATTGAGCCAAATGCTCTGGCGTAATCTGCTCCACCCAGGCTAAGCCAAAGTCATCTCGGATAAACTGCACATTGCCCGATGCCGTTCCCTGTAGCCAGTCATTCAGAAGTTGGGCTTTCCAGGGTCGATTTTGGCGATCTTGCTCCTCCACATACTGCAAGAAGGCTTGGCGTTGTTCAGGCGTCAGCGCGTCGAGCGGATTTATAGCTGCCTCAACAGGTAGGGAAACCGGGGAACGGGCGATCGTCCCTCGTAAAATCGCTTGCTGCTCAGCCGTCAGCCCATATCCCAGCGCTTCGCATTCTTCAAATGCAGCGTTGAGGACAGATTCCCATCCAGCATCAAACTCAGCACTCCCCACGGCGATCGCCTTCCTGCAATCCGGTGTTTCGATATTGTGACCCAAGATCGAGACGGATCTCAATGGGAGTGGCTATACGGTTACGTCATTTAACGCAAGAATGAAAGCAGCAGCACTGACATCACCACATGCAAACTATGCAAATTTTTCCGATCGATTTCGCCGCACTAATGGCCTGGGGCAAACGAATGTTGCTGATGGGAGCGATCGCCTTGCTTGTTGCGGTCACAGGGTTACCCACTCCGGCCCAAGCTGTCACTCAAATCCGTTTGTTTGACATTGACTATCGCGACTGTCCGCCTGAAATGGCAAAAGGAACCGTCACCACCGACGGTAGCGCTATGGCGGCCAACTGCTTCATCGTGTTTGGCAAAACCGAGAATAGCTCTGCCCGTCCCGTCTACAATGCCGATATCTTCGGGCGCGTGCTGGACGCAAACGATAATCCTGCGATGCAAAACCGAACGCGTCTGGGAGCGATCGATGAGGTTCCCGTCGGTATTGGCGAGTTCGAGCTTCGGATTACGGTTCCAGCCAATCAACCCACCCCACTAAAGCTGGTGCAGTTCAAAGCGTCCGGGTTCTCAGGACGAGTACGTCGCTAGGATAAAGGCTGCGCAAAAAATAAGACCCCAATAAGAGGATGGTTGCGACTCATCCTCTTATTGGAGATCCTGGGAAATTTATTTTGCACAAGTCCTGAACCTGTTCGTTCCTCGAACGAATCCACTCAGGGAAAAGCTTGCGAGTCAGCCTCGCTCGCTAGGGCATATATAGCTCAGATCGAACGCCGACCTAAAGAGCCAAACGCATTTTGCTACCCTGCCGATTTAGACGCTCACTAAAGCGGTAGCGATGAGGTGCTAGCCGCCGCCGTAGCAACCAGTTGGCTCACGAGCTGTAGCGCAAAGATCGCCAAGATAGGGGACAGATCCAGCCCCCCGATGGGCGGAATGATGCGGCGGAACAGATTGAGGTAAGGGTCAACCAACTGGCTCAAGGCGTTAAAGGGTTGGTTGTACCAATCAATGGTGGGGAACCAACTGAGTAACACCCGAATGATGATCAGTACAAAGTAAATTTGCAGGAACGCTGCAAGAGATTGTGCAAACAGGGACATAGTGTCAATACCCGATACGCTTCTACTCAGTTTAGCGTTTTGCCCCTTGTCCCTCTAGGTATTTATTCGAAATTTTTCTGAATGCTCCGTCTGAAGGAGAGTTTGGGCAAGGTGATGTAGATCGGCCCGATTGAGCTTGCCCTGGGCATTGCGAGGCAGTTGGATGCACGCCAGCCATCGCTTGGGACGCTTGTAGTTACTGAGGGTAGTGGCCAATCGTTCGGCAATGTCGGTGGCGGTAATATCCGGTGAACGCGGAACGTAGAGGGCAGTGACGCATTCCCCCCAGTGGCGATCGCCCATCCCAATCACCGCCACATCCTGCACCAAGCCCGTCGCCCAAATGGCGTTTTCCACTTCTGTGGGAAACACATTTTCGCCACCCGTGATGATTTTGTCGCTGGCTCGCCCCAGCAAATGTAGCTTTCCAGCCGGATCTAGATAGCCAATATCGTCGGTGAGGAAGAGGCGATCGCCCCGCGTCCCTTCATTTTCTCCCTCCGGCTCATAGCCCAGGCATAGAGAAGAGGCTTGAATACTCAAAACACTAGGTTTAGTAAAGGATTTAGCAGCAGTCAACTCCATTGAGGAGGATGCCGCATCTGTGGATGTCAGTGTTACCTGCGCATGGGGCAGCACCGTATACCCCGATCGCCCCGCCAGAAAATCCTGGGGATATTGGGTGGCAATCTGAGCCGCCGTCTCGGTCATGCCGTAGGTGGGAGCCAGCGGCAAGCCTAGTGTCCTGCCCTGCTCCAGCAACTCCCCCCAAGCGGGCGCACCTCCCAGCAAAATGGCGCGAAACTGCCGCAACCAGGGAACCGTCGCTGGATTTTGCAACAGGCGATGCAGTTGGGTCGGCACCAGCGAAAGAAACCAATCAGTCATATCGGATTCGGGGAACTGCCCTTGCTCCAAGCATTTGAAATTTGGGAGAGCTAGACTCGCCTTCGTGTGGAGGACGCGCGTGACCTGCATCAAACCGCTGACATGGAAGAGGGGCAACACACAGCAGGAATGTAAGCGATCGCCCCCAAAAAACTGATGAAAGCCTTGCACAGAAGCTGTGAGGGTTTCCCAGGTATGGCAAGCAAACCGAAGCGTGCCGGACGAACCACCCGTAGGAATCAAGAATTTTGGCGATTGCCGTTCGGCGTTCGGTATCTGAGGACTGGCGTCTGGTTGGTCGCTTAGGAAGAGGGGTTCTGCCGATGGCAACGAATTTCCCCAGATCAGCGTCGGGCGAGTGACAGCGAGAGCCTGTTGCCACTCGCGTTGCTCCCAGCGGGGGTTACCCAAAATCACATGATGACCAGCGGCGATCGCACTTAATAGACCCGCCAAAAAATCAACAGGATCCGGTTCTGCCAGCAAAATGCGCTGGAAGCAATCCATCTGCGTAAGCTGAGCGGCACGGTCATGGAACGCGGCGCGGAAGCGATCGCGCGATACGCCAACTAGCCAGTCGCGGGTCAGGCTGTCGTGGATGAGGGCGTCAGGCGTTGCCATAGGGAAACAAAGTCGGTGGTTTCAAAGCCATCGTCGGGGAACCAGCGGGCGGTGCCTAAGCCGGGAGCCCGTAGCGGCGTGGGCAAGGCTGGCAGCAAGCTGTTTTGCAAGAAGTTCCGGGCGATCGCCGTTTCAAACACCGATGACACTACCACATCCAGGTGATGCTGATGACACAGCGCTTGCAGGCGATAGGGCGATCCGGCGATCGCAGGCTTCACCACAAATACATCGCGCCACCCCTGCTGATGGCAAGTCATCAATTGCGCCAGGGTAGCAACCGACTCGTCCAAGGCTAGGGGGGTGGGGAAGCGATCGCTCAACGCCTGCATCGCCACAAACTCACTGGGCGGAAGAGGTTGCTCTAAAAACTCCACCCGCTCATCAGTGGCGCAAACGTCCAACCAGCAACAGGCATCCGCAACCGATAGCCCGCCGTTAGCATCCAAGCGCATCGTCGAAGAATTAGGCAGCCGCGCTTGGATTTTTTTTAAAGTACACAATTCTTTACCAACCGATTCCACCCCAATTTTCCACTTGAAGGTGTGGCTTCCCACACTCCAGGCAGGCTCCCAGGCATCAAGCGCCGCCACACCCGTGGGCAAAAGCACCGCAGATTCAGGGATCCCAGCGCTAGGAACCGTGGAAGATTGAGCGGAATAGAGGGCACTCCAGGCGATCGCCAGACCAAATTGACAGGCTGGTAGGGCATCAGGAATACGCGCTAGTTGCTGCCTCGTCAGGCCCATCCCTATCGCGGAAAGCCTTGTACAGAGGGCGATCGCCGAATCGAGAGTTTCGCTCCCAAACCACGGCAGGGGCGCAATTTCCCCAAAGCCTACAGATCCCTGTTCATCCTCCAGGCGCACCACTAATCCCTCGCGCTGATCCCAAACTCCATGCGTTGTCCGTAGGGGTTGCCGAAACGAGCGAGCATAGCGTCGCCAGTCTAAGCGGAAGTGAGTTTCGACATTTTTTGATGACAAATGGAGGGAATCATAGAGGGGATCAAAGAAGTTTTCAGACGGGTTAAAAACAGGTAATGCCATAGGACAGATTCCGAACCAATTAACACTAGTCAAAATACTTATCAGAGGCCAGCCAAACTAAATTAAAGATTGAACCACCCAACATGGTCAAAAGAAGTCAATCCCCCTCCTCCCATCGGATATCCCTAATCGGGCGATGTCCATCTTTGGCATTTGGGAATACTATGGATATGAGGACAAGAGAAGCCCTCAGACTCACTCCCCCAGATTAGAAAATAGGAGTCTCAAGTATGCTAGTTCCGTTTCTCTTTTTGACTGGTTATGCCTGCGCTTGTGCTCTGTTCATCAGCCGCGTTGGTGTTGAGCAATCATAAGTGTCAGCGATACGACTTGTATCATGTTTGAAGCGACTGTTTTGGTTTGAATATTGACTGAGTAAGAAGAAAGGTTTTCCCTGTCTCGAAGGGAATGCATCTACGAAGAAAGCTAGACAGAAATTGCACGACAGACCTCGAAAACGTTGATTCTTTTGCCTGGTTGTAATTGACAGTCTTTCAGTGCGTTTATCTCTAGTCAAATAAGCAGATGATCGCGATCGCGACGTGATTTTACTCCATCCGAAATGTACAGGCATGTGGTTTTTGGTCAATTTTGCTCCACAGAATGAAAGACACCAAAAGCCCTAAATACAAATTTGGTAGACCTCACTAAAAAAATCCTCTGCTCAGGTTGAGCAGAGGATTTTTTCATTATGCCTTGATGTATCCTTGACGACATTTATGACGCTAGCCTTTCATCAACGCAAATATAGCTTTACGCGTTGAATCAATCATTTCTGGAAGCATCAAAGTGTGAGATTCAAAAGATGATTATTTTTTTCTGAATGCGTAGTGCCTATCCTAAACCGCCCTATAGGAGATGAACAGTCAAGGGGTAACGATGCGGGCGATCGGGATCCGTCAAGCATTTATAAATCATCCAGATAGGCGGGATGATGTTGTAAGCTGCCCAAAGCGGCAATAGAAAGAAGCCTATTAGCAACCAGACAAGAACTGTAACCACAAGTCCCCAAAACCAAACATTGATATGGAAATTGATCGCCTCTTTCGCGTTCGCTTTAACAACAGGATCATCCGAAATAAAAAGCAACGCAATGGGAATACCTGCCGAAAGAACGAGGGCGCTCAAAAAGATTGACCCATGGGACAGGATAGACAAAAGCTTGCGTTTATCAGGATCGTAGCTGGTTTGCATACGTAACGCCTTTACTCAGAAATTCATCTTTTCACATACTAGCCTTTCCGCTCTTCAAGCCCAAGGATAGGTAACCGTACTCTGGCTTACGCGTATGCGGAGGGCACGGGCGGGTTATGTGCACACCACCAACCCTTTCACGCGGAAGTCAACCAGAATGATATGGATTCCAATCAATAATGTTGAATAGCGAACCTGCCAGAACAGGCAAACGCTGTCATTGTAGTTGCAAGTGTCGCGACGAGTTGTTGGAGTTTATGAGCTATCTCTCAACCCGCCCTAGATTTTGCTGGAGTAGGGGCGATCGCCTATCCCTTCGTCTATCGAGCCTTTTGAGCATCCTCCTGGCCGCCAACCTAACGACCTGTCAAGCCCAAGCGCCACCCACCCTCCAGACCGACGACAGCATTCATCTGCTTTTGGGCAATCCCAGCAACGCTGTTCCCAACCCCGACACCACCGCCAACTACCTAATTGTGCGATCGCAGTATGCCATGTCCTACAGCCGCGATCGCGCCACCGCCAACTGGGTCGCGTGGCAACTCAACGAATCGTGGCTAGGCCGCCGTGACCGCCCCCCGTTTACGCCCGATCCCTTTTTGCCAACGGGGTGGTATCAGGTGAATACCAACGACTACACCGGCAGTGGTTTCAACCGAGGTCACCTGGTTCCCGCCGCTGACCGCAATCGCCGCCAAGAAGACAGCGAATCCGTCTTCTATATGACGAATATCATGCCCCAGGCTCCCGACAACAACCAGGGCCCATGGGTAGACCTAGAAATCTATAGCCGAGATTTAGCGGAACTGGGCAATGAGCTATATATCATCGCAGGAACCGCAGGGGTTGGGGGTGAAGGTGAACGGGGACGGCGCGACACCATTGGGCGGGGGCGTATTACCGTACCAGAGTTTGTCTGGAAGATTGTGGTTGTCGTCGATCGACCCATTCAGTCCCTAGACGAGGTGACCGACCGCGATCGCGTGATTGCGGTGCTCATGCCCAACATTCAGGGCATTCGTCAGCAGGATTGGCGCGAGTTTCGCCGCTCGGTTGACCAGATTGAGCAAATTACAGGCTACGACTTCATGGCCGGGCTGCCCGACGAGCTGGAGGAAATCTTAGAAATCAGAGTCGATGATCTGTAAGCGGCCGTTTACCAAACACGGGGCAGGCAGGCAGGGCGATCGCACAGAGCCAAACGTGCCAGATGCCACACCGCACTGAACCAGCGGCGAGCTTCGAGGGTAGACCCTCCTCGATAACGGCAGAGCATCCCTCGCATCAGCCGAGTGATGCCTGCATCAGCCGGTCGGTCTGCACGGGTCATGCGACCGTGCCAGGCCTCTCGCGCTTGGCCAATCAGCTCGGTGGAAATCTCGCGCCCCAGGATGGAAAAGCTCCCCATCACAGGACAGTCGCCCAACCCATGGGGGTGGTGCAGCATCGCTGAGCCCCCCTGGATATGCTGGGGATCAACCCACAGCAACCGATCGTTTTGCCAGACTTGGGTGCGCGATCGCCAATTCCCCGTCAAAAACTGCTCCCCTCGCGCTGTGCGCCCTAATCGCACCAGCTCCCACCCCATCCATAGGGCATCTTCCGCCAACTCCACCCGCATTTCTTGGCGATACTCCGCCCCGTTAAAGGCAATCATCTCCTGGGGCAACCACTCCAGGCAGGCGCCAGCACCCAGCCGCACCTGAAACTGCTGATGGGACTCGAGGCTGTTGCTGCGATAAATCTTCCCCGCCGTTGCGCTGGTCAGCAAGGCATGGGCGTGGGGCTGCAGGTGCAGGTGGGTGGAGAGGCGATCGCCGCCCACGATCCCCCCCGCTGTATGGAGTGTCACTGTATGGCACACCTCGCCTTCGGGATAAAACGGGCGTTGCACCTTCATCGGAGAGGTTACAAAACAGCGAGCCAGTTGGGTTTGCTGGGGTTGTCGAATGTAGGTCAGCTCTAGCGCTCCCTGCCAGCTTTTGCCATCGCTGGGCGCAGGATCTGCTTGTCCATTTTCCGAGAAAGACGCAATCAACGGGGCGCTAGGGGTAGAAGGGGAGTGGGTCACGATGGCAGGAGGTATCCGGTACAAAGCATTCGCTTGCGATCGCCCCTCAGACACAGTGGCTGTATCGTCTGCTCATCAGGGCGTTCATAGAAGCATTTCCAGTTTCCTACGAAACATAGCACCCTGCGCTGAAGTAAATCCAACCCTTTTTGAACGCCTTGTTGAACCAAATGTTTCAACAATGAGCGGTTCTCATGCAGATGCGTAGGGCGATTTGCCCATACAGCAATGCCCGAAAATCCGTATTCCCACAGACGCCAGACCCCCCTACCAGAAAGTTATGACAGACACAGATACCGATGGCGTACTTTGCCCTAATCGGTCACGCTGGCTCAATCGTCTGAATCAGGGTAATCCAGACGCTATAGAGCGCAAAGTCAGCATTTGCCATTCGCTTGGTCACCAATGACCGTTTTTGAACAGACCCCAAACCCTACGCTCCGTAACCCGGATTTCCTGAAAACGTCACTTTGAACATCACTTGTTGATGCGCTGAGTGTGGGTGGGTCAGCCTTCTAAGCTGAGATTTCGGAAGAAAAACCATCGTAGATGGTGGATTTGGCCGCGTAAATACGCTGACAGCGTGATACCGAAACGAGGGTTCAAATTTTCGTCAATGGATTGGCAGACGCTGTACTGAGACTTTCCTGCTATTGATACAAGCCACCTCAAGGCTTCGCACCCGTTTGCGGGTTTGTTGCGAAGCCGAAAATTTGGTATGGGTATACAGCGTCGGGCTATTCCACATTGTTCAGAACAACGGAGATGGAGTTCATGAGTAGTCTGATTTCACAACCGACATCCGTGGTGTTTGTGGATGGAGCGATCGCCGATTCCGCCCAACTCAGCGCCCACATGCGTCCGGGGGTGGAAGTGGTGATGCTCGACCCGGCCAAGGATGGTTTGGCACAAATTACCGAAACCTTAGCAGGCCATAGCGGACTCGATAGCGTACAGATTTTTTCCCACGGGGCTGCCGGACAAGTGTTTCTAGGGAGTACGACCCTTGATGCAGCGAACCTGGAAACAGCCGCCAGCGACCTGTCGCAATGGGCCAGTGCGTTTGCCTCCGACGGCGATTTGCTGCTGTACGGCTGCGGCATTGCAGCGGCAGGAATGGAATTTCTGGAACGGCTCAGCGCGTTAACTGGAGCCGATGTAGCAGCGTCTACGGATCTCACCGGACGCGGCGGTGATTGGGATCTGGAAGTCGCAACGGGGGCGATCGCCGCTCAATCCGCGCTCACGACTGCTGGACAAGCTGCCTTCACGGGAACCCTCAACACCATTACCGTAACCAGTGCGGCCAATAGCGGCGCCGGTTCCCTCCGAAGAGCCATCAGCCAAGCGACCAGCGGCACCGTCATCCGCTTCGCTCCATCCTTGGCTAATCAAACCATCACCCTCAATAGCCAACTCGAGATTTCTCCCGGCCAAAACATTACCATCGATGGCGCAGGAGCCCCCAACTTGACCATCAGCGGTAACCGGGCTACCCGCATTTTCTTCGTCAACTCCAACCAGGACTTTCCCACGACCTTCACCGTGAAGAATGTGTCCCTGGTGGATGGATTTACCGACGAACGGGGGGGCGCCATCCTGGGCGAACATCGAGCCAGCGTCGCGGTTGACAATGTCACCTTCCTGCGCAACGTCGCTAACTCAGGTGGAGGCGCCATCTATAGCCCCTGGGAAAACAACCTGGAGGTGCTCAACAGCAGCTTCCGCAACAATCGGGCAACGGCCAACAATGATGAACGGGGCGCAGGGGCGATCGCCTTCGTCAGCCCTGGCACCTTCACCATTCGCGACTCCTCTTTCATTGGCAACCAGGGAATTAACGGAGGCGCCGTTAACAGCCTCAACGGAAAGCTGACCATCAGTGGTAGTCGCTTCAACAACAACAACACCCTCGCAGGACGCTTCGACACCGGTGGCCCCAATGACTTTCTACGGGGGTTTGGGGGCGCGCTTTACACCGACCGCGCTAGCTCCACGAGCGAATCTTCCGGCTTTATCAACATCACCGACACCGTCTTCGAGGGCAACCAGGGGCGCGCCGAAGGGGGAGCGGCCTATCTCTTTACCGCCGGAAATGACAGAGTCACCCTCCGACGGACGCTGTTCAAAGACAACTCGGTACGCGAACTACCCGGCGGCAACGATGGTAACGGGGGTGCGGTGGTGGTGCTGAGCAACGAGGAAAACCGTGGGCTGGTCATCGATCGCAGCTCCTTCGTCAATAACAGCGCCACCAACCAGGGCGGTGGCTTGTGGATGCTGAACGCCCCGACCACCATTACCAACACCACCTTTTCAGGCAACCAGGCAAATGGCACCGTGGGCGAAGCCTTTAGTAAGCTGGGCGGCGCGATGTCCTTGCGGGGCGACACCACGATCGTCAACAGCACAATTGCCAACAACTCCGCCGGTTGGGTCGGTGGCGGTATTCTGGCGGGCGATAGCGATCGCATCGTGGCCAAAAATACGATCTTTTACCGCAACACCGCCAACAATGGTGGCAATGGCGAAGCTTGGGGCTACATTCAGCAGCATACCAACCGTCGCCTGACGGATGCTGGGGGCAATTTCCAGCTCGACGCACGCGGCAGTGACCGCGCCACGGATAATGTGCGGATAGCCGATGCAAGGCTGGCTCCACTAGCAACCAATGGCCATCCCTTCCTGCTCAGCCATGGCCTACAGTCCGGTAGCCCTGCCATCAACGCTGGGGTAAACGATGGCGCACCCAACATTGACCAGAGCGGAACACGCCGAGACGATCGCGTTGATGCGGGAGCCGAAGAGTTTGTCGTCGGCGATCCCGGTGGCCCTGGTAATCCGGGGAATCCACCCACAAACAACCCTGTCATGCGGGGCACACCAGAAGCTGATGTCTTGCGGGGCAGCGGAGTCAACAACCGCATCTTTGGCCGAGGCGGCAACGATCGCCTCTTTGGTCTGGGGGGCAATGATCTCATCAAGGCCGGAAGTGGCAACGATCGCCTGGTGGGCGGTGCCGGACGGGATCGCCTCTTCGGCCAGGCGGGCAATGACAAGATCACGGGCGGTGGCAGCCGCGATCGCCTGGTGGGCGGTGGTGGTCGCGACATCCTCCGGGGCGGCGGCGATCGCGACACCCTCAACGGCGGCGGCGGCAACGACCGCTTGTTCGGCGATGCGGGGAACGACGTGATCTTCACCGGAGCGGGGCGCGATCGCGTGGGAATCCGACAAAACCAGGGTTTCGATACCCTCAAGGACTACCGGGATGGACAAGACAAGATTGACCTAATAGGCATTCGCTTTGGGCAGCTCACGCTGCAACGGCAAGGCGACGATGTCTTGGTCAAACTGGGAACAACTAACCTCCTGCGCATCGAGGATGTGCGCCTTAGTCAACTCAATGCCGCCGATTTTGTCTAGCGCCGTCACGGTTTAACGAACCTCGCCTGCGGTCGATCTGCAAAAGTCTGACACATGGCTGGCTGGTGTAGCTGCGACGCGGCTACACCAGCAGCGCATTCCTGCAGAATTGCGCCAGACGATCCACGTTCTGCTACAGCCTTACGCATTCAAATTAGGGCGAAGAATTATTTGGTGGGGCGCATAATTATTTGAAAGCTAGCTTGAAAAGCAAGTCCTGTATAGCTTCCAGACAATTGTTGAGATTACCTCAGCATGTAGAACCCTATAATAACGAAACATTGTCGGGCATGAGTCAGGCATACCTTGTCAGACCCTATGGTATTGCGGCATGCAAGGTATTTCAGAACATATGGCGTCAGACTGTATCGCTCGACCGTGTTGGTCTGCACTGTCTAGTAACAACTCAGTACCATGAGCGATTCAGCATCTACGTCCGCCCTTTATCAGCCTCCCGTCGATGCATTGCTGAAGCTAGGCGAAAAGCATGTTCGCAGGCAAGACAGCAGACATTGGCACAACTATGTCAAATCCTTTGGGTTTATGGATGCAGATATCCCTGAACTCATGCGGATGGCACTCGATCCTGACTTAGATACCGCAGCCACCGACAGCAGCGAGGTATGGGTACCCGTACATGCCTGGCGATCGCTCGGCCAACTACACGCAACGGCAGCCATTGACCCATTGCTCGATAACCTCGAAGCCATGGAAGATGACGATTATTTTCGTGAAGACTTGAAAGCCGTTCTAGGCCTGATTGGCCCTGAAGCGATTCCTAGCATCGCTAAATTCATCAAGGATCCGGATCATACGCTTTATCCCAAGTGGTCATGCATTAATGCTTTGGTCGAACTCTGGAAAGCTTATCCTGAGACTCGTGCTGACTGTTTAGCCATTACTGTGGAGCAGCTACAACAGTTTCATCAAAATAACGACACGATCAATGCGGTTTTGATCAACAACTTGATTGATATGAACGCGGTCGAAACAGCCGATCTGATTAAGCAAGCGTATGCGTCAAAGCAGGTAGATCTAAGTAGGGCTTACTGAAAAAGTCCTTAAAAACATTCTGGACGCCATACATCTTGAAATTTGAGGGATCTATTCCTCTGTACTTTAAATTTTGTCTGGAGTTTTTATGAGGAGTGCAAGGCTTTTGACCCCTTGGATGCCATAACCTTGCACTTGTTGGAGAGGAAAACGGTTGAAGTCCTTTTCCTGTAAGCAATTTCAACTTTTTCAGGAAGCCCTAAGTATTCTGGGCGATTGGATCGATGTCCAACGGTATCTGGGGTTGATTTCTGCCGCTGAAGCACGGGAACAACGTTTTTATGTCGATGCCGAACACTTGTCACAAAAGTCTGCTAAACCTATCACGGCTGAACCAAAAGGATTTGGGAAAGGCGGATCGACCAAAAAGTCATCGAGTAAGAAGAAAAAGAAATCATAGGCCGTGGGTGCATGATCCAAAGCAACACTGCACTCAGGTCTTCAAGAACACCGAACACTATGCGTTTGAGGGAATCAAAGGGGTGCGCGTTTTCAGCTCTTGTTGCAACTGTTTCAGGGCGCCTCGTACCTGAGCGTAGTGCACTAATAAATCGGTGAGGGATTGCTGCATTGATTCAGCAGAAAGGGTCGCAGCATTTTCCTCAATGTCTCCGCAAAGATGGGAGAACTGCATGGCTCCTAGCAGTGCACTGCTGGACTTGAGGGTATGAAGGGTTCGCCTGAGACTATCATAGTCCATGTCCGATTGAGCGGCCCCGGCCTTTAAAACAGATAGGTAAACGGAACTTTCGGTCAGGTAGCCGTCAATCATCTCAACCAAGATCTCTTCTGCATCGGCTCCCACATCATCCATAAACAGCTTTAAGACTCGAAAGTCGAGCATCTCTGAAAGCCAGGGATAGGAAGACGGTTCTGCCACAGCGCCTTGCGATGGGTATTGGCCAAGGGCGGTCGCCAACTGCTCGAGCCGAATCGGCTTACTCAGATAGTGATCCATACCCGCTTGCAAACATTCATCGCGATCGCCCCGCATCGCATTTGCTGTCACCGCAATGATGCAGGGGCGCTGGTCACCCCATTCCTGGCAAATTTTCTGGGTAGCAGTAATGCCGTCCATTTCGGGCATTTGCACATCCATCAAGACTACGTCGTAGGGCTGGTTCCGCAGCGCCTCTAGAACTTCCTGTCCATTATTTGCGACATCCGCCTGATGCCCCAACCGTTCGAGTAATTTGAGCACCACTTTTTGGTTAATTGGGTTATCTTCCGCAACCAGAATACGCAAGCTTGAGGGAGGCGCCGTAGGAGAAACCGGCAGAGGATGATCCGGCGGTCGATTGTGTCCAAACACATCAGCCAGGGTGGTCGCCAAGTGCGATCGCTTCACCGGCTTTTTTAGATGGGCGACCCAAGGATAGTCCGTTGAACAATAGTGAGGGGAGGCCCGCCAACCCAAAGGCACCATCAACACAAAGGGGTAGCGGGACAGCAAGGTTCGCCAGCGGGGTTCTTCCACTAGCCACTGTTCCAAACCCGGCAAGTGATGGTCGACCAGAATGGCATCGAAGGCATCCTGATCCAACGCTTGCAATAGCTCGGCGGACGATGCGACAGCCTGCGCTTTCATCCCATGGCGCTGCACCTGCAGCAGGAGATGCTCACGACTCATGTCATTGGGATCGGCAATTAATAGAGTTTTGCCCGCAAAGGATGGAGTGATGGTTTGAGGCTGCGCCCGTTCCTCTTCAGGAGGAATCGCTTGGCCAACAATACAGAAATAAAACGTCGAACCTATATCTTGCTCACTTTCGACCCATACCCGTCCACCCATCATCTCGCTGAGGCGTTGACTGATAACCAACCCTAGCCCCGTGCCCCCAAACGTTCGGGTGATGGATGAATCGACCTGAAAGAAAGGCTCAAATAGGCAATCCAAGCGATCGGGGGGAATTCCAATCCCAGTATCTTTGACAATGAACCGTAGCGTGTATTGACTGTGGCCATCTGCATCTTGGGTATTCAGCTTGCGGGCATCTACTTCCACAGACACCGAACCCACGTGCGTAAACTTCACCGCATTACTGAGCAAATTGACCAACACTTGCCGCACCCGATGTTCATCAGCCACCAACCTGGTTGGCACATCCGCATCCACTTTATAGGCAAGATTGAGCCATTTTGCCGCAGCTTTGGGTGCCACTAAATCCACCGCGTTTTCGACACAGCTTTGAACATCAAACGGAGCCGGTTGTAAATCAAGCTTGCCCGCCTCAATTTTGGAAAAATCAAGAATGTCGTTAATGATAGCCAGCAGCGATTCACCGCTATTGCCCAGCGTTTCGACAAAATCTCGCTGTTGGGGAGACAAATCGGTTTCTAGGAGCAGCTCGGTCATCCCAATTACAGCATTCATGGGTGTCCGAATCTCATGACTCATGGTCGCCAGGAAGTGGCTTTTGGCATGGTTGGCTCGCTCAGCCTCACTTTTAGCAAACTCTAGTGCAATGGTCGCCTGTCGCCGTTCGGTAATGTCAACCGCTGTTCCTAATAAGCGATGGGGACGGTTGTTAGGCCTGTGGTCAAAAACCGTCTCATGCACTCGCAACCAGCGCCAGGCTCCGCTGGAATGGCAAACGCGAAATTCCAATTCCATGACCTCGCTGCCATTGGTTTGGGTGAGGGCAGCACGCCGACTGAGCAGCGTTTCGCGATCATCGGGATGAACCAGTTCTCCCAGCTCGTCGAGGGTCATGCTCTGAATATGGTGAGCGGGATAACCCAGGATATCCATCACCTGCCGATTGATGAAACCTAACCGCTGCTCGTCAAGATCAATAAGGTAGAGGAGGTTTGGGGTGGTTTCGAGAATCCGTTGGATAAAGCGCTGATTTTCTTGATGCGTTGCATCCGCCTGCCGCCATTCCCGCAATAAGCGTTCGCGTTCAACCAGTTCCTGCTGTAGATGGTCGCGTTCGGCAAGTAACTCAGCAACCCGGTACTCCACTTCAGCTTCGACGCGCTGCTGCACGCGAGCATCAATTTCAGCCTCGATCGCCATTTGCAACGTGCGGTCTAATACCCCCTCTGGCAAAAGATCATAGAGAGGAGAATCATGAGCGATCGCGGCTGAATCCACCGAGTAAGAAGAGGAGATGGAGTTTGATTCACTCATATGGAAAGGTGCTGATCAAAGCCTCCAGTAACAATAGCCAAATCCCGCGCTTGGTAGGGGGCTAGTAACAGAATTATTCATACACCGCTCCCTTGCAATAGAGCTGTGGAATGCGATCTAGATACGCGCTGCTTTCATGGGGCAATAATGTTAGGTTGCCACAAAAGGAGAGAAAACTACCATTCGCAACGGCTCTACCAAGGATCATAGCAACGCCACAAGCCTGGAATTTCTCTTGGTTAGCAAGCCTTGTATCCACCCTCCAAGTGCAGGAAAATTTAGGGTTTAAGACGCTACAACATTGAGTTTTGTTTCAGTCTATATTTCCCATCAGAGTGAAAGCGGCCCAATCGCGAGAACTGGGGAACTGTTGCAGCGTCGTGAGCATCGCTTGACGCAGAGCCTGGGCTCGGTCGGCTTCGCCCTGCAAGTTGCGATAGAACTCGGTCATGAGAACAGCTGTGGCATCGTCGGGTACAGCCCAAAGGGAAACAATAATGCTCTCAGCTCCAGCACTCAAGAACGAATGTGACAGTCCAATGACTCCGTCTCCCGTAATCCGTCCGCGTCCGGTATCACAAGCGCTCAAGACAACCATCTCCGCATTCAGTGACATCCCCAGAATTTCATTCGCGGTAAGCAACCCGTCGGTACTAGCCGAGGGCGTAAGGGCGATCGCCCTGTTGCTGGGTCAAGGCCAACGCTTCTTCCTGGTACACCAATGCCTGCTCGTAGTTGCCCAGCAATTCGTGGGTATGCCCCAGGTTGTTGAGTGCAAATACAATGCCTTGGTAATCACCAATCTCGCGGGCGACTTCTAAACTCGCTTCAAAAGCGGCGATCGCCTCGGGGGAGTTGCCCAGGACTTCTGCCACAGCACCCAGATTACCTAGCACGCGCCCTTCACCCAGCCGATTGCCCGATTGCCGAAGAGCTCTAGCGCTTCATGCCAGGATTGCAGAGCCGCTTCTACCTGGCGTTGTTGCAACTGCAGGGCTCCCTGCTGGAGCAGGGCATCTGCTTGACTATCCAGAGATGCTCCCTGCGCTATCCGCACGGGGGAACTCTCATTTTGGCTGAGACTAGATTGGCTGAGTACCGTAGCGGGAAAAAGGGCGATCGCACTACACGAAACTCCAATGGCAATAGCCCGTAGGGACAATAACAACGGAGGCATGGTATCCCTCTAGCAACGTCTGTCGTCCCAACCTTAACACCGACCCTAAAGGTGCCATGCCCGAGGATCGGCACCTTGCAGGACGATAATGCGCGCTAGCCGACCAGAGTGAAGGCTGTGCTCACTTTTTTATACCGATTCTGCGAATCAAGTCACACAAACGTCGGCTTCGACCCTGCGCAGCAGACGTTTGTGTGACTTCGCTCAAGGAACGTCTGTAGGGCTATCTCAAAGAATGGGTATTACCGCAAACAACAGGTAATCGACTACTCGATGCCCAACAGTTCGCGGCATTGCTGAATGGTCACTGCCGCAGGTTGATTCATGTTGCCAATCCAGGCTCCAAAGAAAATGAGCAGCAAAATGATCAACACGATAGGAGTTGGATCTCCCCAGCCATCCGGATTTCCAGGTGGTTCAATCTTGGCCATGCGATCGCCCCCTTTTGGGATTTACAACGATGTGCAGCGTGTCAAACGAATCGAGCCAGGGGACTGCTCCGTGCAACGAAGCGCAGACGCTAAAGCAGTTAACCCACTATCGCTCCAGTGTAGTCGCTAGGATTGGGCTGATAACCGGAAATCGAAAGGTATGGAACACCTCTGGTCATTATCTGTTGGACTCCTAACCTGGATTATTCAGGAAAAGTGAAAGGGGGACAGAAAAAGGAGCCTGAAACGCAATAGAATCAGACTCTTCCAAAAATAAGTTGTCCTCATTGTGCCATGACAGAGTGCGAAACGGAATTGCCGTTGGACTTTTATCGCGTGCGCCCCCTTCAGGTCCAGTTTTCAGACCTGGAATTGAGTTCAGATGCTGG
>JBCBSL010000009.1:0-33520 GCA_039819145.1 Cyanobacteria bacterium J06638_22
TCAAGTACAGAAATGGTTGTGTGTGGGCGCGCCGCGCCCACACACAACCGTACTTAACTAACGCGCATAGCGCTATAAGTTCTGGTTAACAGTTTTGGCTAGGTCAACTTTGGAGCTTTGAGAAATTTAACCCGAAACAGGGGAGGCGATCGCCTCCCCTGTTTTATGACACCCACCACATAAACGTCTAAAGCTCACTTAAACAGACCCGCCACAAAATCCTCAAATGGCGAATTTCCCACAGACGGGGCAAGGGAAAACTCATCAAACTTAACCACCCCCGATGTAGGCTGCTTTGTGTTGAAGTAGTAACTCGAAACAACCCCCGTACCTGTATCCAAAATTGTGAACGCCGTCAGGTCATTACTAGAGAGATAGGGCAGTTGGTTTCCGTCTTCATCGGTAATCGGGGCGATCGTCGGCACAACAGGCTCTAATCCGTTGGGATCCCCCGTGGGTCGATAGTCTTCCTGAAATCCGATGGGAATGGGGCGGCGTCTGTTGCCCATGTACGCGCCATAGGTATTGCCGACATTCGATGTCTCCAGGTAATGGGTTCCATTCGGGCTAACAAAACGGTTCCACACATGGGAATGACCATAGAGCACGAGGTTTGTATCCGCCGACTCTAGCAAGGGCATGACATCGCGGATGAGATAGTCGTCTTGCTTGGGATACTCATAGCGCACCGCCTTGATGCTGCCATCCTCGAAGTAGTCAATCAACTGCACCGGGTCAGTGTAAGCCGGAACAATATTGTCACCAAGGGAATGGGCTGGATGGTGGAACATGACCACCCGATACCTGGCCTCGGTGAACTCGGGGCGCTGTATCTCGGCCTGGAGCCATGCGTACTGGTCACTCCCCGCACGAATGGGCTCGAAAATATGTTGCCCGAAGCCCCAGTTTTCCGGTTGAATCAGGTCTCCATCCCGTTCTCGATAGCGACCTCTGTCCCTGGCGTTGAGGTTGGGAGTACGCCAAATGTTTGTGGCATAGAGCACGACCAACCGCACATCCCCCACAGTGACGGCGTAGTACTGAGAGTTGCCCGCCTCATTCTGCGGCATGCTAAAAATTTCATCGTAGGAAATAGTGTTGAACGACTGGTCGCGAATCCAGTCAGCGGCGATCGCCGGATCAGCCGTCGGATTCAGCTCTGCTTCCTGGGTCGTATAACGTGCCTCAGCCACAGCTCGCGGTACCGGATCATTGAACTGCTCATTCAGCTCGGTTTCCATCGACCACCGACCCATCACCTCATGGTTTCCCGTTGCCGCAAATAGCGGGGCTGACTGGATCAATCGACCGCCCTGGTAAGACGCGGTGTCACCCTCTTCGGTCTCCAGCTCACCCGCTGCTCGCCCCTGCAAACTGGGGAAAAAGGCACGGTTGCGGTTGTCGTCAAACCATTCAGAGGCGCGATCGGGAATATTCACCAAGTCCCCCGCCAGGAAAACGGCATCGACCTGCCCGACCGTTTCCTCCACCTTTTGTAGATTGGCTGGTGTCATCGGCATGGACTGGTGATCCGAGGTCAGTAAAATTTTCAGAGGCCGACCCGGTTCTGGTAATGCCGTCAGGCTAAAGGCATCGCTGCGCGTTGGGCGTCCATTCTCGCCAATACTGACGACGCGATAACGTGTCTGCACGCCCGGTGTCAAACCTTCCACGGTAGCCTCATGCCGCCAGATATCCCGAGCCGTGGGGCTAGTGTAGAGTTGCCCATCCTCGGTTTGTTCGCCTACGCGGGATTTTTGATCCTCGAACATGCGGCTTAGCTTCTGAGTAGTTGCTGCCACAGTTTGCTCGAAATTTCCACCTACTTCAACAAGATGACGACGTCCTTCAAACTCGGTGAACCAGACTATCTGGACAGAGTTAGAGGTCGGGTTTTGCAGAAATGGATCGGTCAGCAGCGGTGAGCCTGTCGCAAACAATCGAGTTGCCATGGTGTTCACAAAAATGATCAAGTAAGCGATCGCCACCAGAATCCCGACCGTCAAAAGGATGATACGTCCGTTGGAATATCGGTTCATACTCAGCGTTTAGAACAGTGCCTATTAAGACTGCAAGTCGGATCTGGAGTGGAGGCTGTTCCCCATCCTGCCTGGAAAAACGACTCTAGGACTCATCCTAATGGCGATCGCCCTCCATCTTTGATCAAATCTTTGATCGGGTGCGAGGCGTTTGGGCAAAACCCAATCGTTTTTTGGAAGCCTCGCACTGCATGGTTTTCAAAAAATGGTTGATTCTAATCTTCAATAAAGCCATACAAATTTTATGACAACCAAAAAAACAAAAAATGCGGGATAAGGGTTGCAGAATCCAAGGATGATTTTTTCTGAGAGGGGGCGTGGTGCGCCCCCTCTCAGAAAAAATCATCCCCTCAATCAGCAATGCGAAAATGCGGGATAAGGTCAATCCTTATCCCGCACGTTGATTTATCTCGTCTATAGCTTCACAACAAAGACATGAAGGGCGATCGCATCGCTTACTTCACCAGCTCTTTGACTTTCTTCATGATGCCGTCTGGATCAATTCCCTGATAGATGAACTGCTCCCACAGGCCGCCGCAGCCTTCTTCGTGGGTGCCGATGTGAGCATACTTGGGAGTATAGCCCCGCTCCAGCAACCAGCTTCCAAAGCGGATGCCCAGACCCGTCTTGCGGTTGAAGGCTTCCGTCACCAGCACAAAGGGAGCCTTGCCCACTTTCGCCATCATGTCTTCATCCACAACATTGAGGGTGGACTTGTTGATTAGCCCTACATCAAGCCCTTCTTGCTTCAGCCGTTCAACCGCATCCAGCGACCGATAGAGGGAATCACCAAAGGTCACGATGTAACCTGCGGTACCTTCGCGGATCACCTCATCTTTGCCAGAAGCAAAGGTGTAGTTGCCGCCAAACATCTCGTTGCCATCCGCATCCAAAATCATGGGGACTTTGGAGCGGGTGGAGAAAATGAACCGCATGCCGGGGTCGCTGAATACCGCTTTCACACAAGCCGTCATTTGGTTGGCATCTGCGGGGAAATAGAGGCGGGTTTCGTAGGCATCATCTAGGCCGTTGTCGGCGAACATGTTGTTCAACCCGAAGTGGCAGGTGTTGTCGGCCATGTCGTCAATGCCGGAGTGGGAGAAGTGGCACAGCAGGTTGGAGTAGTTCAACCGCGCCATTGTGATTTCGGAAATGCACATTTCCAGGAAGGCCGCAAAGGTAGCATAGATACCCTGCTTGCCTTTCTGCATCCCAAATCCTGCCGCTGCCGACAGGTTACCCCGCTCCATGATGCCACCACTGACAAACACTTCGGGGTGTGCCTTGCGAATGGCCGTTAACCCGCAGGAGCCTTCCAGGTCGTTATCCACAACGAGAACGCTGTTTTTGCGCTCTTCTTCGCTCATCCCACCCAACACTTCGACCATTGCGGTGCCAAAGGTGTTGCGGTTTGACCCCAATTTGTCGGATGACCCGAGGAATTTGTAGGTATTTTTGGGCTTTTGGATTCCCTTGAGATGTTCGGCGGCGGCGGTTTGACTGTTGGCTTCCAGGTACTTGACCGCTGCATCCACCGAAACCACGTCATGGCCATGGGTAGTGCCTTCAATCCCCTCGATCCCGACTGCCATTGGGCGCTTGTTCACGATCGCCACTGGCCCTGGTGTTGTAATGGCCTGACAGATGTTGGCATAGAGGCTATCCAGATCTTCACCATCCCCTTCCAGTACCATCAATCCATGGCCTTCCAGGGTTTTCCGAACACTGTAGCCCCCCATATACTGGGAGGGATGTCCAGCAATGGTCACATCATTGTCATCGATCAGCAGCTTCACGTTGACGTGATGAGCCACGGCAAAGCGAGCGGCTTCGGCGTCATTTCCTTCCTGTTGGGAACCGTCGGATCCCAGACAGAAAACCGTTTTACCCGGATTGGCCAGTGCCACACCATTAACATAGGGCCACATGTGGCCGAGGCGACCCGAGCTAAACTCGACCCCTGGTGTCAGTCCCAACTCAGGATGACCCGGTAGCTTGGCATTAGCCAGACGATAGCTCATCAGTTGCTCGGCAGGCATGTGACCGCGCAGCACCGACATCAGGTATTGGGTCGCAACTCGGTGTCCGGCTTCATCAAAGAATGTGGGGACAAACTGGTTGGGCTGTCCCCGAAAGAGGGCATCCAGAATCACGACTTCGGGCACGGTGTCGTAGGGGCCACCCGTGTGCCCACCAACGCCATGAGCCGCACCCGTGGCGGTGAAGAAGACGATCGCATCGCGACAAAGCTGAACGTTGGCTTTGAGAGCGGCTCGTTGGTCATCCGTCAGGGTCGGGGTTGCCGGATCGAGGCTCACTTGCTTATAAGCGCTCAGATCTATGGGGAAAGTAGTAGTCATAGAAAAGGTTCCTGGTGAGGCTATGTAGATTTTGGTTGAGAAGTCGGGGAGATTAATTTCGGTCAAAAGCTTTCAGGGCACACCGATTGTGAACAAGCGGCCAACGCAAATGTAAGTTGAGCGATCGCAGTTTTATTTAGAGCGATATCCATACCAGCCATTGCACTTTCACTATAAAGGCATCTTCGTAAGAGTTTCTTACGAAAGCGGTACCAGGGGAAGGGCGATCGCAAGATTTTAGCCATCGAATTTTCAGGTTTTAGTCGATGGGAAATCAACCCGTTCATTTGGCTTGCGGTACGGCAACAATGCAAAAACAATGCAAACAGGAATAGCACAGCTTTTACGCGATAAAACAAAGGACGCCGAACCAAATTCAGCGCCCTACAAACCCTATTTCCTGGAAGCTGAAAACCGATCTGTGGGCGATCGCTCTACCCAGCTATCAGGCAGATTGAAACTTGCGGAAGACTAGGGTGACATTGTGCCCACCGAAACCAAACGAGTTGGACAGCGCCACATCGACGGTACGCTCGCGACTTTGGTTAGGGATGTAATCCAGATCGCAAGCTGGATCGGGATTCTCCAGATTAATGGTGGGAGGGACGCGATCGTGGGCGATCGCCATCATGGCTGCCACAGCCTCGATGCCACCGGAGCCGCCGAGCAAATGCCCGGTCATGGACTTGGTGGAACTGATAGCTACGTTATACGCCTGATCCCCCAGAGCGGTTTTAATTGCCGCCGTTTCCGTTGAATCGTTAGCCGGAGTGCTCGTGCCATGGGCGTTGACATAGCTCACATCGGCTGGCTTCACCCCAGCATCTTTCATTGCCAGTTGGATAGCACGGGACGCCCCCTCTCCACCGGGCACTGGGGAGGTGATGTGGTAAGCATCACAGGTCATGCCATAGCCGACAATTTCGCCGTAGATTTTTGCGCCTCGGCTGAGGGCATGTTCCAATTCTTCTAGCAGCAAAATCCCAGAGCCTTCGCCCATCACAAAACCGTCGCGATCGCGGTCAAAAGGGCGGCAAGCATGGTCAGGATCATCATTGCGGGTAGACAGCGCACGAGCCGACGCAAAACCAGCAAACGAGAGCGGCGTCACAGCCGCTTCTGTGCCACCGCAGATCATGGCTTGCGCATAGCCGCGCTGAACCAACCGAAACGCATCGCCGATCGCGTTAGACCCAGCGGCACAGGCCGTAACCGTGCAATTATTAGGCCCCTTTGCGCCAATCTGAATTGCCGTCAACCCCGCTGCCATATTGGCGATCATCATCGGCACCATGAATGGGCTACAACGGCTCGGTCCCCGGTTGAGATAGACCTCTTGCTGATCCTCCATCACCTTCAACCCGCCGATACCAGTACCGATAACGATACCCACCTGCTCGGCATTTAGATCGTTGATCTCAAATTCCGCGTCTGCAAGCGCCTGCTTACTAGCTGCAACCGCAAATTGAGCAAACCGATCCATGCGCTTTGCATCCTTGCGCTCCATGTAGTCCTTTGGGTCGAACCCTCGCACTTCTCCAGCAATGCGAGAGTCGTGACGAGAGGCGTCGAATAGGGTAATTGGCCCGATGCCGTTGCGTCCGGCTAGCAGCCCATCCCAGTAGTCAGCCAGGGTATTCCCGATGGGAGTCAATGCCCCCATCCCCGTAACTACAACACGCTTCAGTGCAGAATCAGAAGTCGTCATGACACCATTTAGCTATGAAAATCAACTCGTCTGTCAGGGATCTAGAAAAATCACAAGCGCCGAGCAGCATTAGAGACAAACAATCGGACAGAGACCATATCCGAGGGTTACATTGACGGCCAAAACATGGGCAGTAAAATCCCTTTATCGGAACTCCCTATCCTAAATTTCAGCCTTGTTCTTCCCCATCAAGGAATGTCCCTAACAATAGGAAAGGACTATTATAATGCGGAGTTTTACCGCTTCTTCCATCATGCGATCAGCAGAGGGTTCTGAACATCAAGCAGAATCATCAAAGGAGGTGGAGCTAAGACACAAGTCCTCAATGAACGAAGTGACCTGACTAAGCTGCGGCCTTCTGATTGATGTAATCGACCGCTGATTGAACCGTCGCGATGTTTTCTGCCGCTTCGTCGGGAATTTCGATGTCAAACTCTTCTTCTAGAGCCATAACCAGCTCTACAGTATCCAAAGAGTCGGCGCCCAGGTCGTTTGCAAAGCTCGCCTCTGGCTTGACTTCGGATTCATCAACGCTAAGTTGTTCAGATACAATCTTCTGAACCTTTTTCAAAATGTCTTCTTGGCTCATAACTGAACTCTACCCACTCGACTTGAAATTTAATGAGGTGATCAAGCAGCTTGCCTGGGACTAGCGATAGATTCACCCATCCTAGAAAGGACAGGTAATGCTCGACCAGCCATTAGGCATTTCTTCATCTTACTCTGTCATGCCACCCTTTCGATCGGAATCGCTAATGTGACGGGAGCCAGGATTGCTAGCAAGTGCCCACTCCCTTGGTCAAACAATTCCGAAGGTCGCTCTTCAGAACCTTTATTCAAACATCTGACACAAATCAAACATCTGACACAAAGGTGTCCGTTATCTGA
Organism: Cyanobacteria bacterium J06638_22; assembly: GCA_039819145.1. Taxonomy (GTDB): domain Bacteria; phylum Cyanobacteriota; class Cyanobacteriia; order Elainellales; family Elainellaceae; genus Vacuolonema. Next base: position 6,996 of record JBCBSL010000009.1, read on the forward strand.
AAAAGCAAATGCTTGAGCGTTGGGCGATGCGATCGCCCCCCCTACCCTACTGCATTTTCGAAAGACTAATACGCGGATCGACAAATTTGAGGAGTAAATCAGCCAACAGGTTACCAACAATCAGCATTACAGCTCCCATCATGAGGCTGGCCATCACCAGGTAAAGATCCTGCGCTGTTACCGCTTGTAGAATCAATCGTCCTAACCCTGGCCAGTTAAAGAAGTTTTCGGTGATGAAGGAACCGCTGAGGAGGTTGGCAAACTCAAATCCCAGTAGCGTAATGAGCGGATTAACCGCATTGCGGAGGGCGTGAACATAGATCACACGGTTTTCGGGCAATCCCTTGGCGCGGGCGGTCTGGATATAGTCTTGCCGCAGCACGTCCAGCAATTGCCCCCGAGTGATTCGTTGCAACCCTGCAAACCCAGTGATACTGAGGGCGATCGTTGGCAAAATCATGTGCCAGCCGACATCTAACACCTTGCCAATCGAGGTGAGATCCTGGTGGTCGATGCTGGTCATCCCTCCGACCGGCACCCACGGCGACAAAAACTGAGCCACAAATAGTAGCAGGAGCCCGGTAATGAGTGTGGGAAAGCCCTGTCCGATGTAGCTGAGGACACGGAAGACGCGATCGACCCACTGATCTTGGCGGACGGCTCCAATCACCCCGAGAGGGATGGCGATCGCCCAGGTCATAACGATAGAGGTGATGGAGAGTAGCAGGGTGGCGGGAATGCGCTCGGCTAGGATGGACGACACCGGACGCTGGGAGTAGATGAAGCTCACCCCAAAATCCCATCGGGTAATCACCTGCCACAACCAGGTAAAGTATTGCTGGACAACCGGTTTGTTGAGACCAAATTGTTCCTCAAAGGTTGCCAGGGTTTCAGGAGAAATGCGGGGATCCTGACGCAACACATCCAGGTAGTTCCCGGGAGCCAGCTGGATGATGAAAAAACACAGTGCCGATGCCAGCAACAGTGTGATGGCACCCTGCAGCAATCGCTTGGCGATATAAAGCGTAATCTCACCTGTGAAGAAACCAATTACCCTCTCCCGGAGGGCACGCAGCTTTTGTTGTTGGGGGTCGCTGGGAGTTGCGGTCATGGAACCTGAGGAAAATGCGGGTAGGTAGGGTGGGAAGGGCGATCGCTCGATGCCTTCAATTAGCGGCAAGGATTGGCTGCGAAGGAAACCAACAAGCGTTTCCAAACATTCAAGACTTGACAGCATCCACCCTTTATTTAGATGAATCTTAACCCATGCCACCCGGAAACGGACGACCCAGACAAGCGTATCCGTACGATGGTGCTATACGCTTAGGTGAAACCTAATATTTCCTGAAAGCCCTACAGCACGAAGCTTTCAGAAAGTTATCTGTTCTATACGCGAGACCTAATCAATATTCCAATAAAGAAATGATTGGAGCCTCAGGCAATTTGGTCCGTCCGTTGAGTCCGGTCAGTTCAATGATGAAGCCAAAGCCAGCTAACTCGCAGCCCGTACATTGCACTAACTGTGCTGTTGCCGCTGCTGTACCGCCCGTTGCAATGACATCATCCACAATGAGAACCCGTGCTGGCGGAGAGGCAGCATCTTGGTGAATTTCTAGCCGATCTGTGCCATATTCCAGGTCATATTCCACAGAATGCACGGCAGCGGGGAGCTTGCCCGGTTTACGAACCGGGATAAACCCAGCGTTGAGCTGATAGGCGAGGGGGGCTCCAAAAATGAAGCCTCGCGATTCCATCCCAACCACAAGATCGACGTTCAGGGTGCTACACCGTTCTGTCAGGACATCGATGGTGTGGCGGAGTCCGTCTGGATCGCGGAGCAGGGTCGTGATGTCGCGGAAGACGACGCCGGGTTGGGGGAAATCAGGAATATCGCGGATGAGAGCTTTGAGATCCATTAGGGGAAGTTTTATTCGCTGTAAACGGATAATCGATTTAAACGGATAGGAAGCGAGATGGTTGCTTTCGGTCTTCAGATAATATCAAGTTCTTCCGTTGATACCCGCTCCAATTAAACAGTTAGGCCAGATGCAAAAATCCCCTCCCCTGACTAAATTCGTCAATGGCATGAGAGGGATGTGCCCGTACCATCAACGGAAATTCGTAAGTCCTAGCAGTCTATGACTTATTTTTCTTCGATGCCTGAAAAATTTTCAAACCAGCCCAGTTTTTGGAAGTACATGATTAAGGCCCCAGCGATCGCCCCCATTAGCAACAGACAGATTGGATAGCCCCAGGACCATTCCAGCTCCGGCATATTCCAGGGAGATGCCGAGGTATCGAAGTTCATGCCATAGACCCCAGCGATAAAAGTAAGGGGAATGAAAATGCTCGAAATCACCGTCAGCAGTTTCATAACTTCATTCATGCGATTGCCAACGGATGATAAGTACACATCCATCAAACTGGCTGCCACTTCACGGTAGGTTTCGACCATATCCAGTACTTGCACCGTATGGTCGTAGCAGTCGCGCAGATAGACCCGTACCTCTTCGCTGATCAAGCTACTGCCATCGCGAATGAGCGTGTTGATGGCATCCCGTTGGGGCCAAATCGCGCGCCGCAGCGCCAGCAGATCCCGCTTGATGCTGTGGATCTTGCCTAGGGTCTGGCGGGTTGGGTTAAAGACAACCTCATCCTCTAATTCTTCTAAAATCTCGCTGTAGGACTCCAGTACCGGGAAAAAGCCATCAATCACGGCATCCAGCAAGGAATAGGTTAGAAAATCGGCTCCATGCTTGCGAATGTTGCCTTTGCTCAGGCGGATGCGATCTTGCACAGGCCCAAAGCAGTCATACTCGGGTTCCTCTTGCACGGTCAGCAGGTAGTTTTTGCCCAAAATGAAGCTAACCTGCTCACTGATGAAGCCCCGGCCAGCTTCCCGCAGATTTACCATGCGGGCAATGACCAAGAGTTGGTTATTGTACTCCTCGACTTTGGGGCGCTGCGGCACATTCACCACATCTTCCAAAACCAAGGGATGCAGGCCAAACACCGTACCAATTCCTTGCAAAATTTGCTCACTCCCCAACCCTTTTACATCCACCCAAGAAACCGTTTCAGTATCCAGGTATTCGCTGCATTCTTCAGGAGCCGTGATCGTTTTGCGATTTGCATGACCCTCGTCATAGTCGATCAGCGTGATGACGGGTAGTGGTGCATCACTCTCAATCGTGAGCGTTCCCGGCATGGCCCCCGGTTCGGTTGAGGAATATTCAAATAGAGAATCCTCCTCGTCTTCCGATGGGGTGAGGGGCATCAGGTAATTCTTGGGGTTGAGCAGTGCCCTGGCACTTTTTCCGGGGAGATTGGCTGGCTTGAATCGCATAGGCTTCCGCGTGAAGGTTACGGGTATTGTACTGACTTGCTTGGAATATTCCCGTTGTAGCCGAGGCTATCGCAACATTGCGAGATATTCGTGATATTTATAGCGCTTTTCAAGCGCTTAAAACCGGGTTGTTTTTGTGAGAGCCGCGCGGAGCGCGGCTCTCACAAAAACAACTGTGGCTGATTCAAGCGCGAAGCGCTGTAAGATGTTGCTCAACAATCGTTGGCACATCGTTCACCTCAACGTGGCAATACCAGATTTTTTCAGGCAGGATGACGACCATCGGTCCATTGCCACATTCGCCAAGACATCCACTTCCCTTGACCTCAACATCTGCTGGAGCTTGGGTCTTCAATGCGCTTAACACAGAAGCCGCACCTTGTTGAGGACAGGATTGATGCTGACAAACTAGGACGGTTCTGGACATGAGTTCCAGTTCGTATTGGAATAAACTGTTCTTATTATCTCTTTAAGTACCTCGGTATAGTTAAAAACCAAATCCTAAAACCCTGCGCCGCCCGCGCAGGGTTTTAGGATTTTAGGTTTAATTGCACCTATCGACTTATTATGAGGGTATAGGGTGGATTTCAATAAAGGCCTCTATGTTAGGCTAGGCGCAGATTAAGCCTACGGTATATCGCCCCGCCACCATATTGGAGACTGGTGATTATGAGGAGTGCAGCCCGTCCCGGCTCCAATATCAATAGTGCCGACGTTGATTATCCCGAGTCGGACGGTAAGCCTGTGGCTGAAAGCGATTACCAGCGGCCCTATATTGCCTATGGCACCGAAATCCTCAACATTTTCTTTGCCAATCATCCCCAAGTCTATGTCTCGGGTAATTTATTGATTTATTACGACGAAGGTAACCCTAAAGCTAGGGTGGCTCCGGATGTGTTTGTTGTGTTCAATCGACCTAAAGGTAAGCGCACATCCTATAAAGTCTGGCAAGAAGACAACCAATATCCAAGCTTTGTTTTAGAAATTACGTCTAAATCTACCCTTAGCGAGGACCAGGGAACAAAGCGAGGGCTCTACGCCTTTTGGGGCGTGGCGGAATACTTTCAATATGATCCCAGTGCCGATTACCTAGAGCCACCGCTGCAGGGCTACAACCTCATAGATGGTAACTACTTTCCGATACCTGCAACGCCGTTACCGGATGGGGGCTTATCGATTGCCAGTGATGTCTTGGGGTTAGCACTCCATTTAGAGCAGGGAGAACTGCGGTTTTACAATCCGGAAACGGGTGAAAAACTGCTGAGCCACGCAGAGGCAGAAGCGGCTCGGCAGGTCGCGCAAGATCGCGCAGAGCGACTAGCGACTCGGTTACGCGATTTGGGGATTGATCCAGATTCGGTGTAGACGCTTAGCTCACCGCGATTGAAGAGTTGAATATTTGACCGTGCGATCGCCCGCACGGTCAAAGGTCATACTATTGTTAGAAGCTATATTATTGGTTGTGAAAATGCTTGCACGCGACCTAATGCTATAGATGGTGCTGAGTGATGGTTCACGCACAAGTTAAAGGCCCCATGAGCTTTGAGGAGTTTCTGGCGTGGTATCCAGCAGATGGCCGCCGATATGAGTTAATCGAGGGGATTGCAGTTGAGATGTTACCCACAGGTCCCCATGAGGATGTCGCTGGATTTTTGGCGGCTGAGCTGAGTCTGGCCATTCGGCAAGCCCAGCTACCCTATTCGATTCCACGAACCTGCTTAATCAAACCTCAGGCAGAAGGGTCAGGCTATATGCCAGATGTCGTTGTGCTGAACCGGGAATATCTACAACAAGAAGACCTCTGGCCGACCGCTTCGGTGATTCAGCATGGGAAGACGGCCCCTCTGGTGATTGAGGTGGTCAGTACCAATTGGCGCGATGATTACGGTCACAAGTTGGTTGAATATGAAGCGATGGGAATTGCTGAATACTGGCTGGTTGATTTCCGAGCGCTGGGAGCTGTGCGCCATATTGGCAAACCCAAACAGCCGACAATTACGGTCTGCCAGCTAGATGGCGAGGAATACCAAATGCGACGATTTGTAGCAGGAGAAACGGTGGTTTCTGGCGTCTTGCCTCAGTTGAAGTTAACAACTGAGGCCGTATTCTCTGCAGGTGGTTAAGGGTGATTAGCTCTCGTTGTATCGCTGGATGAATTGCGAGTGCTACTAGTGCAGTGTCAAGCTCGAAATTGTGAGTTCTGAGAGAATAGACTCGACCAATTCGATGGGGTGCCAAGCCGACGATGCCGAAACTTTACGTTACTAATGTCGGGAGAGCACTTGAGTGATTATCGAATTTTAGTCAGTCGAACGGAAATTTCCGACTCGATTGGGATTGCCATAGAGTGCAAAGCTAGACCAATAAAAAGGATTGGTCGTATCCAAATGAGCACTGTTGGGCAGCGTTCCTCTGAGGCAATCGAGTTGGGTTTGTTTTAGAGCGTGATCGCGCGGCAGTTTCGTCAGATAGGCATAGAACTGAGTCATAAACGGAATCGCAAAGCGATCATCAACTTCCCAGAGTGCGCCCAGGATGCTCTGGGTTCCAGCACGATGTAAGGTTTCGGGTAGGCTGATAACCCAGCGACCGGGCAAAACATAGTGGTCGGCAGACCAGCAAGCGGACAACACAACCTGCTGAAGATGCTGAAGATTGAGGTATGACAATTCTCTTAGGCTAAGGATGGCTCCTTGCTCCCCTTGATCGGTGGTTGTGCCGTTACTGAACACCAGCCCGGAGCGATCGGGACGATTGACCATGAAGATGCCGTGGCAGGCGAGATGAAGCCAGGTCGCTTGGGGTAAATGCCGAAGGAACATGGCTTTAGTCGCAGTTTCTTGAACGAGGGGGTGTGGAGTTACTAGCGGGATGCGCTGTTGCTGGAGTTGTTGGGTAATCACATGGAGTTCTGGATATACACCGGGTAAAGCCGATAGATGGAGGAGCATTTCGCTATCGGAGGTGATAGTGAGGGGTTGTCCAATGCCAACGACAAGCGCCTGGGCAGGTTGGTGCTGCTGCTGGCGATGGAAGGGTGATAGCAAATCGTAGGTATGGGAGAGGGCAAACCGCTGTATCAGAGTCTTTCCTTGGTAGGGCAAGACGGTGAAAGGAAAGCCATGCAAGCTACTGTCTGGTACGATTGCTAGGCTTGTGATCCGATGGGAACTATTCTGGAGCAGACCCTCAAGCTGGAGATGCTGTGACAGTTCAGTGGCGATCGCTTCCAACCGTTCTCGAGATTGCATAGGGGCGGGGGCGTCATCCTGGTCGGGGTGGGTGGCAAGGGTGCGGCTGCGGCCTGCGGTGGCTAAGGCTTGATGCCAGGCTTGCACGGTGTTTCGCAGCATTAGGCGGGTGGTCGGAAGGATGTGAAAATCAAGGCGTAACCAACCCCTGCAAACGACCAGCACTCGATCGGGTAAGACCAGAAACGCGAGGGTCAAACGACGGCGGGGATGCGTCAACAAACAGCGCCATAAAGGCTGTGGGGTTGCCTGCAGTGGAGATGTGCTTTCCCCGGTACGGGCTTGATAGGACTGGATTTGCTTGTAATGATCGAGGCGTTGCAACTGTTGATGTAACTGCTTGAGCATGGCCCAGCGAGCTTTTGGGCGTTGCCACCAGCGATGGCGCTTGAGTCGTTGTTGTTGCTGTTGCAGGCGATTGAGGGTGGTGGCGATCGCCGCTTCCTCCGCTGTCCATTTGTTCAGCAAGTACATCGCCTGGTCTTGGGGGCGTAAGGTTTCGACGAGTTGTTGCTGAAGGGCTTGTACAGCTTGCCATTGGGCGGCTGCGGTTACGTTTTCGGGGGCAAGGCGTGCCTCACACCAACTGGCATATTGTTGCGCCAAGTAGACATCTGGTAGCAAGCCCACAGAGCGAAGAGATGTCGTTAATGCGTTTAGTTGTTGGGCGACCGAAGAGACGCGCTCTGGATCGGGCGGGTGCTCGTCCTGTCGGAACGTTGTCGCATCGTAGTAGTGGGCGATCGCCTTCCACAAGGCCAGCCGCTGTTGAACAATGGCAGAATCTGTGGCGTGAAAGGCTTGCTTGAGCCGTTGGAGATGCTGCTGTGCAGTTGCGAAATCAAACTGTGCAAGAGCCAGTTGCAGAGGTAAACAACCGCGTTCAAAGGTAGTGAGATAGCTAGCACTGCGACAAAGCTTCCAGGGTACGGGAGCTGATTCTGGTTCTGATGTAGATGCGCCAGGGGGTTCGGGTGGGGTTAGAGCGGTTTGTCGGGCCGCCTGATTTGACTGTGTGGTTGTACTGATGAGCGATCGTCTCCGCAGTTGCGACAACTGCTCAAGTTGTCTCAGGGTTTGCTGCAAACCATCATCCGACAGCATCTGCACATCCTGCCGGATGGCAGCTAAGTAGGTGTCTGCCTGCTGAGTCTGATTCAGCAAAATCAGGACTTCCGCCAAGTTCAAAGTAGCTCGCAAGACTGGCCGATGGAAGCTCAAGGTTTGTAATTGTTGCACGATCTTTTGGAAGCATTCCAGGCCATTGCCCAGTTGTCCTTGCAGTAAACACAGCTTGCCACGTAACTCGGTGACATGGATTGCAAAGCTGGGGTCGGGTTGTTGGCTGAGTAAGGTATCAACCTGGCTCAAGGTGGTATTGGCGATCGCGAAGTCTCCCTTTTCCCCCTGGGCACGGGCGAGCGTGAGGTACAGGGGAATCTGGGCTTGCGTGGCGATTGCTTCTGCACCATTGGCAGAATCAGTTGCATCCTCAAGCTGGACTAGTCCCCGCTGTAACAATATCTGACCACTACCATATTGCCCCAGGGCAACGAGCCATCGCCCCAGTGCCAGATACAGATGGATGAAGAGGATGCGGCGATCGCTCAGGGTTGTGCCCGACCACTGACAAGTGGCTTCCCACTGGTTCAACCCTGCCTCAGAAATCTGGATCTGGCGAATATTACCAATGCGGGGCTGCATAGCTCGTAGCAACGCTTCAACCTCAGCCATTGCCCCCTGCTCAATGGCCAGATGTATCTGTTGGCAGCGGGTGAAATCAGCCCATTGCTCATTGCCGGCATCCGCATAGAGTCCAGTGATTCCCGACAATATAGATGTGGCTCCGGCGTAGTCGCCAAACAGGGTAGCGAGATCGGCAAGCAAACGCAGAACGATCAAATCTGCACGAGTCAAGGTTTGCTGAGTAAAGCGCCGGGTGGCGATGGCAAGGTAGGCGTCGTAGGCGGCACTCAGATCGCCTCGTTGCCGGTGCTGTTCGGCGATCGCCACAGCAGCCTGCAAGGCATCAAAGCTATCGAGGGAGGCAACCATGATTTTCTGAGTGAATTGCTGAGTGAATTGCTGAATGAATCACTGAGCGACCAATACGACATAAATGGGTCGTGGTGGTTCCTCAACCGCGCACTGAGCCGCTTCGCTATCATCGTCCCCACTGCCATCGGGGCCGCCACCGCTACTCTCTGGCGATTCCTCTGTCGGCGCTTCGTCGCTGGGGCGATCGCCTGGGTCAGTGGTAGGTTCCTCTGCCGTTCCATCGGCAGTCGGCTCATTTTCACTGGCCACAATTCCGGCTTCGACACCGGAGAGGCGAGCGTTGCTCACGGGGCCAGGGTCGAGCCGATAGACATTTTGGGTTGAAATCAGCGGCAGAGATGCTTCGATTTGGGGCGACCAGTCAATATTGTTGAGTTCCGGCGAATCCTGCACATACAGCAGGGCATCGTCGAGGGCGATCGCCCGAAAGTCGAAGGTGCCATCATCGGCGGCAATCAACGCACTGACCTGATCCAGGAACTTACGATTACTTTCGCTTACATCCAGATCTGGTTCGTTGATCGCTTGGGTCTGAAGCCGCGATCGATGGATAGCAACCAAACCCCGCAAAACCTCCAGACGCGGTTGTGACCCATATATTTCCACCAACGTATCGATGAGGTGGGCGGCACCGTTCACATTCCCCGCTTCCACCCGTTGCAATACTCGCTGCATATCCTGCTGGAGATAGACCTGTACTTGGTCGGGCTGCGCGGCCAAGGTTGGAATGGCTTGCTCATAGTTCTGACGATGCAGCGATCGGTGGAGGTCGGGGTCAACGGTATCGGGCGAGTTGTCAACCTCCTGGCTCAATTGCTGTTCTAAAACCGCCTCACTACTCAGTGCCACGTCGAAGCCATAGTTCGTGGCTTCGATCGTCACGGAGGGCAAAGTATTAGTGGGGTCTGCCGCGATCGCCTCGTTTGCTTCTTCGATGACTAACTGCCCATTGGTTTGCTGGAGCAGCGGCGTAACGTCGTGAGTCGGGGTTGTCTCGCGCTGTGAGGGTGCGCTAGAACCGGGGTTTGTCCGGGTCGAGCCAGGTTGGTTGTAGTTATTGGGCACATTGGGGCGACTGCCAGGGCTGGTGCCCCGTTTTGCCATGTAGACCGGATCAGGGCTGGCGATCGCCGCTTGCCCCAAAACGAGCGAGCGAGCCATGTCTCCGGCACTTTGGGGCTGCTGATTGAGTCGGAACTCGTCGGGTAGCTCAGGAATTTCAAACTCAGGAATCTCAAAATCAAATTCGAAGGGCGGATTATTGGACTCCGGGCGGGGCGAGGGTTCCGGCGCGGGGATATCGGCAGCACGGAGGAGGATGCTCTCACCGGGGACAACGGCGGCATACTGATTATCAGCATCCAGGGTATAGCCAAAGATCTGGATGCGAAGGCGATCGGACGGGCGTGTTGTGTAGAGCCGGGTGACCTCGTGGAGCAACTCAGTTTGCTGATCCGGCGGCAAGTCTAACGGTTGCACCACCAGTGCCGTATCGAATCCCAGATTGCTGCTGGAAAACCTATGGCTGCGGGCTCCCCATTGATGGATACGCTGTTCCCAGGTGCGTTGGCCTAGCAAGGACTGGAGGCGGTCTTGGATGGTGCCTTCTCCATCGGTTTGGGTGCTGAGGACGGTGGCAAAAATCCAATCGCGAAAATAGTTGAGGCGATCGCTCTCAGACCATCCCTCAAAATACCGATCATCGACCGTGAAGTTAATCCCTTCAGGGCAGCCATTCTGAAAGGGTTGTGGGGTAGCTGCGATTGTCTGAGCCACCGAGGCTACGCTGATGTCCTCGGCCTCCCAACTCAGCCAATACGATCGGCCAAACAGTCCGATGGACAGCATCAGACCGAGGATAGTGTAGCCATACAAAAATCTCTGTCTCATGGAGTGTTTCTCCGTTGCTGCTGTTGTCGATAGCGCTTCAACGCAGCCTGTAGATCGCTATCGTCATCGGAAGCGGTCTGCACCATCCATCCCACTAAGGCTTGCTGATATAAGTCCCAAACTTGCTCTTGGCGGGCATCAGGGCGATCGCGCCGAGGGGCAGACAAAAACCGCTCGGCCGCCGTCACCGCTTGTGGATGATCCGCCAGTTGGTGTGCGGCAATTAGAGAGCGATAGGCCGCATGGCGGGTGTGATGCCGCCAAATATCAGTGCCGTTCTGGGTGATGGTGGTGATTAGCACGGCTGTAGTCGCGATCGCCCATAGCTTTGACGGCCAGTGGTTCCAACTGAAAAACCAGGTAATCCAGGTATCAGCCGAGTTGGTTGCAGTCTGAGCCTGAGGGGTTGCCGCATTCTGCTCTTGTGGATTGGGAAGGGTTTGGGGAATCAGCATGGGGGGGACTGTCATGATGGGCAGGTTGGGCGATTGGGCTTGAGAGGATGTGGGTTGGGTTGGGAGCTGTGCGCCACTGAAGCGTGAACCAAAGTAAAACAGCCAAGCGAGAAATCTGAGGGTCAACTCAAAAGGGCCCAAAACGATCGCCCATAGAAATATCCACAGACTCATCACCATCATGTAGCCCAGGATAAAAAAGGAGGGAACCCCAATCACAAGTAGCAGAGGTGCTCGGAACCAGGTGGGGAGCCAGGCTAACCACCTGGGTGGAGAGCCGATACCAGAAACGACCATGAAGACCACCGCACCCATCATCATCATGAGCACCAAACCCGCACAACCCATCAAGCATCCGTAGTTCCCTGACTCATCCTCATCTGGATTGACGGTTCTCTGATATTTAGCGGTGGCCGTCGCCCGCCAGGTCGCCAGGTGCAAGGCCGCTGGGGATAGGGCAAATCTGAGGGGAATTCCGGTTTTCTTGAGACAGGCTCTGAAATTGTCTTCGTAGGCAGCGACGGTCGGAAATCGATCGTGTAACTGATGGCTGGCGGCCACGGCCTGCCCCCAGTAGCCTTGCCCCGATGCCAGCATCATTTGACGAAAAAGGGGAACTTCCAGTAACGCCTGTTGCAGGTCTTCTCCGTAGCTGGAGTAGGGCAAAAGTTGCTGGACGTAATGGCTATGTTTGAGGGAGCGATCGCCCAAGCCCGGCACGTCTGGCGCACTGTTTCCCGCTGCATCGCGCCGCTGCAAACAGCCGTTGTAGAGCATCCAATGGGTGTCGAGCAGCACATCATCGACCAGTCGCTGCCGCAACATCTGCGGATCGTCCGAGATGGTCGTCTGGGTATCGGCGATCGCCACCAAAGCTACTGCTTGCCAAACGTCCGGCTTCCAGTGCAAGCGCTGATATTGGGCAATGACTTTCTGCCACCACACATCTGCATCGGTTCCCCGGTTTTGTAGCTCCGCCTCTAGCGCCTGCCGATGTGCGGTCAGCAATCGGCTGACCTGCCCCACCTCATCCAGGTTGCGTCCTGTCAGCCGTTGCCAACGGGTGAGGGGCTGATGGGCCAACTGCAAACACCAGAGAGCGATCGCCCTATTTGCCCCCCCGGTTCCCTGGGTCGATGGAGTCGTTGATGGCTTGGCATACAATCGATGACTGACCTGAGGAAACCATCGCGCCTGGGGTCTGGCATCAAGGGAAATCCAGCGGGGATCCATGATGGGTGTCTTGACCCCACTCGCACTCATGGGCAACACATGGTCAATCAGGCCATAGTCCCGCATCGTTTCGGCCTGGATACTGTATCCCATCTGCATATAGGACTCGGCTGTCTCGAACGCCAGAGCCGTGTGGTTAGCGAATATCTGGGGGGCAATCTTACCGGAGAAAATATAGCTCACCTTCTCCTCGTCGGTTGCGTTTGGCCCTGGAACCCTCTTCGAGCGAATGACATCGAATTTGAGAACGCTGTGGGCGATCGCCATCCGCCGTTTTGGGGTTCCGGCACATAGTATCGCCGCCGCTGCCCCCGACACAAAGCCCATCGCAATGGTGATGATCTCGACCTGCTGCTTCACCTCCTTCATCACTTCATACAGCCGAAAGAGGGGAGTTGGATCGGTTCCACTGGCGTGGATATAGAGATAAACCGGTTGTCGGGAATGGTTGGCCAGTTCTTTGAGTTGAGTTCTCAGCCAAGCGACATAGGGAAATGTGATCTCGCCTTCAATCACCAGAGATCGCCGTCGCTGCCAGCTCTCTGGCAGTTGGAGGCTTGAAATGTAGGTGAATTCCATGGAGCGGGCTTGAAATTTTCAACTGGCGAATGAATAAAAGGTATTCTACGAGGGAAGTAGATTGAATTGTGTTTCATTTGATATCAATGCAGCCTTCAAACGGATATGGTTTTGCTGGATTTATCGGCAAAATTGATGCTGTCCTGGGTCAGCGCTGTCTGATGTCAGCCCACACAGATTTGCACAGGGACGAACTGTTCCATCGACCTGTCCCCCTCTGGGTCGGGCGATCGCCTACTCCGTTTTTGCTTTCACGCCTGGTTGAACCCCATGCCCAAAAGGATTTATGCCTTGCTTGTTGGGATTGATGATTATCCCGCTCCCATCCCGCCGCTGCGAGGCTGCGTTAATGATGTGCAGATGTGGCAGCAGTATTTGCAAATCCGGGTGGCGCAAGCTGGAGAGACCTTGCACCTGCGCGTTTTGCAGAATGAGCAGGCGACGCGGGAAGCGATCATTCAAGGCTTTCGGGAGCATCTGGCGCAAGCTGGAACCGACGATGTGGTGTTGTTTTGCTACAGCGGGCATGGGTCGCAGGAGCAAACCCCCGAAGAACTGTGGCACCTAGAACCCGATCGCCTAAACGAAACCTTGGTGTGTTGGGATAGTCGCCAGACAGGGCAGTGGGATTTGTCGGATAAGGAGTTGGCGACGCTGCTGGCGGAGGTTTCCACAAACCAGCCCCATGTCGTTGTGATTTTGGATTGTTGTCATTCTGGCTCTGGCACGCGGGATCTGGGGACGGCGACGGTGCGGCGGGTGCCGATGGATGGGCGATCGCGCCCCCTCTCCAGCCTGATCTTACCCACGGAACCCTTGCCCGCCCCGACTCGCAGCGCCATTCCCCCCACCAGTGGGTGGAGCCTGCCCCGCAGTCGTCATCTGTTGCTCGCGGCTTGCCAGGCCCATGAAGAAGCCCAGGAACTCACCGTCGAAGGCCAGAGCCACGGGCTATTTTCCTACTTTTTACTCGAAACCTTGCAACAGGCGTCGGAGGCACTTACCTATCGGGATCTGTTCAAGCAAGCCTACAGTCGGCTGCGAAACCGGATGGCAGCGCAGATTCCCCAACTGGAAGCGACGATTGCAGCAGATTTAGAGCAGCCATTTTTAGGCGGGGCGATCGCCCCTCGCGCTCCCTACTTCACCGTCAGCTATGATCCCCTGGCGGCTTGGGTGATGGACGCAGGCACGATTCACGGTCTGGTTCAGCCAACGGCAACAGATGGGGTGCAGGTGGCGTTGTTTCCTCTCGATCATCCGACAGGCGATCCTCCTTCGGCGCAAGGGGCGATCGCCACAGCCGCCGCGACAGATGTTCAGCCTCACCAGAGCCACCTCAGCCTGTTATCGGGACAAGACCTGCTGGATCGAACGGCCATCTACAAAGCCTGGATCACCCATGCACCTCCGCCCCAATGTTCCGTGGCGCTGATCGGAGAGGGGGATGGAGTGGAGGCGGTGCGGCGAGCCTTGGCGATCGCCAGCCCCAGCCAGCAACCCTCGCTCTATGTACGCGAAGCCCGGTCGTCTAGCCACGATGCCCCTGCTCCCAATGCAGTTGATTTTCAGGTCATTGCCGCCCAAAACAGCTATCGCATTACTCGACCGTTGGACGATCGCCCCTTGACGGCACCGATTTCTGGCTATGACGCGGCCAGTGCGGCGGCGGTGGTGCAACACTTGGAGCATATTGCCCGCTGGCAAACCCTGGTGAATCTGGGCAATCCAGTGCAGGGAATGGTGCCGGATGGGGCGTTGGCGATCGCTATCCTCGACCCCACAGACAACCAGCGGAGTCTTCCCCCATCGCCGTCGGGTGATATTTCGCTGTCTTATACCTACGATGCAGCGCGGCAAACCTGGCAGCAGCCGACCTTCCGCGTTCGCCTCACCAACACCAGCAACACCGTTTTAATTTGTGCGCTGTATGACCTGACCGAAGACTTTCAGGTGCAATCCGTTTTGGCCGGAGGCACCGTGCGCCTGGAACCGCAGCAGTCGGTCTGGGCTTTGGACGGGCAACCCATCTATGGCAGCGTGCCCAAAGCCCTCTGGCAACAGGGGGTGACGGAATATCAAGACATCCTCAAGGCGATCGCCTGCACGACCGACTTTGACCCCACCTTGCTGGAACAGCCAGGGCTGGAGCGATTGAGTGATGGCACAACCCGCTCGCCCATGACAGGAACTGACACCCTGAGCCGCTTGATGCAGCGATCGCCCCTCCGCACCCTCAGCGCCCAACCTGAAGAAGCCGCAGAGGTGGAAGACTGGACCACCAGTCAGGTCAGCTTTGTGGTGACGCGCCCCCAGGAACAGGTGACCCTGACGGGCGATCGCCCCGTCAACCTTCCCGGTGGCATCACCCTCCAACCCCATCCAGCGCTGCAAAGCAAAGCCCGACTCACCACTGTTGCTCAGGTAACACGGGATGTCGCCGGGCATCTCCTGCCACCCCTCCTGCGGGATCATCCTGAAGCCACTACGCCGCTGCAATTCACCACCCATCGCAGCACGGCCCCCGACTTGCAAGTGCTGGAGCTGAGCGACATTGCTGATCCCAGCGTCGTCACCCCCGATCAGCCCTTGTGCCTGACGGTGGATCAGCCCCTCGCGGCTCAGGATTACATTCTGCCCTTGGCCTACGAGCCCCCCGTGCTGAACCCCGATGGCATGGTGCAACGGGAGGGCTTTTTCCTGCCGTTGGGCGCAGGAAAGGCGATCGCCCACGCTACCCAAATCACTCTCAACTGCCTCCCAACATCCATGGCCGAGGGCAACCGCAGCCTCGGTGGAGCCGTGCGGATTCTCTTCCAAAAAGTCACTGCCGAAAAGCTGGGGTTGGCCTTTCCCTACCCCCTCCTCGTCGCTGTGAACCCAACGGAAACGGGTGAGGTTCACTATGAGGGGGAGGCCGCAAAGGTGGGCGATCGCGTCGCCACGGCCAACAAAGTTTTGCTCTATATCCACGGCATCATTGGCGATACTCAGAGCTTGCTGCCCAGCCTCACCCATGCCCAGGTTGACGTGGACGGCCAACCCCAGTCCTTGCTGGATCTCTACGACCTTGTCCTCACCTTTGATTACGAAAGCCTCAACACCCCTATCGGCACCTTGGCTGAGCAACTGCGCGATCGCCTCACCCAAGTCGGATTGGGAGCCAACCACGGCAAAACTCTGCATATCATTGCCCACTCGATGGGTGGTCTGGTGGCTCGCAGCCTGATAGAGCAAAAGGACGGCCATACCCTGGTGCAACACCTAATCATGGCGGGCACCCCAAACGGTGGCTCGCCCTGGTCTACCCTGCAAGATTGGGCTACCACTACCCTCACCATTGGTCTCAACAGCTTGTCTACTGTCGCGCTACCCATCAAACTCCTGGGCAATCTGGTTGCGGCGATCGAACTCATTGATATCAACCTGGATCAGATGAAGCCGGGGTCTGATTTTCTCACCGCGTTACAAGACTGCCCCGATCCCCATGTTCCATACACCGTCATATCTGGAAACGCTGCTTTCAATGCCTCCGAAGATACAGCATCCCAAAACCGACTCCTGGGGATGTTGGAAGCATTAGGGCATCATGCCATTACCTTTCCCTTCATGAGCCAACCGAATGATTGGGCCGCCACCGTTCACAGCATGACGCAATTGCCAGAGGGGCGATCGCCCCAACCCCGCATCCAATCCGTATCCTGCAATCATCTGGTCTATTTCACCCATCCCGATAGTTTGCACGCCCTGGCCGAGGCCATCATCCACACAGGCATTCTCACCGAAACGCCTGAAACGCCATCAACCATGGCAACAGAGAGCGAAAATGAACAACGACAAACGCCTCTCGCCCAACCCTTGCGTCCCGATATCCCCAAGCCAGATGATTTTCCGCTTTGGCTCATCGGCTTGGGTATTCTGATTGCCGGAATCATCGGGGTTGGCCTCTGGATTTGGAACGGGCGATCGCCCCAATCACCAGAGCAAGACACGACAGGTATAACGCTCAATCGAATGCAGAGTTAGTGAGGGAAGGGCGATTATTCTTTTTACTGAAACACAACGTTGATGCCAGCAATTCCAATCGTTGCTCTCTTTCCCGCTTGCTCACGAGCCCATTTAAGCCCTAAATTATCAGCTTTGCTATAGATTCCATTAATTATGTCAGATTCAAGTATTTGATTCCCATCATGCGCTCCTCCATCAAATGCCCGTTGCAGGGGTTCATCTACATTAACTTCGTAACCACTTCCCACAGGTGTGTGTCTTATATGTGCCTGACTCGCTGTTTTACGGTCAGCGTCTTTGATAGCTTTGGGCAACAAAACAGGAGGGTGTCCATCCCAATCTATATACTCTACAATTTGAGCATTGGCATGGTTATAGCGACTGATAATGCGCTGCTCGTAATTGCCGATATCAAGGGCTTGGAATTCACTCCTTTGAAATATAATATTAAGAACTACACAGGGAACACCATTGATATCAGGCACATCGATAATTTCAGTACGTATATTGATGATGCCAACTACGACTTTTCGTTTTGAACCGGAAGCTTCTCTCCTTATAGTGTAATGAGTCCTTAATGAATCAAGCCGAGTCCCATTTTGCACTGCTTCATCAACTAACCTTTTCTGCTTACCAGCAAATCCTACAACAGTAGAGCTATCTAGTGATGTCCAGAGTCCACGGTTAGCAACCTCAGAACCGTATACAGTATTTACATATTGCATAAATAAGCGATCTACTTCGTCTGGATCTATATTTCTAGTACCCTCGGCAAAATCGTTTTGTAAATAGGTCAAAAACTCTTCACGGGTCTGGAATTCCTCATAAGCTCTTGCGCCTTTCTGAAGGTCATGTAACCGCTTATCAAGAGGTAGAGGTTCAGCTGAAATAAAAGGAGTGTCGTCAGGGTGAATAGGTGCAGTGTTAGCTGGCTTAGGTTCTAACACTTCCTCAGCCTTAGTCGTAGGTTTAGGAGCAGGTGTTGCAGATGATTTTGGAAGTTCGGTTGCCTCTTTATCTGGTTTGCTTCCAAGCTGACCGCCGATCGCCCGTTCATCGACACTGGCCAAGTCATCTTTATCTGGCTTGGTTCCAATCTGATCACCGATCGCCCGTTCGTTGGGACTGACCGTGTCGACTTCTTCTGTAATTGCTTTGATAGTTCCTTTAGTGGTTTGTTTAACTGGTTTAGCCGACCGCCCAGCCATCGCCACTGTTGTGGTGATAGGCAGAGCAAACAGCAACACTTCTAAGGCCACGATGATGCCTTCCGTAAATGCTGTTTGCCCGGTCTCAAAAGCGGTGAGGTCTTCTTCTAGTAACCGAAAAGCTTCCTCGGCGTCACTCATCGCAGCAGCCTTTGCAGCTTCTTGATACCGATCAATCGCAATCCCCGTACTAATCGCTCCAATGGTCAAATCTAAGACTAAGGCTGCGCCAAAAAAGGCTGGGCCAAGCATTATACCAGCCACTAAAACGGCAACTCCTGTTGCTGCCAGAAGCCAATCTAAAGCTTTCCATTTGTCTTTTGGACCCCGTTCAAGATAATGATGGGCAACGTCGTATTGAAACACCGCCAACAATGGGTCGTATTTCACGTCACCGTAGCGTCCTACATTACAAAATGCGATGATTGCGCTTTGAAGATAGGCCGGACGAGCCAAGGTGTAGCTCTTTGAAGATGTCTCCAAAGTGGCAGGGTTGATGGATAGCGTATCTAACTTCTGCCCTAAATACTGATAGATTGCATCGAAAACGCGATCGCCCACAGCGACCGGATCGACCATGCTTTGCTCACCTACCATCTCTCGGTACATAGCGTAGGGAGTACCCCAAACGCGATCGGCCAGTGCCAGAATGGGATGAGCTTTAAAAATGCTACGCCTTAGCTCAATGCCATCAGCGATGCCTAGATAAGCAATAATGTGCTCAAGACTATAGCCTCCTTCATGTCTATTTAAATCATTTACCCATGGCTGCCAAAGGGCTTGCCGAGTCAATTTGTCAGCGCTAATTTGGCTAATTTGCGGACTTGAGTGGAGTTCTGGCACATAACCAGAATTATCGGTACTCTCTTCAGTTGTGAAAATAAATGGCAATCGACGAGAACGACAGGCCAAAATAATTGCGGCAGAAGCCCCCAAGTCATAACGCTGTTCCACAGAGGTTTCATAACGCTCTTTGAGCGTTGCTTGCAATCCTTGCCGCTGATCCCAGACTTGCTGCAAGAATAGCTTCGTGATCTTTAGAATATGAGGATGCAGCAAACTCATATCCTGCTTAAAAGCTTTTTCATAAGGTGGAAAAGCTACATCACGATAAGCTTCATGCAGCGCAGCATCAGCGTTCTGTCGAGCATCATTCTCTTTTTCAGAAAGGAGTTCTAGTTCACTTAGCTCAGCATCGGATAACGAATTTGTTCCATACTTACTATTTTGTACTCTCTCTAGAATTTGGCGTCTGTCACGTTGAGACTCAGCTTTTTGTCTAAGATAGGCAACGTAGGGAGCTGCAATCCGTAAACGCTCACTGGCGGCTAACTGCTCTGGTGTAGGGAGAGGGAGAGGAAGAGACTCTTCAGGGATTTGCAGCAACGCTTCCACCGCAGGATCCATCGTCGATAATGGCACTGCCGATGTACCAAAACGGTCGGCATCGGTGATGCCACCACCTGAATGGGTGCTAGGTGCCATTAGTCAGCCTCGAGCGAAATATTGGTCATATCTCCCTGAATCTCGATCCGTTTATCAATATCGGGATCGCTGTAGTTTGAGTCTTTGAGGAGACTGGCTCGACGCAGGGCTTCAAGAGCAGCCATTTGGGCATCAGCGGAAGCCCTAGCAACATCATGGGCACGATGCTCAAGCTTGAAGTCTTCCAAGAGCGGATGGGAGCCAGGTAGCGCCTCAATGAATAACTCACCGGTCGGCACAATGATTTCTTGACTGGCGCTATGGGCTTTTTTCAGCGTCTCAACTAGCCATTCGGCAATCTGTTGTTTATCATCTTCGGTTGTCGTGGGATGGTTCCAGGCGCACTGCGCTAGCTCAACCGCTTCTTCGGCTGTTGGCGTGTTGCCTAAGAAATCGGGATCGGTAACGCCAAACTCAGTGTCTAAGTAATCGACAGCCATTGTCGTTGTCAAGGCGTTGGCCTCTCGCAGAGCAAAGATGCCGTAGTTTCCTTTAAATCCCAATAGTCTCGATAAATCAGCTACCTGGTGAAGCTTTTGCTTTCTATCCAATGAAACGCTTGGTGGAAATAGCCTGCCTTCTGAGGCCAATCCAATGTTAGAGGTTACCGGAGGGAGCGAAACACGCTGTAATCGAGAAGCCTGTAGCGGAACATAGGTGAAAGCACCACCCCAACTGGGCCACACAACTTCCATATCGTAAAGCCGCATGTAACGCTCATCTGAATGCTCATGCCGCCAGATTGCCTGCATGTAGTGCAAAATGTTTGACTTTACATGCAAGATGAGTTTGTCGATACGAACCCGACGATTGAGGCGATCGCGCACAGCTTGCACATAGCGTTCGGTGGCCACTTCTAGGGCACTGACTCCCCGCCCCAATGCGTCCTGCGCCGCAGCCAGGTCAGTATCCGCCCAATCCAGCGCCTCGCGTCCACTTTCTGCTGCGCTCGTCACAGGGATGCTGGGATCATCCGTCACCTTTTTGAACAACGCATCGGCAGCTAGAGCACCCACACCGCCAACGGCAACGAGGGCAACATCTTTGACATCTTCCAAGATTTTCCTGTTCGATTTATCTGCATTACGGGCAGCTTGGGCGGCACGTTGAATAGCGGCGCGTGCTTCCTCACGTAAGGTGGCGTGGCCTTCCATTTGCTCTCGCAACTCAGCCACGATCGCAATCTGGGTCTTCCACTGCTTCTCATACACCTCTACGGCCAGTTCATCTCCCGCAAAGTCCTGGGAGAGCATTCGCAACACGGGATGCAAACTGCCGTCCAAAAGCACCTTGTGTAGAATCCACTCATGTTTCAGTAACCAGGCTTCATCAATAATGTGCGGCGGCGGTACCGGATAGGCCACTAAAACAACAGGCTGCACGTCATATAACCGCTCGACTACCTGAAACCGCCGTTGCAACTCATAAAATAAGTAGGTCACCGTGAGTTCGTTGTTGGGGTTGGTGATTTCCCGTTCTTCCGACACTTCGCTCTCGAAGCTACGTTTGGTGCTGACCTCAACTTTGCGTTCGTCACGATACTCCTGTGCCGCAGACCGGGTCGATTCACGAATTGTGCTTTTTGTCTGGCTCGATTCGATGCTCTGATCCGCGCCGAATTCCCCACCGCCTGTAAAGGAAATACCAAATTTTACGCCGACCTCAGCATCGCTACTGAGGTTGAGTGAGGACTTGGCGCGATTTACGATTTCGCCCTCACTGCGGCTCATATCGCTGGTGTCCCGATTTTGGGCATCTAGGGTTGTGGTTGTCTGAGTCGAAGAGGCAGAGCGTGTCGTTTTACGCGAAATTCGATAGCGCCGCGTTTCGTTGGGGGCAAGGGCGATCGTCCCTGCCAGATCGCCCGGTTGGTAGGTGATGGGGTGCCATTCCTGCCGATAGGTGGTGAGCAAGCCGTAATTGTAGCTACCTTCTGCAAATACATCGAACTGATAGGGGCGGGCAATGAGCTTCTTTAGGCGTTTGATCAATTCATCAACTCGCCCAATGCGCGGACCTGGTGCATCAACTGCGTTGTCGAGTATCTGCTTCGCTTCAATTTCAGCCCAATTGCTATCATAAGCACCATAAACGGTTAGGTTAGATGGCAACCAATCAGCAGGAAAGTTTTCAAATAGCGTTGAAAGCTTTGTTTTATTCTCAGAAAGCTCACCGTAGCTCCCATTAAAAACCACACGGGTGGGGTTTTCATTGACATATATATGTACGTCGTATAGAAAGCCTAATTTGTCCCGCTCAAGGGGGGTCAGGTTGTGCCATTTTTCAGAAATTTCTGGAATCCATGCTGATAACTGGCTATCGCTCAGAATGTTCGCACTCATAGCGGATGCAGCGTCCTCCAAGGTGTCGAGGAGTTCGTGTAAGTCGCCGATTTCTCTCAGCTCTTCCCTGAGCGCATCCATATTGGTGCCGTCCGGCATTGTCTGTACCAGGCTGTCGTAGAGTTCTTGCACGCGCCGAACCATATTGGCATCAACTAGCCCGGTCCAGGTGTCTTCCCAAGCAATTTGGAGGCTGTGAAAATCATAGAAAGACGTTGCATCGGCAGGCCCAGAGGGCAAATTGGTGTTTAGACCTTCGGCTACCTCAGTCACCGTTGGTCTTTGGGCAATGGTCTGTGCTCGGCTTAGAACCGCCATCACCTTTTCAATTTCAGCATCCGTATCCGTTGCAGCCTC
The DNA here is from genome assembly GCA_039819145.1 of Cyanobacteria bacterium J06638_22. GTDB lineage: Bacteria > Cyanobacteriota > Cyanobacteriia > Elainellales > Elainellaceae > Vacuolonema. The sequence goes on from JBCBSL010000009.1 coordinate 29,208, forward strand.
AGCAATAACGAGTTGCCCCGCGTCTTCGTTGGCGGGTGCTTCGGCTTCTCTATTTGCAACAAATTCGCTTATTTTGCTCTTCATCCACTGGCGCGCCCTGCAAATTTGGAGTGGGCTTGCTGTTGCGCGTGCCTGATTCCCTGGCATGAGGCTTGCCAGCAATGCATCAACTCTGTTTACAGGAAAGGTACCGCCTTCTTGGGGAAGTAGGTCAGCAATAGTCCCTGGTCTGACAGTAATTCCTCGTTGCTTGCTTCTTATGCTCTCAGTAATGCGTCCAGCTCCGCTACGAATGAGGTCTTCTAGACGCCCAGAAATGTCTCGATCGGCAGGAACAAAGTGTGGAACAGGCTTCTTCCCGAGTGGTTTTTTCCCGAGGAACTGGTTTGCAAAATTGCGCCCCTCGCGACGGCGTCTAAAGCTATTCTGAATTCGCCTGCCCAGTAAGTCGGCTTCGGCCTGACGAATTTGCTCTTCTCTATTGAGGCGATCGCCCAATATTTCCGTATAGGAGCGTCGGGGCGATCCCGGTGGTTGTGGCTTGGGTCGAGGGTCTTCCTCCCCAGGCCAGGGTTCAGGCTCAGACACTGATGGTTGCCCACCAATCTCCACCCTCACACGATTAGGGATATTGCGAGCGAGCGTCGGTGGCGTGAAATATAAAACTTCCTCTGAATCGGGTTCAAGAATAATGAGGGCAAGGCGTTGTGTTCCAGCAACGGTATCCCTCTCGAACACCCATCGACCGCTTTCTGATGTGCGTCCTTCAGCTATGACAGCACTATCTGTGACAGACTCGGAGCCTTCAGGATTCACTAACCGAATAATCACTCCTACTGCTGGCTGCTGATTTTTGTACCGTACCTCAATCGTTATCTGCATAGGTTTTGCCCAAATCAAGACGTTAGAGACAGCGCTGCTAAACCCGATCCAATTCCTAAAAGTTGCACTAGATCCGGTAACAAGCTAAAAATTAAAAGCAAATTTTCTTGTACTGAAACTGAAAATTAGTTTCTCTAAACACAGAGCCGCTTAATTCATTCAAGCAGTGTTTCTATATCATCAGAAGTGAGGCATGACAAAGCTATAGCCAACTTGTCTAAAAGCTCGCTAATCAGTAAAGCTACCTAATTTAGGTTGATAAAGATAGGTGACTTCAGTCTCTTGCAGAATGCATCGACACTAGCATCATGCATCAAAATCTTCTTGGATGCTGCGCTACGACTTATTCAACAACACCCTATGGCAGCATTTATTCATACCCATCTACTTGAGGGGAAGTGAGGAATTCATGCATGATTGCTGTATGAATGGTGTAGTGATATACATATCTACTACTTCATACAGAAAAATGGACGAGCTCAGAATCTACATTAAAATCAATGTTGATTTTAGCAGAGGTATTTTGTTTTTATTTGTTCAGAATCAATGCACTTTTAATTTTTGATAAATGAACGTAAATGTTTGAGTTTCTTTAGAAAAATATGTCAAGCCATAAGTTTTTTAGTCATGGCTTGGCGATCGCGAATCGTATATCCAGAGTGGTTGATCAGACTAGCTGAATTATTGAGTGATTAGTAGATCAAAGCTCCTCAGCATTCTTAGCTGATTGATGTTCTACTTGTCGACTAAGGAAGCTCGATGCCACTATTAGAGCTGATTCGTAAAGAGAATCAGCTCTAAGAGAATCGCTAAGAATAGGCTCAAAAGGAAACATCATCGAGTTCTCCCTAGCTTTGCCACTCCTCCGCTACCCAATATTCGGGTGGCGGAGTTCATTGTCGGGCTATCGCCTTGTAGGTCTGACCTATAGAGGCGAAACGTATGTTCCAGCAAATTGTTGAGCCCCATCTAGCTAGTGATGCGACTCAAGCCATCCAAGGAATCAAATTACTGGAAGTTGGGAAAGCGATGGGTCGCCTCTTTTGGCGGCATCAGAAACTCCACCGGAATCGTGCCCGAGCCCTAATGCAAGGGCAATTTGATGGCTCAGACGCTGAGGGGTTGTGGCGTTGGAAAGAGGTTTACGAAGCCCAGGAAGCGGCGCTGGTGTTCATGCTGCCGTACTACCGTCAACGCTTGAAAAATTGCTCCGCGATAACAGCATTGCAGCAGTTTGCTCGATTAGAAGCATTAGGACTCACGCATACTCGGCGCAGCGAGGAAGGAATCGCGCTGCAACAGTTCTCGACGCCACTGCAATTGGCGTATGTGGCCTCCCACTGTGCGCGGGTCAGTCCAACCGATATCGTTTTGGAGCCATCGGCGGGAACGGGCATCTTAGCCCAGTTCTGTGCGATGCGCGGGGCACAGGTCATCCTGAATGAACTGAGCGATCGCCGTCTTGCACTGCTCCGGGCCTTGTTCCCGCAGGCAGCTGCGTACCCATTCAACGCTGAGCATATTCACGACCGTCTGCCGGAGGACATTCACCCTTCCGTGGTGGTGATGAATCCGCCATTTTCCGCATCGCCCAGACAGGAGCGGCGCAATCCTGATGCGACCGGAAACCATGTGCGGTCTGCGTTTCTGCGCCTAGTGCCCGGTGGTCGCCTGGTGCTGATTTCGGGGCGCTGGTTCTCGCCAGATTCTAAGTTTTGGCAGACGGCCTTTGCTGGCCTGGCGGATCAGGTCTGCGTAAGAGCCACGGTCGTCGTGTCAGGCGAGGCGTATGCCAAACATGGCACCACGATCGAGACCGGTTGACCGTTATCGACAAGATCGCGCCTACAGGTACACCTCTGACTCTGGATCTGGGAACCGAATGGGCGATCACGCAAATCGATGGCAAACCTGCGAAAGTGCGATCGCTGGAGCTGGCAAAGGTCGCTCAATTGCTGAGGGCTCTACCTCCCCGCAGTGCGCTTCAACCTGTCGCGCCTAAAGCTGTCGCTGTGAGTCCGCCAGCTCCGCCTAAAGCAGCTCAGCCCAAGCGATCGCAACCGACTCCCCAGCCTTCTGCTGATCCTGGGCCGTGCTGGGATGAAGTCGTAGAGGTGGAGTATGAGGAAGTTGCAACCAGTCCCACCTCAGTGAAGGCATCGTTGTATGAGGTCTATCAGCCTCAGCGAATTGCCATCAAAGGAGCACAACCCCACCCCACGACCTTGTGTGAGTCAGTTGCCTTGGCTTCTGTGCGTCCGCCCCTGCCCCGTTATCGGCCTACGTTGCCGCAAAGGGTTATTGAGGGGCTGTTGTCAGAGGCTCAACTAGAGAGCGTTGTTTATGCAGGGGAAGCTCATAGTCAGCGCTTGAGTGGGTTCTACAAAGTTGATGAAACCTTCGATGATGTTGCCGTTTGTAGTAGCAGCGACCCGGAAGCCGTGCAATTCCGTCGTGGCTGGTTTCTGGGTGATGGGACAGGTTCAGGGAAAGGACGTCAGATCGCTGGCATGATGCTAGATAACTGGCTCCAAGGGCGCACTAGAGCCTTGTGGGTCTCCAAATCTGACAAGCTGATTGAAGATGCGCGGCGAGACTGGGTCGCCCTCGGTGGCGACGAGTCGCAGATCTATGCGCTCTCGACGTTTAAGCTTGGCACTGAGATTCAGCTTAATGAGGGCATTTTGTTCACAACCTACGCCACCTTGCGGGGCAGCAGCAGGCAGGACAAGAAGTCCCGATTGGAGCAAATCACCGACTGGCTTGGCTCTGATTTCTCTGGCGTCATTGCCTTCGATGAGGCTCATGCAATGGGAAACGCCATTGCTCAAGAGGGCACACGCGGGACTCAAGCTGCTTCCCAGCAGGGGCTAGCGGGGCTACGACTGCAAAATGCTCTGCCCGATGCGCGAGTCGTCTATGTTTCAGCAACGGGAGCCTCCAAGGTTTCCAACCTGGCCTATGCTTCACGCCTGGGTCTGTGGCAGACCGGAGACTTTCCGTTCCCGGCTCGCACTGACTTCATCTCGGCGATTGAATCTGGTGGCGTTGCGGCGATGGAAGTCGTCTGTCGTGACCTAAAAGCCTTGGGCTTGTACTTCGCCCGAAATATCAGTTTCGAGGGAGTCGAGTACGATGCGCTAGAGGTGCCCTATCTGCCGACCAGATTGCCATTTACGATACCTTCTTGACGTCTTCCAGGTGATTCATACGCATTTGGAGGAGGCGCTGGAGGCAAGTGGGGCAAAGCATAACCGATCGGCTAAATCAGCAGCACGGTCGGCGTTCGAGTCAAATAAGCAACGGTTTTTCAACCATTTGCTCACCTCGATGAAATGCCCCAGGCTGATTCAGTCCATGGAAGCAGACATCGCAGAAGGGTTGGCTCCCGTTGTGCAACTGGTGTCCACGAACGAAGAGGTGATCAAACG
>JBCBSL010000010.1:0-32966 GCA_039819145.1 Cyanobacteria bacterium J06638_22
ATTTTCACGCAAGTCCCGAAGTAAGGTATTGCCCCCTCAGCCTTGCATGCCTGACGTTCGATACCCACGCGATCGCCCAATTTGCTGATAGGCTGAGGGAGTTAGTCTTTCACCGGAAGGGTTCGGATGCGCCTGTGAACCTGAGTGCCCTGAAATTTTTTAAGAGTCTACGACCGAACAATCGCCAATTTGCAGTCATCGGCCTGGGTCGATTTGGTCGAGCGGTTTCTTCCACCCTGCATTCCATGGGCTATGAGGTTTTGGGAATCGACAGCGAAGAGAAGCGGGTCGATCAAGCACTTTGCGATGAAATTGCCTCCCATGTCTTGCAGTTGGATGCCATGCAACCGACAGCACTGAAGGAAGCCGGGGTGTTTGAATTCGACACGGTAATCGTTGCCATTGGCAACTACATCCAAGAGAGCATCATTACCACCCTCAACCTGAAGGAGGGTGGCGTTCCCCATATTGTGGCCAAAGCCTCCACAGAAATTCACGGCAAGCTGCTGGAACGGGTCGGAGCCGATCATGTGGTCTTCCCAGAGCATGAGATGGGCTGTGAGCTGGCGCGATCGCTCACCCGCCCTGGCATCCTCGATCGGTTTGAGGTAGATCCAGACCACAGCATCGTTGAGATTGTGGTTCCCAAAGAGTTTGACGGCAAAACCATTCTGGATCTAGGGTTGCGATCGCGCTACGGACTCAATGTGATTGCCGTTGGGCATGAGGATTCTTCGTCACAGATCAATCCCAGCCCCGGAACGGTTCTGCAAAAGGATATGATTCTGGTTGTGATTGGCTCTAACAAAGGAATTAACCAACTTCCAGTTTAGCTATGTATGTGATTGGGTTGATTAGTGGAACATCGGTCGATGGCATCGACGCCGCGTTGGTCGAGATCACGGGTGCGCCCGATGACCTAGCTGTACGGCTGGTGCGGGGGGAAACGCAGGCCTATCCGGTAGAACTGCAATCGCGCATCCTCGACCTGTGCCACGGTGCTAGCCTTTCGCTGGAGGAACTGGCAGACATTGATGAGGCGATCGCCCAGTGCTTTGCCGAAGCAGCCTTACAGGTGCGGGGCAAAGATAGGGTTGACCTCATCGGCTCTCACGGCCAAACGGTGTTCCATCGGCCGCGTCAGGACAATCGCCCAGCCTACAGCCTCCAATTGGGACAAGGATTGGCGATCGCCCAGCGTACAGGTCTACCAACCATCCACAACTTTCGTCAAGGCGATATCGCAGCGGGTGGGGAAGGAGCACCCTTGGCTCCCGCTGTGGATGCCGCCTTGCTGCGCCATCCAAAATTCAACCGCTGCGTCCAAAATATTGGCGGCATCGGCAATGTGACCTACCTTCCAGCTCTGCATCAGGGCGATGCCGCCGTTGTGGGGTGGGATACGGGTCCCGGCAATGCCCTACTCGACCTGGCCGTGCAGCAGCTCACCGATGGCACCCAGCGCTATGACCAAGATGGTGCGTGGGCCGCCCAGGGAACCCCCTGTCTCGAACTTGTGCAGCGCTGGCTCGACCATCCCTACTTCCACCAAACTCCCCCAAAATCTACCGGGCGCGAGCTGTTCGGGCAGGATTTCCTAGACCAGTGCCAGCGGGATGCTGAGGACTATTCCCTTACCTCTGTTGATTTTCTGGCTACCCTGACAGAACTAACGGCGCTCTCCATTGCGGATAGCTACCAGCGGTTTTTACCCCGATTGCCAGATGAGGTTCTCGTATGCGGAGGCGGGAATCGTAACCCGTATTTGTGCGATCGCCTCCAGATTGCTTTACCGATGTCTACCGTAAAAACCACGAGTGAGGAAGGGTTAGATGCGGATTTCAAGGAGGCGATCGCCTTTGCGGTACTGGCATACTGGCGAATGCATCAACATCCGGGTAATCTACCGACGGTAACGGGCGCAGAGCAGCCCGCTTTGCTGGGCGAGATTCATCTTCCGGCTTAAAGCGCCCATGTTAGGATGAGTAGCCATCTGGGGCAACACAGGCACCGAAACAGGCACCGAATCGGACACTCTTAGGAATAGTTACCGTGTCTCACAGGTTTTTAGTTGAAGCGGGACGTTGGACGATTGAAGGTAGTTGGCTGGAGCGGGACGGCCTACCCGTAATTGTTAAGGGAAAGACCCTCATTGCCTGGAGTCGAGATAACTGGTTCACGATGGTGACCAAGCTTGCTTTTCCCGATTCAGAACGGGAAGAGATTGCATTGCAGTACCGGGGACGCCTAAATGCGGGCGATCGCCAATACAACTTTGTTCTACAGCACAGCACCTTGGGGCGCGTCGAAGGCGAAGGCTGGCTCGCACCCGAATCTATCGTGCAACGCTATTGGGTGCTGGGCGATCGCCAACGCCGCACAGGGTTCGAGACACTCTATTCCCTCGACAAGAACCGCTACTATCTGTCGAGCAGCATCATGGCCGGACACTACCTTCAAAGCACAATGGAAGCTCACCTAGAGCGCCAACCAATGCAATGACATAGTCTCACGGATTTGATATCAGGGCTCGTCATGCCCATGAAAATGGGCATCCATCAAACGCCTATCGGTCAGCATATTTAGCCTTTCTGGATTCCCGCATTCGCGGGAATGACCATTCGATAGCGTGTCTTGGCCTTGATGGCATAGCTATATGCCGCGAGGTTAAACCGCCAAGAACTGTTGAATCACTTCGTTGCTCAACTCGTGGGTTGGCCCCGACGCCACAATGCCGCCCTTTTGCATGGCGTAGTAGCGATCCGCTTGGCGGACGAAGTGCAAGTGCTGCTCCACCAACAGCACCGAAACCCCTGTCGTGCGGATGATCTTCTTCACCGCCGCTTCAATATCCAAAATGATTGAGGGTTGGATGCCTTCGGTGGGTTCATCCAGCACAAGCAGTTGGGGTTGCCCCATGAGGGCGCGGGCGATCGCCAACTGTTGCTGTTGCCCACCACTGAGGTCGCCGCCCATGCGCGTCAGCATCGTTTCCAGCACGGGAAACAACTCGAAGATATCGTCGGGAATGGCCGTATCACGTTTCTTCGGCTTGTTGGGGTTGGCTTCGAGTCCCAGCAATAGGTTTTCCTTCACCGTTAGCCGGGGAATGATTTCGCGTCCCTGGGGGACATAGGCAATCCCCCGGCGGGCACGGCGATCGGGCGATAGGTTGAGAATCGGACGGCAATCAAAGTGGATGGAGCCTTGGCGGGGTTTGAGCAAGCCAACGATGTTCTTGAGCAGTGTGGTCTTGCCCACCCCATTGCGCCCAATCAAACACACCATTTCGCCCCGGGGAACCGTCAAATCCACATCCCGCAGAATGTGGCTTTCGCCGTAGTAGAAATTGAGGCCAGAGACCTGTAGCATCACCTCGGCAGTGGGGCGATCGCTCGGCATTGTTGGCATTGTTTGCGTCATGACACCATCTCCGCATTCACGGTTTGCTCAACCCGCTGGACAACCTCTGGCGGCAGTTGCAGGGCTTTTAGCAACTGCTGATAGGCGATCGCTTCCTGCTGGTTGATTTGGTTGGAACTCAGCACCTCGTAGCTCAGTTTCAGCACCAGCTCCCGCTCTTCGGGGGTTTTCAGTAGCGGCACCAGGTCTTCAACCGGAATGTCCTTGGCCAGGTAGTCTTTCAGCTCATCCTGTAATATGGCTTGTTCCGACTCGTCTTGGGCAAACTGTCGGCTCAGGCGCGCCAAGATAATCTCCTGCTGCTCATCGGTGAAGTTCCCATCCGACCAAGCCATCGATGCCGCCACTCGCAGCATCGTTATTTCTTCCGCCGAAATTGAGGGTTCCGATCCCAAATACACCTCAATCACTCGGGGGTTCGTCTGCACTTCGTTCATGCTGCCTTCAAACAGCACACTGCCCTCGTGCAGCACCGTCACTTGCCGCGCAATCTGGCGCACAAATTCCATATCATGCTCAATCACAATGATGGAATGGCTCTCCGCCAACGCCATCAACAGCTCCCCGGTATGCTCGGTTTCCTCATCCGTGAGCCCGGCCACGGGTTCATCCACCAGGAGCAAGTCGGGCGACTGCGCCACCAACATGCCAATTTCTAGCCATTGCTTTTGCCCGTGAGACAGCAACCCAGCGGGCACATCCGCCTGCGCTGAGAGGCCAATGGTTTCTAGCAAACCACTCACCGTTTGGCGCTCGGGTTTGGGCGTCTTTTTGAACAAGGTATTGAAAACCGTTTTGGTGCGGTTACAGGAAATTTCCAGGTTCTCGCGGGGCGTCAGGTTCAGGTAGACGCGAGGCGTTTGGAACTTGCGTCCAATCCCCAATCGCGCAATTTCATGCTCTTTCAAATGGGTCAGGTCTTTCCCTTTGAACCGAGCCGTGCCTTCGGTCGGTCGCACTTTTCCGGTAATCACATCCAAAAACGTCGTTTTTCCAGCACCGTTGGGACCAATGATGACGCGCAGTTCACCCGGTTCCATGTTGAAGGTCAGGTTATTCAGGGCTTTGAAGCCATCAAAGCTGACCGTAACGTTTTCAATATCGAGAATCTTTGCAGACATGGGACGTTAGGGGTTGGACGTTGTTTTTTGGGACGAGCGATTCCTATCAACTTGTCGCAATTTGTAGCGATCGCAGGGCTGCTCGCTTGAGCATTGACCTGATGTTCTCGACTATTTCTCCACTGTTTTCCGCTCTTGCTGCAAGGATTCGTCGAGGTCAACGGTAGGAAATGTGGAGAGGGTGCGGGAGTTACCCGTGAGGCGGCGGAACCACTCGATGCCATCGGTGCGCAACCAGCCTACGATGCCCGCTGGCAGAACCAGCACGACGATCAGGAACAGGGCACCCTGAAAGAACAGCCAAACTTCGGGGAACTGTTCGCTCAGCAGGCTGCGGGCATAGTTGACCGCAACAGCGCCGAGGATGGCTCCCACCAACGTCGCGCGACCACCGACCGCTACCCAAATCACCATTTCAATGGAAAAGGCAATATCCATGTATTGGGGAGACACGATCCCAGACTGGACGGTGTAGAGCGCCCCAGCGATGCCAGCAATGCCACCGGAAATCGCAAAGACGAGCACTTTGAACGAGGTGGGATCGTAACCCGAAAAGCGCACTCGGTTTTCATCGTCCCGAATCGCGACCAGCAGACGACCAAAGCGACCGCTCGTCAGCCAGCGACAAAAGGCATAGGTCAATGCCAGCAGGAAGATGGTAATGAGGTAAAACGCGAATTGCATTGACGGGGAACCGACTTGGTTCCCAAATAGCGTCGTGGTGGATGTTTTGAGGCCATTCGTCCCATTGATCAACTTCTGTTGGCCGTTGAAGAAGTTGAAGAACACGACCAGGGCCGCTTGGGTCAGGATGGAAAAGTAAACCCCGCGAATCCGGTTACGGAAAACGAGGTAGCCCAACAATCCCGCCACAATCATGGGGATGACGACGATCGCCAGCAAGGTAAAGGGAAAGGAGTGGAAGGGTTCCCAAAACCACGGCAGCTCGGTGACGCCGTACAGTGGGAAAAAATCGGGGAGTTGGCCTTCAGGGATTTGCAATTGCAAGTACATGGCCAAGGCATAACCACCCAGGGCAAAGAAAATGCCATGCCCCAAGCTCAGTAGACCGGTAAACCCCCAGATGAGGTCAATGCCAAGGGCAACAACCGCCAACGACATGAACCGCCCCAACAGGGTCAGGCGAAAATCGGACAAGACGAGGGGAACGATGAACGCCAAGGCGAGGGCGACCACTACTACGATCCCCGCTTCGATTAGGAGCTTGTTTTTGCGCGATCGCAGCGATCGCTGTCGCCCAAGAGCTGTATCTACCGCCATGCCAAAACCCTAAATGAAACACACCGTCCAACCAAACGCCATCCCAACCATGAATGGGGAAGGGATTACGCCTCAACCGATCGCCCCTTCTGCGGAAACAACCCTGCCGGACGCACCTGCAAAAAAGCAATGATGAGGACGAATACCATTACTTTTGCCATGCTGGTGGTCGCAAAGAATGTAAAGAAGTCTACCAATGGCTGAAGAAATTCGGCACCGCTGCCCGCGAGGATGAGCGCAATGGTGCCCGAACCAATCAGATAGTTCAGCGTTCCAATGACTAGTGCGGCAACGATACTGCCGACGAGCTTCCCAACCCCGCCGACCACCACCACCATAAACGAGTCCACAATGTAGTTTGCACCCAGGTTTGGCCCCACAGAACCCAGCAGGCTGACCGCACAGCCCGCCACCCCCGCCAAACCCGAGCCAAGGGCAAAGGTCAACGCATCCACTTTCGCAGTCGGGATGCCCAGACAGGCGCTCATATCCCGGTTTTGGGTAACCGAACGAATGCGCAATCCCCAAGCCGAGCGGTTGAGGAACCAATAGATTCCAATCAGGCAGAGCACCGTGAGCGCAATGATAAACAGACGGGTATAGGGCAGTTGGGAAACACCCACGGGAATCCCGCCCCGCAACCATGCGGGTGCGGTGACATCCACGTTACGGGTACTAAACCACAGCCGCGCCAGGATCGGCACCTGGTTGAGCAAAAACCCAGCACCGAAGGCAAGGGCTAAAGCAAGGGGCAAGAGGATGGCGATCGCCTTTTTCTGGATCGCTTCCCAATCGGTTCGCTTTTGTAAAAACCAGAGAGCCCCAAAGAATAGCCCACAAAAGATGAGGATGCCGAGCGCCATCGCCCCGCTTACGCTGCGGACAAACTGCCGCAAAATCAAACTCACGCCCCAGGTCGCCAGCAGGGTTTCGAGCGGTCGCCCGTAGAGGTATCGAATCACCCCGCGTTCGAGCGCCAGCCCTACCAGGGCAGCCACAATAAACGCCGCCACCACCGCCACAAAAATATAGAAACTAAATAACGGTTCTCCTAGGGGACGAAACGCGAGTTGCACCACATAGGTCGTATATGCCCCCAGCATCATCAACTCACCGTGAGCCAGGTTAATCACACCCATCAGGCCAAATACGATCGCCAACCCCAGCGCTGCAATCAGCAGCACCGCACCGATACTAATGCCATTAAAAATTCCGTCGAATAACCCAAACAACGCTTGCAGCACAACCCTCTGCCCTCAACTAGCAGCTCATCAACACTATATGGCGCACGACATGGCGCACGGCGTTCAATCGTGACCCATTCAGCCCACACATACTCGGCTCACACACATGCAAATACGAAGCGTGGCGACGTTACCGCCGCCACGTCATGACAAAGGAGGAAACTAGGCGCCTTCCATCGGGAACTGTTCGCCCTTCTCGGGATCGGTCCAGTCGCAAGCAAGACCCTTGGTTTCCGGCACATACTGGTTCCATGGCAAGGGATCAACCGGGCCATCGGTCGAGGAAACGATATCAAACAGACCGTCTTCCCGCACCTGTCCAATCCGAACCGTCTTGGAGATGTGGTGGTTCGCATTCATGGTCACGGGGCCTTCAGGGGCAGCAAATTCCTGTCCCACTGCTGCTGCACGTACCGCTTCCAGTTCAGTCGTACCGGCCGCTTCAACCGCTTGCTTCCACAGGTAGACCATGATGTAAGCCGCTTCCATCGGGTCGTTGGTCACGCGATCGTCACCATATTCGGCCTTGAAGTCAGCCACCCACTTTTCGTTTTCGGGAGATTCGACGGTTTGGAAGTAGTTCCACGCCGCATAGTGACCAACGAGAAACTCAGTACCAATCTGCCGCACTTCTTCTTCAGCTACACTCACAGACATCACCGGATACTTATCTGGTGTCAGACCCGCCCCTTGCAACTGCTTGAAGAAGGCCACGTTGCTATCCCCATTCAAGCTGTTGAAGATGACACCGCCATCGGGCAATGCCGTGCGGATCTTGGTGATGATGGGCGTAACCTCAGTACTTCCCAGAGGCAAATAGTCCTCACCAACGGTTTCGCCACCATTCGCCGCCAGTTGCTCTTTGATGATGGTGTTCGCCGTCCGGGGGAACACATAGTCGGAGCCCACCAGGAAGAACTGTGTGCCTTTGTTTTCTAGCAGCCAGTCCACCGCAGGCTCAATCTGCTGGTTGGGCGCCGCCCCAGTGTAGAAGATGTTTCTGGAACATTCCTGGCCTTCGTACTGTACGGGGTACCACAACATGTGGTTCTTCGATTCGAAGACGGGGAGTACCGCCTTACGGCTCGCCGAGGTCCAGCAACCAAACACCGTTGCCACCTGATCCTGATCGATCAGCTTGGTTGCTTTTTCTGCAAAGGTTGGCCAGTCGGAGGCTCCATCCTCAACGACCGCCTCAATTTGCATCCCTAGGACGCCACCCGCTTCGTTGATTTCTTTAATCGCCAACTTCTCAGCATCGACAACTGTTGTCTCACTAATAGCCATCGTGCCGCTCAGGGAGTGGAGAATCCCAACTTTAATCGTCTCACCGTCCGCTGCCGGAGCCGCGTCTTCTGCACCTGCATCCGCTGCTGCCGTATCATCCGCAGCGGTATCTGCTGTGTCCGTCCCACTGGCACAGGACTTGAGCAAAATACTGCTACCCAAAGCCGCCGAGCCAAAAACCAAAAATTTGCGCCGATTGAATTGCATGGACATGAACGTTAACTCTCCTTAGGAAAATCTGGGAACCGCAATCGTGATGAGGAGGGTTCAGAAATTGCGAACTTACGCCACAAATAAGCCACAAAAATTGTGAATCAGAGCAAATACTAGAGCGGTCAGGAGGGGTGGTTTGTAGCCTAGACTACATTAATTAGCTTTGAGGGTAACTTCTGATAGATTCGTCTCAAGAAGAATCGGTGTATAATTCGCGATTTTTCCTGATTTTTGTTGCTCAGGCATTATCCAGCCACGAAATAGATTGAGTCGAAAAAGTTGGTTACCAGAAACCCGTTGAGGCCAGGGCGGGAACCCATCACCATCAGTGGACACCCTGCGATCGCCCCAGCTCCAAAAACAGGGCCAAGGCATCCAATCCACATTTTTGTGAAGATCCGTCATGATAGGAAGCAGAATCCTCTCCTCGTGTTCTCGCCCCAAATCTTCCCCCTATGGACTTCAGCATTCAGGCTCCATTTGCCCCGACTGGCGACCAGCCCAAAGCCATTACTGGCCTCGTTCATTCCCTCGAATCCGGTACTCGCTACCAAACCTTGCTAGGCGCGACGGGAACGGGCAAAACCCACACCATGGCACGGGTGATTGAGCAGATCGGCAAACCCGCGCTGGTGTTGGCTCACAACAAAACCCTAGCCGCACAGTTGTGCAACGAGCTGCGAGAATTTTTCCCCGAAAATGCGGTTGAATACTTCATCAGTTATTACGACTACTATCAGCCGGAAGCCTACATTCCCGTCACTGACACCTACATTGCCAAAACGGCGTCGATCAATGACGAGATCGATATGCTGCGGCACTCAGCGACGCGATCGCTGTTTGAGCGGCGGGATGTCGTGGTGGTCGCCTCCATCAGTTGCATCTATGGCTTGGGGATTCCGTCGGAGTATCTGAAAGCCTCGATCCCCCTGCGGTTGGGCGAGGAGAAAAATCAGCGCCAGGTACTGCGGGATTTGGCCTCAATTCAGTACACCCGCAATGACCTAGAGCCGGGACGGGGACGATTTCGGGTGAAGGGGGATGTCCTGGAGATTGGCCCCGCCTACGAAGACCGCATCATTCGGGTGGAATTTTTTGGGGATGAAATCGACGCCATCCGCTATGTGGATCCGCTCACGGGAGAGACTCTGCAGACCCTAGAAGCGGTGAACATTTACCCGGCCAAGCACTTTGTGACGCCAGAGGAACGTTTGGAAACCGCACTGATAGCGATTGAGGCGGAATTAAAGGAGCAACTGGCGACACTGGAAGGCGAAAACAAGCTGTTGGAAGCGCAACGGCTGGAGCAGCGCACCCGCTACGACCTAGAGATGATCCGTGAGATTGGCTATTGCAACGGCGTTGAAAATTACGCCCGCCACCTCGCTGGGCGGAAAGCCGGATCCCCTCCCGAATGCTTAATTGATTACTTCCCGAAAGATTGGCTACTGGTGATTGATGAGTCCCACGTCACAATCCCCCAGTTGCGGGGGATGTATAACGGCGATCGCTCTCGCAAAATGACGCTGATCGATCATGGATTCCGCCTGCCCAGCGCTGCGGATAACCGCCCCCTGAAGGCCGAGGAGTTTTGGGAAAAGGTGAGCCAATGTGTCTTTGTGTCGGCCACACCGGGGACATGGGAACTGGAAGCCAGCGGCGGCGAATTCGAGGAAAACGCTGAGGGCAATCGCCTCTACAAAACGGGCACCGGCAATGTCGTGGAGCAAGTAATTCGTCCCACGGGCGTGCTGGATCCAGAAATCTTCGTGCGCCCAACCGAGGGGCAAATCGACGACCTGCTGGGCGAAATTCAGGAGCGCGTGCAGCGCCAGGAGCGCACCCTCGTCACCACCCTTACCAAGCGCATGGCCGAGGATTTGACCGAATACCTGCAAGATCGGGCGATTCGTGTCCGCTATTTGCATTCTGAAATCGGCTCCATCGAGCGCATCGAAATTTTGCAGGATTTGCGCAACGGCGAGTTTGATGCGCTGATTGGGGTGAACCTGTTGAGGGAAGGGTTGGACTTGCCCGAAGTCTCCCTCGTGGCCATTCTGGATGCAGACAAGGAAGGTTATCTGCGGGCGGAGCGATCGCTCATCCAGACCATTGGACGAGCCGCGCGCCACATCAACGGCCAGGCCATTCTCTACGCCGACAACCTAACCAAGAGCATGGATCGCGCCATCTTCGAAACGGAGCGCCGCCGCGCCATCCAGACGGCGTACAACGAGAAGCACGGCATTACGCCAAAGCCAATCATCAAAAAGCCCAAGAACTCCATCCTGCAATTTCTGGAAGTTTCTCGCCGGGTCAATGCCCAGCAGCTCGAAGAAATCTACGAACATTCCGACGAGCTGTCCCTGGAAGACATTCCCAGTCTCATCACCCAACTCGAAGGCCAGATGAAGGAATCCGCCAAGAACCTGGAGTTCGAGGAAGCCGCGAAGTATCGCGATCGCATCAAACAACTGCGCGATCGCCTCCTGGGCAAACGCTAGACTCCTCTATGGATAGCCAGAGAAGCATAGCCGCAGCGAACGATCAGCGGGCTATGGAGCCGTAGGCGTCACGATTCTTTACATCGCTGTGTAGCGGGCGGTTTGGAATGGGTTGAAGCCTTCTCTGGTCATGGATTCGGTGGAATGACGCGAGGGTCTTCGTCGAATTGTCAGAGAACGTTTCACCCGACCCCAGCGATGCGATCGGCCATTCTCTCACCCAAAGCAGCAGATTTTAGCCGAGAATAGGAATGGCTCAAAACACTCCAAATGACCGGACAGAAGCCCTCGATGCCTATCTCCTCCTCAGTATTGGAAGAGTTGTTGGAGCGATCGCCCCATTTGCGGCCTCAACTATATTTCAAGTCCTCCCTTACTGCCCTCTCTCACGCGATGGAGGATCAAGTGCTGGCGGTAGGGGGAGATCCTGTTGTCATTGCCAGCTTCCAGAAAGAGCGCTTTTATCGGCAGGAAGCCAACCGCTACCGACGTATTTCTGCCCTCACCTCCCAGGTTTATGTGCTGGCTGCTCCCGAAACCAGCTTTATGCAAGGAGCCGATGACTACGAAATCATTGCCTTTGATGCCGCCGATCAATTGAGCCAGGAATGGCATCTGGTGGTCATTGGCCCGAACTACTCCACTTGTTTGATCTGTCGCGAGCGATCGCTCCTCTCGCACGAAGTCGGAGCGATGGATCAGAGCCGTCGGTTTGAGGGCATTTGGACCTTTGACCGAGATATTTGCTGCGAGGCGGCGGATATTTTGCTTACCCGCATTGGTCGCTATCGGTCTGACTTGCACTCCAAGCTCGCCGACGCCAAGGAGCAAATCAACGTACCCACAATCGAGAGTGCAGCCGTTGCGCCCGATCCCTTCGCCCAACGGTTGGTCACGCATTTGCAAGCGGGGCAGTATAAGCTGCTCAAAGCCTATCGTTCCATCTCGGCGCAAGAACGGCGCGAACGCCTGGTCAATTCCATCACGTCGGCCATTCGCCAATCCCTCGACCCGGCTGAAATCTTCCAGGTCGCCGTCAAAGAATTGCAGCACGCGACCGATGTTTGTCGTTGCATTATCTATCGCTGCAAAGCGAGCGATGCCACGGCCGAAATCCTCTACGAAGCGCGGCGGGATGAGCAGATATTATCCCTGCTGGGGGAAACCTGGCGGTTACAAGACAATCCTCTCTTCCAGCAAATTATCGAAACCCACGAGACGATCGCCATTGCCGACACGATGGCCGAGCTAACCGTCGATCTCGAACCCATCCGTAAAATGCTGGAGCAATGGCATATTCACTCCTGGCTGATGGTTCCGGTGATTTACCAAGGACGGCTGCTGGGAATGATGGAGTTGCACCACTGCATGCCGTCTTCTCACAACTGGAGCGATTCGGAATCGATACTGGTAGAGGCGATCGCCCATCAGCTCGGTGTGGCCATTATTCAGTCTGAAGCCTATGCCAATTTGGAAGACCTAAACGAGCAACTGGCAGCACTGGAGCGAACCCGCAGCAACCTGATTGCCATCACCGGACATGAACTGCGGACGCCTCTTTCGACAATCCAGGTTTGTTTAGAGAGCCTGGCAAGTGAACCCGATATGCCCCTGGAGTTGCGCCAGGTGATGCTCAACACCGCACTGGGCGATGCCGACCGGATGCGAAAGCTGGTACAGGACTTCATTACTCTCTCGCGTCTGGAAAGCGGACGGGTGGAGTGGCACCTGGAACCATTGGATATTGAAGAATGCGTTTATCTGGCTCTAAGCAGCCTCAGCACGCGCCAGGATATGCAACTGCCCGACATTAAAACCGAGGTAGCAGAACTGCCCCTAGTGCGCGCCGATGGGGAATGGCTGGTGGAGGTGCTATCAAAGCTCTTAGACAATGCCTGCAAGTTCACCGAAGCGGAAGGCACGGTGGTCATTGAGGCACACCCAAATGGCGATCACATGTTAGAGATCACCATCAGCGATACAGGGCGGGGCATCGAACCGACCCAGCTAGAGGCGGTATTTGATCGCTTCTACCAGGAAGAGGAATCCCTACGGCGTACTGCAAGTGGCACAGGATTGGGGCTGGCCATCTGTCGACAAATCATCCTGGCTCTGGGCGGCCAAATCTGGGCCGAATCCGGCGGACGCGACCAAGGCAGTCAGTTCCACTTCACCGTTCCCATCGCGAAAGAACGTGGGAAGCCGTTATTGCCTGTGGCCAGTGTGCCCGTTGCCGATCCCCCCAAGCGCAAACGCCGCCAGAAAAAGTCGTCTTAGACTAGGTTAGGGATAACGTTCTTGAAACCGTTCGTTATTTGCGGATAACCCCTCCATGTTTGCCCTAGTTTCACCCGACGAAATTCAGCTTCCTCCAGGCACCGTCATGCGGATGCCTGCGAGTTGGGATGAGTATCAAACCCTCAATCAGCATCGGGGAGACAACTCCATTCCACGCCTCAAGTATCGAGATGGAGAAGTGCTTCTCATGGCCCCACTACCCCAGCATGGAAAAGATGCCCATGTCATCGCGAGTCTGATCACGACCTTACTCGATCATCTAGAGCGCGAATACGATGCTTTCACACCTGTAACGATGGAGCTACCGGAGGAAAGTGGCATCGAACCCGACTACTGTTTCTACATTGATCACTGGGAAGCTGTGTCAGGAAAGAAACGGATTGATTGGCGTCATGATCCGCCACCTGACCTTGTCTTAGAAGTCGACATCACCAGTTATTCCGATGTGCAGGATTATTTGCCCTATCGCGTTCCCGAGGTGTGGCTTTTCAGAAGAAATCGGCTTCGCGTTTATCAATTGCAAGAGCGTACCTATCAGGAAACCTCCCAAAGCCGATACTTCCCTGGGTTCAATCTTCAAGCCATGGGCGATCGCGCCCTCAAAATTGCCTATGAGCGCAACACCAGTGCCGCAACCCGTGATTTGAGACAACGTCTCCGCTCAGAACAGGAATAAAGTAGTGATATCAAATCTGGTTGAAGAACCCAGCTATCTATAGCGCTATGCGCGCCTACACACAACCGTTTCTGTGCTTGACGCGGTTGCACACCGCCATAAGTCTCTGCTGATTTGGTATTAGCAGCTCCAAGAGGGCGATCGCCTTTACCAAGGATCAGCAGAGACACCTTATCGAGTCCGAATTTGTCAGGTTGGTTGGACTTCTGGAGTATCTTTGGTCGATTTGCCTGCGTTTTTGCCTTGCTGGATTGGGATTTCGATGGTGAAGGTTGTGCCTTTGTTTGGCATGGAGGTGCAAATGAGCCGTCCCCCATGCCGTTCCGTGACGATCTGGTAGCTGATCGACATCCCAAGTCCTGTACCCTTGCCAACAGGCTTGGTTGTGAAGAAGGGATCGAAAATGCGGGTTTGCAATTCCTCAGGAATACCCGGGCCATTATCGGAAAGCTCGATTGTCACCCAGTCGGGGTGACGAACCTGGGTCGTAATGCCAAGACAAGGCTGGAATTTAGCGCCCCCATCCTGGTCGTTTTGCTGCACACTGTATTCCTCTAGAGCATCGAGGGCGTTGCTCAGAACATTCATGAACACCTGGTTCATTTGGCTGGCATAGCACTCAACCGGGGGCAAATGGCCATACTCTTTGACCAGGGTGATTTCTGGGTAAGGTGCACAGGCTTTGAGGCGATTTTGCAAGATGAGTAGCGTGCTTTCGATGCCGTCGTGCAGGTTGACAGCTTTGAACTCAGCCTCATCCATCCGTGAGAAGGTGCGGAGCGATCGCACAATATCCTGAATCCGCTCGGCTCCCACATTCATGGAGGTGAGTAGCTTGGGCAAGTCATCGATCACAAACTCCAGATCGATCATCTGCGCCTGGGCATGGATTTCAGGATCAGGCTTGGTGTAGTGCTTTTGATATAACTTCAGCAGCCCGAGTAAATCCTGGATATAGTTGCCCGCATGAACCAGGTTGCCATAGACAAAGTTGATGGGGTTGTTAATTTCATGGGCAACGCCAGCGACAAGCTGCCCCAAGCTCGACATCTTTTCGCTTTGAACCAGTTGGCTCTGGGTGCGCTGGAGCTGTTGCAGGGCATCTTCCAAGTCTTGAGCCTTTTGGCGCAGGGCGGCTTCAGATTGGCGCAGGGCGGCTTCGGCCTTCTGGCGATCGCTCACCTCCTGTTGTAACTTCGCCACCAGTTTCTGCAGGGTTTCGGTGCGTTCTTCTACCCGATGTTCCAGCGCTTCGTTGGCCTGCTGCACCGCCTCTTCGGCTTCTTTGCGCGCGGTAATATCCATTGAGATGCCCGTCAACCCAATCACCTGCCCTTGGTCATCCAAGAAGGGAGACTTGATGGTCGAAAACCAGTGGGTCTTGTTGTCGGCTGTGACCAATGCTTCTTCCAGCATGAGCGTCTTCCTTGAGGCCATGATGGCTTCATCTTCCTCTCGGAATATTTCCAGTTGGTCGGGGGGGAGCAATTCCTCGGCACTCATGCCAATGACCTCTTCGGGCGATCGCCCCCTTGCCTCACAAAAGGCACGGTTAGCGGCCAGATAGCGCCACGCTTTGTCTTGCAACCAGACCCGATGGGGAATGTTATCCAACACCGCACGCAGCATATTTTGCTGATGTTGGAGTTCCTCTTGGGCGAGCTTGCGATCGGTCACATCCCGCAACATCCCCACCATGCGACGCGAACTGCCGATGTCACCAACGAGCGATCGGCTCACCGAGCGAAACCAGCGCATCTCATTGGTTTTCGTGTACATACGATACTCCACATCAAAGGGAGCATTACCGCTGGCATCTTTGAGAGCCGACAAGACCCATTCGCGATCGTCGGGATGGATAACCCCAATCCAGCTGGTTAATTGGTTGGGAAACTCGATTTCATTCTCGTACCCTAGCAACTGCCGGAACTGCTGAGACCACCAGACCGAGTAAATCGCTCGTCCCTTCCGCGCCAGCGAAATTTCAATTTCCCAGACGCCTTCATTCACCGCTTGCCTTGCCACTTCCGACAGATGGGCAATCCGTTTGAGTTCACAGGTTTCAGCCCGCAGATTCGTGACATCCGTCAGGCTGATCAACCAGTAGCCGTCTGTGGTTTCTTCCGTGCACCATGTTCCCGTCACCGACAGAATCCGAACTTCGCCCCTGACATTGGTCACCGTGCGCTCTTCTGTAATGGGTGCCGTGTGGTGAAAATGGGAGTCTCCGGCTTGCAGCGAAGTGCCATCAGCCGCGATCAAGGTATTGAGAAATATGGCTTCGGGTTGGTTGCAGCACCGTTCGAGACTGGTTCCAAAAAATTCGCAGAAAGCAGCATTGACCCACATCAACCGCTGATGCTTGTCCTTCAAATAAGTCGGATGGGGCAACCGATCAAACGCACGGGACAACGAGACAGGCGCAACGATCGAGGCATGTGTGCCTTCATTGGCCAGATTCTTCGCAGCATCTCGTGCCTCCGAAGCGGTGTGGAATGCTGACGTGGAAGATGGAACCTGATGGGGAGGAGTTGCTTCTGGTTTCATGCGCGCTGCGACATTGAGCTATGGTGCAAGAGCCGACCGCTCTACCAACTTGTCTGCAAAATGCTCTAGCCGGCTGATTCCCGCTGCAGAACCCTAAACCATAGAATTCCGAGAGGGAGGGGAAAAAGGTAGGTAAAAACTAGGATCAAAGGACTATCAAACGCGAATAATAAATAAAGCCAGTAATTCTCAAATGAGCGAACAAGATTGCGACCCCTCACCTTACTTACAGCCTTACTCTAACAAGCTCGGATACGAGGATAAGTCAGGGCAGCAATTTTAGCGCTCAGCATTCTGCAACGGCACCCTAGCGAAGCGGCGTAGTTGTCCCGATTGTAAAGGTTTTATGGAACGAGCGGGATAGGGAAATACCCCAATAGCCGGAGTCTGATGTGAACCAGGTGGCCTCCGCAAAAACCCCCAGATCAGATCTCGATTTTGGGTCTCACAGGCAGTAGACCCAGCCAAAATCAGGGCTTTTAGCCTGGGTTTAATGTTCTGGCCTGCACTGTGTTCTCGGGCATACGCTTGGCCCTCAGGCATAATGGGAAAAAGAGTGATGACAAGGGAAAGCTGCTTTGGCGCAGGGTGATTCGGTACAAGCGGAAACGTTAAAGCTATTGGAGTGGTCGCGGCTGTGTGGGCAAGTGGCAACATTTGCAGCAACCAAATTAGGGGCGATCGCCCTGCGCAATTTGCGGATCCCTGACACCCAGGCAGAGAGCGAGAATTTGCTCGCACAAACGAAAGAAGTTTATCACCTAGAAGGCGAACTGGCGGGTGGGCTAAAGTTTGATGGCATTCAGGATATCGGCGAAGCGCTAGAACGGGCACGGATCCATGGGGTGCTGAGTGGAGCCGAGTTGCTGGCGATCGCCACCACCCTGGCCGGAGCACGGACGCTACGGCGGATGATTGATGCCCAAGAAGAAGTGCCCACGTTACAAGCCTTGGTCGAGCCGCTGCGCACCTATCCTGAGCTGGAGCAGACAATCCACCACTGCATCGACGATCGAGGAAATGTAGCAGACCGCGCCAGTCCCAAACTAGGTGGCATTCGCGAACAGATTCGACAACAGCGCGATCGCATCTACAGCAAGCTGCAAAACATCATGCAGCAGCATCCCAATGCGGTACAGGAAACCGTCATTACCCAGCGGGGCGATCGCTTCGTTATTCCCGTCAAAGTGACCCACAAAGATGTGATTCGGGGCATCGTTCACGATACCTCCACCAGTGGCGCCACCCTCTACACCGAGCCTAGCGCCATCGTCAATTGGGGCAATACGCTGCGACAACTGTGGCGGCAGGAGCAGGTGGAAGAAGAAGCGGTGCGGCGGGCACTCACCGAACAGGTGGCCGAGGTCGTAGAAGACTTGGAAGCGTTGCTGGCGATCGTCACGACCCTCGACCTCGCCGCTGCCCGCGCCCGTTATGGCCAGTGGCTGGGAGCCAATCCCCCCCGATTCATCCATTTTGGATCGCCGATTGCCAATTTTCGATTGGCGTCCACTGACAAAACAGACGTCGACGGAATAGACGACACTGATGGGACAGGACTGGAGGAAAAAGACACCGACACCATCCAAAATCCAAAACCCAAAATCCAAAATTCCCCAGAGCCCATCGTTCTGCGACAGCTCCGCCATCCCCTCCTGATCTGGCAGGAGAAGCATGAGAATGGCTCAGTGGTTGTGCCCATTGACTTGGTGGTTCGACCAAGCATTCGCGTCGTCGCTATCACTGGGCCCAATACGGGAGGCAAAACCGTTACGCTCAAAACCCTGGGACTAGCAGCGCTGATGGCCAAAGTGGGGCTCTTCATCCCCGCCCGGGAACCGGTCGAACTGCCTTGGTTTTCCCATATCCTGGCGGACATTGGCGACGAGCAGTCGCTCCAGCAAAGCCTGTCCACCTTCTCGGGGCATATTCGCCGGATTAGCCGCGTCTTGACCGAAATCCATCCACCCTCGACGGAAGAATCCCTTGCAACCGCCTCTCCCCATCCCCTCATCCTCCTCGACGAGGTAGGCGCAGGCACCGATCCTACCGAAGGGAGCGCGTTGGCGATCGCCCTCCTGCAATACCTGGCCGACCATGTTCCCCTCACCATTGCTACCACCCACTACGGCGAGCTCAAGGCGCTGAAGTATGACGATGCGCGATTTGAAAATGCATCCGTGGAATTTGATGATGTTTCCTTGTCGCCCACCTATCGCTTGCTGTGGGGCATTCCGGGGCGATCCAATGCATTGACCATTGCCCAACGGCTCGGCCTCAACCCCGAGATTGTGAACGCAGCTCGGGACAACGTCGGGGTGGAGGCAACGGAAGATGTGAACCAAATCATCGCCGGACTAGAGGAGCAGCGGCGACAACAAGAGGCCAAGCATCGAGAAGCCGAATTTTTGATGCAGCGGACTGAGCGTTTACACCAGGAGGTGTCGCGCAAGGCCGACATGCTGAAGCAGCGGGAGCAGGAGCTATTGCAGCAGCAGGAAGTCGAAGTACAAAAGGCGATCGCCCAGGCCAAGCGCGAAGTGGCACAGGTGATTCGACAACTACAACGGGGCAACACCACGGCCCAAGAAGCACAGCAGGCAACAGAGGCACTGGACGGCTTATCCGAACAGCATCTGCCCTCGAAGCGCCAACCGCCTAAACCCCCGCCAGGGTTTCAGCCTAAGGTGGGCGATCGCGTCCGCATTCCCCGCCTGGGGCAAACGGCTGAAGTGCTGTCGGAAGCAGATGATGACGGAGAACTGACGGTTCGCTTCGGCATCATGAAGATGACGGTTCCCCTTGCAGATGTGGAATCCTTGCAAGGAGAGAAAGCAGCCATTCCAGAAGCCCAAACCAAATCGGCAACGCCCAAGCCACCACCTGCTGCAAAATCGGTAGAGAAAGACGCCAGCCCTCGAGCCGAGGCTCCGGCGGTACGCACCTCTCGCAACACCCTAGATCTGCGGGGCAGCCGAGTCGCCGATGCCGAGGTGACCCTGGATCGGGCGATCGCCAGCGCCCAACCCGGTCCCCTGTGGATCATTCACGGCCATGGTACTGGCAAGCTGCGGCAGGGGGTTCAGGATTTTCTGAAGCAGCATCCTCAAATTTCCCGGTTTGAACCCGCCGCGCAGGCTGACGGCGGCAGCGGTGTCACAGTTGCCTATGTCACCTGACCAAGATAGTTTGCCCACGTTCTGCCTAGATAATTTGTGTGACCAGATCGCGTTGCGCTTCGGGCAGGGTGGTGTATTCGGCCACCTGGCGACGGAAATCGTCGCCATCAATGGTTTCCTGCTCAATCAGACAATCGACCAGGCGATCGATCAAACCCCGATTTTCTTCAATAATGCGGCAGGCGTCTTTATAACAATGTTCGACGATAGAGCGAATCTGGGCATCAATCCGCGCCGCAATTTCTTCGGAGTAATCTGAGCGATCCATCCAGTCTCGACCGAGGAATACCTGGTTATTCTGGGTTTCCAGAGCCAGGGGACCCAAATCGGACATTCCAAAGCGCGTCACCATCAGCCGCGCCCGGCTCGTAACCTTTTGCAGGTCGCTGATGGCACCATTTGTGACTTCAGCATCCCCAAAAATGACCTGCTCAGCCGCACGGCCACCGAGCGAACCTGTAATTTTCGCCAGAATTTGGGCACGGCTTATCAGAGTCTCGTTATCCTCTCCAGGAATATACCAGGTCAAACCCTGTGCCTGACCACGGGGGATGAGCGTCACTTTATCTACTGGATCGTGGTGATCTAACAGGGTTGCCACAATGGCATGGCCGACTTCATGGTAGGCAAACAGCCGTTTAACCTTGCCATCCGTTAGCGGCGTCCCTTCCATCCCAGCCACAACCCGATCGATCGCATCATTCACTTCGAGGGAGGTAATCGCTTCTTTACGACGACGGGCGGTGAGGATGGCCGCTTCATTCAGCAAGTTAGATAGATCAGCCCCGGAGAAGCCAGGGGTGCGGCGGGCGATCGCTTCTAGTGATACCTCAGGTGCCAGCTTCTTGTTGCGGGCATGGACTTCGAGGATGCCCAACCGTCCTTTGACATCGGGGAAATCGACAATCACCCGGCGATCGAAGCGCCCAGGACGCAGGAGCGCCACATCCAGCACATCCGGGCGGTTGGTCGCTGCGATGATGATAATGCCCGTGTTGCCCTCGAACCCATCCATTTCGGTGAGTAACTGGTTCAAGGTTTGTTCCCGCTCATCATTGCCGCCACCGATACCTGTGCCGCGCTGGCGACCGACCGCATCAATCTCGTCGATAAAAATGAGGCAGGGAGCATTTTCTTTCGCTTTGCGGAAGAGATCGCGTACCCGCGACGCGCCCACCCCGACAAACATTTCCACAAACTCGGATCCCGAAATACTGAAGAAGGGAACCCCAGCTTCTCCAGCGATCGCCTTGGCGAGCAAGGTTTTCCCGGTTCCTGGTGGCCCAACGAGCAAAGCCCCCTTGGGAATCTTCGCGCCCACGGCGGTAAACTTTTCGGGTTCTTTCAAGAAGGTGATAACTTCTTGAAGTTCTTCCTTAGCCTCTTCAATCCCGGCCACATCATCAAACAATATCCCCGTTTTCGCTTCCATTTGGAAGCGCGCCCGAGAGCGCCCAAAATTCATCGCTTGCCCCGACGCATTGGCGGAGCGACGCAAAATCATCAGAAGGCCGACAATGACTAAGAAAGCCAACAGAGCATGGCTAAATAACCAAGCGATCGCCCCGCCATCAGCCGAGCGCTGTACCTCAATTTCCACACCGTTTGTCCGTGCCAGCTCAATCAAACCCTGGTTAGCCGTGGCATCGGTAAAGAGCTGTACTTCTTCCGGCTGTTCGGGATCTTCCCCCGTCAGGTACACCTGAGCAACGTTCTGCCGAGGATCAATCGTCACACGATCCACCTGCCCCTCTTCCAGAGCCTCTACCAAACCGCTATAGCTGAGTGGTTCTTCCTCAGGGGTCGTTTGGCTTAGGGCGGGTGGCGCTATCAACATACTCTGGAGCAAAAACCATAAACCCGTCATTGCTCCCGTTGCAACAAACCGTTTGGTTGATGACTTGCCTTGTTGCATACTCTGATGTTTCGCCATTACTCTTTTATCCAACCGACTCATAGTTGACTCAACTCTTGAATAAAGCTCTCATTCAATCAAGCCTTTACATGAAGCACACAAATCCTTCTGATGAGCAGCTTCAATTGGTAACTAGTTTAACCTTCTCGCCCTAGCGGTTGCAGCGAGTTTCCCCAATCTAACGAAAGAGCACCCGGAAATCACCGGATTGTCACCCTATCTTCATACCTGCGACATATCTGCCTCGCGACATATCTGCTTCAGCCCAATGCAGTGCTTGGGTGCCGACCTTCATCGCTTACTCGTTCATTGTGCGGTAGGTCGCGACCGAAGACGGCGAAATGCGATTCAGATAGCGGAAAATCCAGTATTTGAAAATCGTGTCCAAAATCACGGGAAAGGTCGCAATAAAGAGGAAGATGAAGTCGCGATTGGCCTCTAGCCCAAAGTGATGGGCAACGCCTTCGAGGAGAACCTCCCATCCATGCGGGGAGTGGAAACCCACAAACATATCGGTGAACAAAATAATAATGAAGGCTTTGGCGCTGTCACTCAGCCCATACACCAACTCATCGATAAAGGATTTGAGCACCTCGATTTCCTGGCGGCTACTGATCAAGATCAGAAAAAAGGCACTGGCCGCAATCAGATCCGCAAAGACATTTTTGAGGGCGTCGTTACTGCGGGCGAAGTATTCTTCTTCTAGCTCAATTGCTTTGTCTTTGACGGCGGTCGCAATGGCCTCATCGGTGAGGTCAGGGGTTTTGCCAATCAACCGTTCGAACCGCAGACGCTCTTCGTAGCGGTTCAGCTCCATCAGCGCTTCCTCTTCCAAATCGATGTTGAGGAAGGCCGTGGCTTGTTCGCGGGGCCGAATTTGATCCACGATAGGTCCGACGACAAACGCCTTAGAGACCTGTTGCACTAACAGCGGAATAATTAACAACAGCAAGATTAAGCGGATCGCGATGGTGGTTCGGGTTTTAGAGTTGCGATAGTTCTCGACAATTTCTTCCTCTGCCGCCGGATCGAGTTCTCGCTTAATGCGATCGAAGCTTTTGAGAATAGAGCGGGGCAACACACCCGTTTTGTCCGCCAAGGATTCCACTTCGTCCGTTAGTTCCTCTTTGCGAATCTTGCCCTTCGCAGAACGAGCAGTGGTCGGGGCAGAGCGATCGCCCCCCGCCTTGACCACCGATCGCTTAGCCGATCGCGAGCCTGTGCGCCGGGGCGATCGCCCATTCTCAGCCATCACAACCATCGCGGGAGGTTCCGGTGCCCCACTGTAACGGGCAATCACCTCATCAATGGCCTGTAGCTTTCGCAAAATCAAGGCGGGTTGGTCGACAATGCTAACGCGATAGTCGTCGGCATCGGCCTCCCGCATCTGCACTTCTGTAATCGATTGGTTCGACAGTTGCAGGAGCGTATTGCTGGTTTTGAACTCCGCTAGGCGCACCTTGGCAATATTGAGATATTTCCGCAGCTCTCCCTGAAAGTAGGATTGGGTGCTGCTGCCGTAGTTGCCATAGGTCGATGAAATGCGCCCTCCCCCAAAGTGGTTGTCCTCGATCGACCGAATCCGCATTGCCGCTTCATAGGCTTCATCCAGGGCGCGTTCAGGGGTGCGAACGAACCATTGATTCGCCGCACGGAAGATACCCTTAACAAGTCCAGAAAAAGAAGTTTTCATGCTGGCTTAACGTTGGTGAATAGGGTTGGGGTGAATCGTGATGGAAGGCATAAGGCCGGGTGGTTTCGAACTATGGGGAAGCCATCAGCGTGCTTATTTTAAGGATGGGCGATCGCCTCAAGGACAACCCAGACAGACTATCGCGGCGCACCAATCCAGTCCATCGCCATTTCATTCGCGATCGCGGGATGACCATCGACCACTCGATGAAAAGACACTGGAAACGGAAAGTTATGAATCGAGAATGAAACGACACTTGGATGAAAATATAGTATTGGAGCAAGGCAGACATGATAACGATCCCCAAAGGATCTCTCAATAATTGTGTAGGGATGCACTGAGCCTTGGCTCAAGTCTGGTATTCAGCAACCACTTTTCTCTCCCAACGAAATACCTGATCATCTCGGCTATCGGTCATCCCTAAATTCTGCGCCTCTTCAATCGTTGTCTATACATTTCCTAGCGTTTGACTGCGTCCTCGGCCTACTGGATTTCGGGTAGAACCCGCAGCGGTAAATCGACACGGCTGCTTCAGCAGTTCGCCACCTTTGCCGAACAGTTTGCTGTGGATGCCGCCGATGCTCCCTTGCCCATCTTGATCTTTGCGGCCACTGGAGACAATCGGCTGGATTTGGTGGAACAACTCACCGCTTCATCCCAGATGTACCCTCTGGTTTCAGCCACCCCCCTCGGTTTTTTTCAGGATGAGGTAATTCTCTTCTATCCTCTGCTGGTGAAGCAGTTGGGAATTCCAGCTCGATTTCCCCTGCGCCTCCGCCCTGAAACGGAACAGGAGCTGGCCACCCGCCTCTGGCAATCCGAGTTGGAAAGCGGCGACTTGGCATTGGAAGGCATCTCCGACTACTTCCTGGTGCGGCGCGTGCTGGATTTGCTTCAACTGGCGGCTTCAGGCGGCGTTGCCTTGGCGGAGATTCCTGGGATGCTGCAGGATGGCTTTGGCGACTCTCCCGTGTGGGAGGTCATGGGCCAGGTGCTGACCCGTTGGTGGGACTGGTGCCTGGAGCGCGGCCTCCTCACCTACGGGCTGGTAACCATGCTGTATGGCCGCTATCTGCTACCCCATCCCGACTATCAGCATCACCTACGGCAACGGTATCGAGCGGTGCTAGCCGATGATGTGGATGAGTATCCGGCGATCGCCCACGCCCTCTTCGATGTTCTCCTCAATGCCGATTTGCCCGCCTGCTTTACCTTCAATCCCGAGGGTCGCATCCGGCAAGGCTTGGGAGCCGATCCCGATGCGCTGGCGGCCTTACAAAGCCGCTGTCAGATCGAAACCCTGGATATTCCCCCAAACACTCTGGGAGCGGAGTGGGCAGAAACCCTAGTGGGCTGGGTGCGTGAGCCCGTGCTGATGCCCCAGATGCCCGACACCATTCGTAGCCTCGAAACCACTTCACGGGCACAACTGCTGCGACAAACCGCTGATGTCATCGTCGCAGGGGTAGAGGCTGGGCTTGTGGAACCGAAGGACGTTGCGATTA
Source organism: Cyanobacteria bacterium J06638_22 (assembly GCA_039819145.1). Taxonomy (GTDB): domain Bacteria; phylum Cyanobacteriota; class Cyanobacteriia; order Elainellales; family Elainellaceae; genus Vacuolonema. The sequence continues at coordinate 24,887 of JBCBSL010000010.1, forward strand.
TTGGCCCTGGTCTGGATGCGATCGCCCGCTACACCCTACGCGAAATTCTCAGCCGCAAGGAAATCGCGGTTGAAGCGTTGAATGAACAAGAACCGCTGGTCGGCTCGCCCACAATCCGTGCCTTACTGACGCTGCTTGCACTGGTCTATCCAGCCTTAGGGGAGCTGCTAGACGGTGGGGCGATCGCTGAACTGCTGGCAGTTCTCAGCCAACCCGCTCGCCCCACCCCCAATCCGTCCATCTTGGAGCAAGCTCATATCGATCCGGTGCGCGCTGGGCTACTGGTGGATCACTGCTTTGTTCCCGATCGCGATCATCCCCGACTGCTACCGATCACCGCCTTCCCCCGCTGGGATCGACTGGGTTATCGTGCCGCCCAAGCGTATGAACAGATCCGCGATTGGATTGATGTGCAGCGGCAGCAGCAGCAACAACGCTTGCTGCTGAGTCCTGTAACACTGCTCGATCGCGCCATTCAGCATTTTCTGCTGGGAGGCAGCCATTTGCCCTACGATCGTCTCTCCGCCCTGCGCGAGTTCATGGAAACCGCTCAGCATTACTGGGAGGTGAATTCCCGCCTCCAACAAGTTCCTGCTGCTGCCACCCTCTCTCCCTCTGAGCTGCCAAGCCCCAAATCGCGACCCAACCCATCAATTCCCGTCGGCCAGTTTATTCGCCTGCTCCGCAACGGCACCCTCACCGCTGACCCCTACCCAACTCGCCCGCTCAAGGAACGCAACGCCGTCACGCTGGCCACCATTTACCAATACCGTGTCGCTCGGCTATTTCACCGCTGGCAGTTTTGGCTCGATGCCGGATCGGCGCTGTGGCTGACGGGAAGCAGCGATTTGTTTGGTGCCCCCTTAATGCTGAGTGCCTGGAACGGTCGCCCCTGGACAACCGCCGATGGGCTCCTCACCGACCAGCAGCGCCTAGAACGGCAGGTGCGCGATCTCCTTCTTCGCACCGGAGAACGGCTCTACCTCTGCCACAGCGACCTCGCCACCACCGGGCAGGAGCAAACTGGCTCACTCCTGACGCTAGTTCATGCAGCTCAGCCATTGGATTCAGCAGAATACCAACCGCAACAAAACTCAGATACCTGATACAGCGCTACGCGCTGTATCAAATCCGGTTGAACGGCCGCAAAACCCAACTATCGTTTATGGCCGCTGCGGTGCAGCGGCCATAAACGATAGTTGGGTTCTTCAACCGACTTTATGAGTACCGGACAAGAACCAGAAAACCCATCAATCTATTTCCGAGTCCACCCTTTGATTTCTGATTGAGGCTGCTCTTTGAGTGAACGTGTAGCTCTAACGCGCAGGGGCGAGATCGCCTAAAGCTGCTCTGGATCAATGCCTAGCTCTCGCAATTTCGTAAAGGCGCGATCGCGTTCCTGTCTGATCTGGTTGCGCTCATCCATGACAGTCTCAGGATCCTGGAATACCTCGCCGCTCGGATAAAAGACAACTAAACCATCTTCCGCCATTTCAAAACGAATGCCCAACGTAGGGGAAATCCAAGGGAAGTTGATTGGCGTAATGGGCAGCGGCTCTTCATCTGAGTGGATACGAACCAAACCCCAAAAATCGTACGATTCTGGATCGTAGAAGAACATTTCTAAAACACCATATTTTCGGTAAAACGCTTGCTTGACCAGCAGTTCTCTGGCGCTATTGCTGGGGGAGAGGATTTCAAAGACAACCTGAGGCGCAATATCTCCTTCCTCCCATTGTTTGTAGCTACCCCGATCGCCAGCGGGTCGTCCTAGCGCAACCAGCACGTCAGGAGCCTGAGCAGGAACCGGAGGAACCTTGACCTGGATGGGATACCACAGCAAATCTCCAGCGACAAACGCCACTTGATCGCTGAGCAGCTGCTTCAGGTTAGAGACCAGACGCACAATCCAGCGAAATTGCACAGTATTGTCTGCCATCGGCTTGCCATCCGAATCGGGGTACAAGATTTCAGCTGTAATGGGCAATTGCATCATCGGTATTGTCTTTCGGTTGAGGCTGTGTCCAAGCTTGCGGTGGCCGAGTACGGTGTTACTTTAATCTAGCGTGAAACGATTGATAGCTCGATTGCCCGCAATGACAGACACCCATTCACGCTAGTCTAAAGTCCTGATGGCCAGCCATATAAAGTTTGCCAAAAGTATCCCAAAAGTATTTCGTGTCTAAATGCAGTGCGTATAGATTGGGCATGTATCTTTATCCCCGGCGTTTTTCCCACCACCCATGAAGCAATTTTTTCGGCCTTCTGACGAGACGGCCACTCCAGCCTCTACCCAGGGTTTAGGAACCTTTGGCGGCGTTTACACTCCCTCGCTACTAACCATCCTGGGGGTGATTATGTACCTCCGATTTGGTTGGGTTGTGGGAAATGTGGGACTCCTGGGTGCGTTGCTCATTGTCACGATGTCTACCAGCATTACCCTCCTCACAGCGCTTTCGGTGAGTGCGATCGCCACCGATCGGGTCGTCCGCACGGGAGGAGCCTACTACATGATTAGCCGCTCCTTGGGGATCGAAACGGGAGGCGCGGTCGGTATTTCTCTCTACTTTGCACAGGCACTATCTGTCGCGCTCTATACGCTGGGTTTTGCCGAAAGTGTTGTCGCCACGTTTCCAAACTTGAGCCAAGTTTATGTGGCGCTCATCACTACAGTATTGGTTGCCGTGCTGGCCTACACTTCAGCAGAGTTAGCGGTTCGGGCGCAGTACATCATTCTGGTAGCGATCGCCCTTTCCCTCATCTCCTTTGCCTTTGGAAGCCCGGTCGAACCGACCCAAATTGATCTGTGGGGCGCACCAGGTCAATCCGAATCCTTTTGGTCTGTGTTTGCCGTCTTTTTCCCTGCGGTGACCGGCATTATGGCCGGGGTGAATATGTCGGGGGATTTGCGCGATCCGAGCCGATCGATTCCAACAGGGACGCTGGCCGCCATTGGAACAAGCTATGTCATCTACATGGTCTTGCCAATTTTTCTGGCCACGCGTGCCGACGCCAGCACATTGATCGACAATCCTTTGATCATGCAACAGATGTCATTCTGGGGGCCAGCCATTTTGCTGGGCGTGTGGGGCGCAACGCTTTCCAGTGCCCTGGGCAGTATTCTGGGTGCACCCCGGGTGTTGCAAGCCCTAGCTCGGGATGGGGTTTTACCCCGCTCTCTGCGGTTTTTGGGCCATGGCACGCGCGATAAGGATGAACCCCGAATTGGAACCGCCGTCACCCTGGGGATTGCGATCGCCACAGTTTGCATCGGGGAGCTGAATCTAATTGCCCCCGTCCTCACCATGTTCTTCCTCACCACCTATCTGGTGTTGAATGTTTCCGCTGGCATTGAAGGGTTTCTCCAAAGCCCCTCATTTCGTCCCACCTTTCGGGTGCATTGGTCACTATCGCTATTGGGAGCGATTGGTTGCCTGTCCGTGATGTTTCTCATCGATGCATTCGCGACTGTTGTCGCCGCGCTGGTTGTGTCGGGCATCTACATCTGGCTCGAACGGCGAGAGCTGGAAGCCAATTGGGGCGATGTTCGTCGGGGCATCTGGATGGAAGTCTTGCGCACAGGGCTATTTCAGGTGGGGCGAGAGGATGATACGCGCAACTGGCGACCTCACCTGCTGGTGCTTTCGGGGGCTCCCAGTCGGCGATGGCTGCTGGTCGAGCTAGCCAATGCGCTGGTGCATAATCGGGGCTTTGTCACCGTTGCTTCCGTTCTCCCTGGGGGGTCGCGCAGCATTTCCCAACAGGAGGAAATCGAAAAACGCATTTACGAATATTTGGAACGGCGCGGCATTCAGGCATTGGTTCGCACCCTCACAGCCCCCGATCCCTTTGAAGGAGCCATGCGGTTGGCCGAAATCTATGGCATTGGGCCACTTGTTCCCAACACGATTTTGTTGGGGGATAGCGAAGACGCCGCCCGGCGCGATCGCTACTGTGAGATGATTGCCACCCTCCACGAGGGCAAACGCAACATCATTATCCTCCGCGACAATCCCGAACGTGGATTCTCTCGCCGCCAGCGCATTGATGTGTGGTGGGGCGGTTTGTATGCCAATGGCGGCCTGATGTTGCTGTTAGCCGATTTGCTGCAAGCCGACGCGCACTGGCGACATGCCGAGATTCATCTCAAGCTGGTCGTCCCCGGCGACTCGGCGGCAGAAGCCGCCAGAACCAATCTCCATCGGGTGACGCAAACTCTACGGTTGACTGCAATCCCCCAGGTCTTGATTGCGAACGGCAGACTATTCAGCGAAATCTTGCACGAATCCTCCAAAGAGGCAGACTTAATTTTCCTGGGTGTGGCAACGCCCCACGACAATTTCGTAGAGTATTATGCCAACTTGCAGCAGTGGACTAAGGGCTTGCCAACAACTCTGCTAGTACTAGCAGCTCCAGCATTTTCCTATGCCAAAGTATTTGCTGAAGATTCTCGGATTGTAGAGTCGCCCTAGACGCTGACTCGCCTTCTGTTGCAGCAAGAACCCATGAGAAGAGAACCTGTGATGACGGGAATTCATAGATGGCCTTGACATAAAAAGCTCCTCAGTAATCTGAGGAGCTTGAGAATCTATATCTCGCGTACTCGAAGAGATACAATCCACCACCCCGCACTAGGAGCCATAGGGTGGCACGAATGGAGCGCGATCGCTAGCTACGCAATCACCTTTTCCACAGAGTAGCCAGCGGCTTGCCAAGCTTCTACCCCACCAACAAGCTTCGCCACATTTTGGAAACCCATTTCCTTCAGCAGGTGAAAGGCCGATGTCGCTTCATCATCATTGGCACCGTATACATACAAGTCGCGATCGCTTTCAAAGCTAGTGGGAGCGCTCACAGCCAGCTGCTTCAGGGGAATCGAGATCGCCCCCATAATGCGGCTGTAGTTGAAGGCTTCGCGATCGCGTACATCCACAATCGTCAGGGCAGGCTCACCCCAGTCAAGACGCTGCTTCAGTTCAAACACACTCGATTCGGGCTTGATCGCGGGAGGAACAGGAAGAAGTCCAGAGAGAAGTGCCATGGGAATAACTCCAAGTCAGTAGAAGTTTACAAGCGAATCTAATGGACATGTTAATAAAAATTAATCGAAATGCAAAGCATCGTAAATATTTGGCGACTTAAATTGACATGTGATTATTAGCTGTGCTTAGCAGGCTACTTATAAGCTGGCACGATTTTGGGTGCCCTAGTGCTACGCGCTCAGATAGAATCCAATAATTCCCCGAAAACCTTTCAGTCCATAGCTTTCAAGAAATAATCCAATTTAATTTCAATGCATCAGGCTATGTTGAGGGATCGAGATCGGCTGAACCAACCCCCATGATCGAGCAACGCTTATCTATCGAAGGACGCGATCGCAGGAGGCTCCAAGTCCATGACCTACACCGTACTGGCGTCGGATTATGACGGAACGCTGGCAAAAGATGGAAGAGTCGATGAAAGCACACTCCAGGCTCTGGAGCGCTGGCGTCAGTCCAATCGCCAACTGGTTCTTATCACCGGACGCGTCTTTGAAGACTTGCTACAGATCTGCCCTTGCCTTCCTTTGTTTGATTGGGTAGTGGCAGAGAATGGGGCGATGCTCTACGAGCCCGCCACAAAACGGGAACTACTATTGGGCGATCGCCCCTCCGAAGTGTTCATTCAAAAACTTCGGGAGCGCATTCATACAGCAGTACAGCAGCAACAAGCAGAAGATTCTAGCCAAGGACAATCAGGGCGATCGCAAGATTCTTTAGTCAGCCATGGACGCATTATTGTTGCGACGTGGGAGCCTTACAGCAACGAGGCCAGAGCACTCATTCAAGAGCTAGGGTTAGATTTACAAATCATCCTCAACAAGAGCGCCGTGATGCTCTTACCGACTGGGTTGGATAAAGCAGCTGGGATCAAAGCCGTGTCGCAGGAACTCAAGACACCTCTAGCATCCTTTGTCGGAGTTGGGGATGCTGAAAATGACCTGGCCTTCCTAAAGTGCTGTGGGTATTCCGTTGCCGTTGCCAATGCAATTCCCGAAATCAAACGTCAAGTTAGTACGGTAACCCAAGCTGAGCGAGGGGCAGGTGTTGCAGAGTTAATCGAACAATTGCTCAACAGCTAGGCTTGGCCCGCAGGACAGGACAAAAATCAAACCCCAGCTAAAACCCTTGATGTTTGGTTTTTGTCCTGTAATCAGCAAACTAAAGACACACTGTCAGCAAAACCATAAAACTTGGTTACTTGATTGTGAAATTTTCTATAAGAGCTACATTTTCAGTAGAAATACCTAATCATTACCCGTATAGTCTTAAAAGAACCGAGTTTTCTCCGATGTCAATACAGAGTGATGAGGTGTAGCTACTCAATCTCGAATGCTTCTGCGCTGGGATACCGTAGTTTTCACAAAACAGCCATAAACTCTCTCCATCCCACAAGGTTCTTCCCGCTTTCAAGCCAGTTTCTTTGCCCGCATTCGTAAGTTTTAGCGAAAACGTTTGAGTTATGCGCAATTGGCAAGACTTCAGCGATGCTCTGGCAGAACTGCAACGGCTTCAGGCCAAAATCGTCCTGAAACTCCCAGCAAGTCGAGCATCCATCCATCAGCAAGTGCATCAGATTCGGCAAGTACAGCAAGCCCTCGATCGCCTTGAACAAAGCACCTGCCAAAAATCCGGTCGCTTAAGTTCACCGTTAGATTCCGCCTCAAAATTGCTTGCCCGGTTGATTATCCACGCTTCGCGCTATGCGGAAAGCCTGAACCTACTGGCAGAAGAGTTCCCAGTCGATCCGCAAGGTACCGTGGACTGTCTAAGGCAGCTGGGTCGCCGTCATCTCCTTTGGAGTCAACAGTTAAAGCAATTGGAAGAGACAGCCAAACTCAAGTCCGCGTAATTCCTTGCCACGACGGCAAATCCGCCAATCCATCTCAGGACAAAGACAGTTTTGCCTGTGCCCTGAGATAGATTGGCGCACTTAGATTAGGGGCAACGATTCTTTAAAAGCCCTGGAGTACAAAACTTTCAAAGACAAGGCTAACGCATTGCTCAGGATACTGATCTGAGGGATAAGTTTGGGTTTGGGAGCTCTCAACACATAGCTCTCAATCTCAAGCTCATCCCAAGATAAACCAAGGCTGCTCTGGGGATATGTAAAGTTGGCGATCGCATAAGGAATAGACGCTTTAGGATTTTAATGTCCGCTATTAAATGTGGGATTTGCACCTATGAGCGACCCAAACGTGACACTATTTACCAAAATCATCCAGCGCGAGATTCCTGCCGACATTGTTTATGAGGATGAGTTGGCGATTGCCTTCCGTGACATTAGCCCCCAAGCTCCTGTCCATGTGCTCATTGTCCCCAAAAAACCAATTCCAAAGCTGGCAGAAGCAATTCCCGAAGATCATCGCGTGCTAGGACATCTAATGATGACGGTGAAGCGGGTCGCTGATCAATTGGAGCTAAAGGACTATCGCGTTGTTATCAATAACGGAGAAGGGGCCGGGCAGACCGTGTTTCACCTCCACCTGCACTTATTAGGTGGGCGCCCGATGAGTTGGCCTCCAGGTTGAGGAATATAGGCTCGCGCCCGAACTGAATTTAACCGCCTCAGCTGACTGCAAACTTACCAGCCTGTGGAATGGCTTTTACTTTTCGTTAACTCTGATACCTTTCGTCACCCAAGTAAAAGTAAAAGCTCATTCTCATGATTGGATCCTGAGAATCATACTTGAGTTCTGAGATGCATGAGCACCCGTTGCAGCTTAGAAAGCAACAAAACCGCTTAAATCTCTTTATATAAAAGGCATTCAAGCAATATTCAAACGATCAAACCTGAGAGGATATTGCCCAAATCCTGAATCGACACCCACGAGAACTGAGATTTATGAGGAAATTTGAGCGAAAATCCTTAACAAAAACGAAAATCTCCTTTACAAGACGCAACCTTTTCCTTAATGTAGTGTGTAGAACGGTTAAAAAACTGTTTGATTAATTCACATACATAGCACTTATTGGACATATGACTACTACCTTACAGCAGCGTGAAAGCGCCAACCTGTGGGAGCAGTTCTGCCAGTGGA
>JBCBSL010000011.1:0-30177 GCA_039819145.1 Cyanobacteria bacterium J06638_22
TTCCATCTCAATCAAATCTTGCTTAGACAATACGTTAGCCTCCTATAACCTCTAAACCAATCGACTTATCTCAACCGCTCTTACAATTCAGATACACTCTATGAAGCCCAAATCTTCTTCATCGAATAGAAAATATGCCGTAAAAAGTTCGGGATAGAGCGGAAGCAACACATCACCTAGTGCTCCATCTCATAGGCTAGCAAAAATACATCGGACTTACTGGCAAATAGTATTGACAATAGAGCTAGATTCGGCTTAGGGACATCTGAACAAAGCGAAAGGGGAAGAGGTTATGGGCAGGAACTCTGTGAACCAGTGGATCAAGTTATGCAGCGACAATCTTTATCAATGCATTCGCAACATGATCAATAGGTTGATTCCCATCAATCGATACGAGAATCTGTCGCTCACGATAAAAATTAATCAGTGGAGCGGTTTGTTCCCGATAGACAGACAAACGATTACGAATAACCGCCTCATTATCATCCGTTCGTCCGCGCTCTAACAATCGAGCCACGATAACATCATCAGGAACATCCAAATTGACAACGCACTCATACATCTGGCTCATCTGATCTAGTAGAATATCCAGAAACTTTGCTTGAGAAACGTTACGGGGAAATCCATCTAAGATCCATCCTGACTTGGCATCAGCTTCTTCTAGGCGACCTCCTACAAGATCAAGAATTAGATCATCGGGAACTAACTCTCCACGATCCATATATCCCTTCGCCTTTTTTCCCAATTCCGTCTCGGCGGATACAGAAGCTCGCAAGATATCGCCTGTTGAAATATGTGGAACGCCATGATTCTCTGCGAGAACCTGAGCTTGTGTCCCTTTCCCTGCACCTGGAGGCCCTAAAAAAATTAGCCGCATCACTACTCTTTAACCATCCCTTCGTAACGTTGAGAAATCACATAGGTCTGAATTTGTTTCGCCGTATCGATGGCGACCCCAACCAGAATCAAGAGGGATGTTGCGCCTAAACCCTGGAATGTCCGAACCTGGGTCGCCCCTTCTACAGCTGTTGGGACAATTGCCACCAAACCAAGGAAAATAGCACCTAAGAAAGTCAGTCGGTTAAGAACACGCTCGATATATTCAGTCGTTGCCTTACCTGGACGGATACCCGGTACACTTGCTCCCATCTTTTTCAAGTTCTTCGACATGTCCTCTGGATTGACAATAATCGAGGAATAGAAGTAGCTGAAGAAGAGAATGAGAAGAAAATAGACGATAATGTACACCCACGTCCCAGGCCGAAGGTAGTTAGCAACGCTAATCAATGCACTGTTGCCTGGGAACAAATTGCCCAGGAAAACAGGAAGTAAAAATACAGTAGAGGCGAAGATGATAGGCAAGACGCCCCCCTGATTGAGGCGTAGAGGCAAGTAGCTACTCTTCTCAAGATAGAGACGGCGACCGACTTGACGGCGTGCTGAGATGATGGGGATGCGACGTTGCCCTTCCTGGACAAAGACGATACCTACAATCATGACCAGGAACACAAGCAGCAAAATGATAACGCCACCGACAAAGCTGCGATCGCCTGTCTGCGCCTGCTCAATCGTCTGACCCAAATTTCGTGGCAGGACAGAAACAATACTGAGGAAAATCAGCAACGATGCACCATTTCCAATACCTCGCTCTGTAATCAACTCTCCAGACCACATGACAAACATGGATCCTGCCGTTAAAGCCAAGATAGTTTGTACAACAAATAAGGGGCCTGGGCTCGTCGCATAATTATTGACGAGGATAGCAATCCCAGTTGTTTGTAAAAGTGCTAGGCCTAGCGTCACGTAACGAGTGATCTGAGCTAGCTTGCGGCGTCCTGCTTCCCCTTCATTCTTCTGCAAGTTTTCTAGCGTAGGAAGCGCAGCCGTCAATAGCTGCATAATAATCGAAGCATTGATGAATGGAATAATACCCAGTGCAAAGATACCCAGAGTAGATAGTCCCCGACCAGTAAAGAAGTCCAAGAAACCAACTAGATTGGCTAGCCCAGAGTCTGAAATCGCGCGCTGGAAAGCAACCCTATCAATTCCAGGGATAGGAATAAACACCCCTAGACGGGCAAGAATTAAAATCCCAAGGGTGACCAGAATACGCTTCCGTAATCCTGCTGCCTGAGCCATCTGCATAAACGTTTCTTGAGCGGATGGGGTTTTATCTCGAACCATTCAAAGAACCTCACTACTGCTTGGGTGACTGGGCAAACCTAGAAGGGAGCTTCATCAAAACCCTACATTGATTGCACTGAATCGATTGCACTGAATCAGGCGATTTTTTAGATTATTTCTAATCTACCAGTTCGCAGGTACCGCCTGCCGCCTCAATCTTGGCGCGCGCCCCTTTAGTAAATGCAGCAGCCTTCACGTTGAACGCCACATTAACTTCGCCATCTCCCAAAACCTTCAAAGGCCCGTCATCAGTTGTGATGATACCTGATTCAATCAAGCTCGCAAGAGTAACCTCAGAACCCGTATCCAGAGCTGCTAAGTCTCCCACATTGACCAATGTATACTGCTTTTGGTTAACGATTGGAAAATGCTTGAGCTTAGGAATTCGTCGGTACAGCGGCAGTTGCCCTCCCTCAAAGCCAGGACGAGTCCCTCGACCGGAACGGGATTTTTGTCCCCGCATCCCAAAGCCACAGCTAGCACCCTGCCCCGCAGCAATACCGCGCCCAACGCGACGACGGCGATGCTTGGAACCTGCTTTTGGATTTGCGTCTTCGAGTCTCATGATGCGTTTAAGTGAAGGTTAACAGTAAATAAATCTCGGCAAAGGGGTTTGTCAGCTAGCAGCACGACACATACATTAAAGAGCGATGGTGAGGCTGCACCTGGCTTATTTAGCTTAACCATAGGAGATAACCATCTCCCAGCTAGGATATCAGGAGTAAATTCGCTCCAAAGGAACCCCACGTTCTTCTGCCACTTCAGAAAAGGTGCGCAGCATTCCTAGCGCGTCTGTCGTGGCACGCGCATTGTTCAACGGATTACCAGAACCCAAACGCTTTGCCAGAACATTTTTTACTCCAGCCAGTTCAAGCACGGTACGAATAGCACCTCCAGCAATTACACCCGTACCAGGAGCCGCTGGACGCATAAATACTCGAGCACCACCACTATCACCTTGACTAGGGTGGGGGATTGAGTTGGCTTTCGTCAGAGGAACTTCAATTAAGTGCTTCTTGCCATCGGCAACACCCTTCTTAACGGCACCGATGACATCGCTAGCCTTGCCAACGCCAACACCAACTTGCCCTTTCTCATTGCCGACGATGACGATCGCCCGGAAGCTTAGCTTTTTGCCCCCTTTGACGACCTTAGTAACCCGACGGATTTGGACAACCCGCTCCTTCCAATCCGTTTCTTTCTCCTTAACCCGAGTGCCTTTTCGACTTTTCGCCATAATCTCAGCCCTTAAAGAATTGCCCTCAAATGATTCGCTGACCTTGTTCTAGAAACTTAGCCCTGCTTCCCGTGCTGCTTCTGCCAATGCCTTAACCCGGCCATGATAAAGGTTACCACCCCGGTCAAATACAACCTGCTGAACGCCTTGAGCGATCGCCCGTTCTGCAATCAACTTGCCTACGGCCTCTGAAGCTTCACAGTTCGAGCCTTTCTCCAATTTTGTGCGTAAATCTGGCTCAAGGGTTGAGGCAGCGGCCAACGTTCGATGCTCTGTATCATCAATGACTTGAGCATAGATGTGCTGCTGGGAGCGAAAGACGCTGAGGCGGGGTCGCCCAGACGCTCCAACAACACGATGACGAATCCGTCTGTGCCGACGATGAATCGAATCCTTCCGTGTAAGTTTCATCTCTATTTCTTCCCTGCTTTCCCAGCCTTACGTCGTATTTGCTCACCGGCATAGCGAATCCCCTTACCTTTGTAAGGCTCAGGTGGCCGAGTACCACGGATTTTTGCCGAAATGTTACCGACAAGCTCCTTATCTATACCGCTAACAATAATGTTGGTATTATTTTCGACTGCAAACTGAATTCCGGTAGGGGCAGCAATCTGAACCGGATTGCTGTAACCCACATTCAAGGTCAAGTTGCTGCCCTGGGCCTGTGCTCGAAAGCCAACGCCTTGAATCTCAAGACGGCGCTGAAACCCTTCGGATACACCTTGAACCATATTTGCAACCAGAGTACGGCATAAACCATGCCGCTCACGGGCTTTCCGAGAGTCTCCCTGGCGCGTGACCAATAGCTCTTCACCTTCCTGAGAAATAACAACCTCAGGTGGCAACTTGCGAGACAGCTCCCCTTTTGGCCCTTTTACTGATACCTCTTGCCCCGAAATTGTGACCGTTACCTTGGTGGGGACGGGAATCGGGCGCTTACCAATCCGAGACATGACTACATACTCCTTAGAACAGATAACTCCCAACCGAAATAGAAAACTGGACAAACTAAATCATGCTTGTGCCGTAAGGGCAAAATCAGGCGAACGCAAAGCGCTGATCGACTAAGCACGCCTACGATGCGTCTTACCAAACGTAGCAAAGGATCTCGCCACCCACTTTCTGCTGCCGCGCATCTCGATCGGTCATGATGCCCTTGGAGGTAGAGAGGATTGCAACACCAATACCACCTAGTACACGAGGCATCTCGCGGTAGTTAGAGTAAACTCGAAGCCCCGGCTTGCTAACCCGCTGTAGCTTATTGATGATAGGCTGACGCCCTTTTCCCTTGTATTTCAGGGCAATCACCAACTGCTTTTTCGGGTCTTCGCCCATCTCATTAAATTCTTTGATGAAACCCTCCTCCAACAATACACGGGCGATGCTCCGCGTCATTTTGGTAGAGGGAACCTGAGTTGTCTGGTGTCGCGCTAAATTCGCGTTACGAATGCGCGTCAGCATATCTGCAATCGTGTCGTTTACCGCCATAGTTTCCTCTTTAACAAAATGCCTCAGTTATTGCGGAAGGGCATCCCCAGTTCCCGGAGTAATGCGCGACCCTCTTCATCAGTCGGCGCAGTCGTAATGATTGAAATGTCCATGCCTCGAACCTGTTCGATGCTGTCATATTCCACTTCGGGGAAAATTAGCTGATCGCGCAGCCCAAGGGTATAGTTACCACGCCCATCAAAACTCTTTGGGCTAATACCTCGAAAGTCACGAATACGGGGCAAAACTAGATTGATCAGACGCTCTAGAAAAGAATACATACGATCTGAGCGCAGGGTTACCATGATTCCGACAGGCATCCCTTGACGGATTTTGAAGCCAGCGATCGCTTTCTTGGCACGCGTGACAACCGGACGCTGCCCAGTTAGCATTGCAACTTCACTCAGGCTTGCCTCTAAGGATTTAGCATTTTGTGCGGCTTCACCTAGACCCCGGTTCACTGTAACCTTGGTCAACTTAGGAACCTGATGGATGTTGGTGTACTGAAACTCTTCCATCAGCTTCGGTACAATCTTTTCTAGATAAGTTTCTTTCAGCTTCGTCATTTTTCTTCCTTCAGAATGATGTTCCTGGTCTTGGTCAGGAACGAGTCGAGATGACTGACACTACCTACTTACGTCTTTCCCAATTTTTATCGGACAGCGTTTCTCCCGTCTTTTTCAGCATTCGAACCTTTCGACCATCTGAATCAACGGTGTAGCAGACACGGCTCGCGACCTTCTGCTTAGTGGAATAGAGCATGACCTTAGAGCTATGAATCGGAGCCTCGAATGTTTGAATCTGGCCAGACTCACCTTCTGCCTGCGGTTTGACGTGACGGGTACGAATATTGACCCCATCGACAACCACGGTACTATTTTCGGGGAAAACACGCTTAATCTCACCGATTTTGCCCTTTTCCTTGCCGGAGATTACTTGAATGGTATCTCCGGCTTTGACATGCATTTTCATGACTTTCTTAGGCGTCCCTTGTGGCATCAGAGCACCTCCGGAGCAAGTGAGACGATTTTCGTGAAATTTTTCTCCCGTAGCTCACGGGCAACAGGGCCAAACACCCGTGTTCCTCTGGGATTACCGTCAGCGTTAATAATGACTGCAGCATTATCGTCAAACCGAATGCTCATGCCACTATCTCGCCTAAGTCCCTTCTTGGTTCGAACAACCACTGCTCGCACAACATCTGACTTTTTGACACCCATATTGGGCAAAGCGTCTTTGACAACAGCGACAATGACATCCCCAACGCCAGCATAGCGTCGGTTACCACCCAGTACCCGGATACACATCAAGCGGCGGGCACCACTGTTATCGGCAACATTCAGATAGGTTTCTTGTTGAATCACCATCCACCTCCACGCGGTGTTAGACCTCAGAGGTCTCGCTAATAACGTCAATAACCATCCACCGCTTGGTGCGGCTCAGGGGACGGGTTTCCTTGATACGGACGCGATCACCCGACTTACATTTGTTTTCCTCGTCATGCGCTTTGTAGCGCTTGGTGCGCACCACATACTTGCGGTACTTGGGATGAGGAAAGCGGTTCTCCACCGCAACTACCACCGTTTTGTCCATTTTGTCGCTTACCACGACACCAACCCGTTCTTTTACTGCCATTACCCCTTACTCCTTGCCGGACTCTGAATCCTTAGCGGCCAGTTGGCGCTCCCGTTCAACTGTCATTAACTGAGCCAATCGATGACGCGTGTGCTTGAACAGGTGAGGCTTCTCCAAACGACGTGTCGCTTGCTGAAACCGCAAATCAAATAACTGCTTTTTCGCTTCCAGAATTTGATCAGCTAGCTCTTGGTCACTTAATTCCCGAACTTCTGAGATTTTAGGAAGAGACATCGTTACGACTCCTCCGCTTCACGCGTAATAAACTTTGTCTTGATCGGCAACTTATAGGAGGCAAGGCGCATGGCCTCGCGAGCAGTTGCCTCGGGTACTCCAGCAATTTCAAACAGAATGCGCCCCGGCTTAACAACAGCAACCCAGTACTCAGGATTTCCCTTACCAGAACCCATACGGGTCTCAGCAGGGCGCATCGTAACGGGTTTATCTGGAAAAATACGAATCCAAATCTTTCCACCTCGTCGGATGTAGCGGGTCATGGCACGACGACTCGCCTCAATTTGGCGGGAAGTAATCCAAGAGGGCTCTAGGGCTTGCAGTGCAAAATCCCCAAAGTTGAGGGAACTGCCACGGGTGGCCTGCCCACGCATTCGCCCCCGATGCTGCTTTCTAAATTTTGTTCGTCTAGGACTTAACATGACTCACTACTCGCTACCTTGACTCGTGACTAGGAAAGTTAATGAAGGGTAAGGGGATGATCGGGCCTTTGCAATTTCACGCTTGCCTAGCCTTCATTTGACCGATCTTCAAACTGGGGACGCCGACGCTGCTGACGGCGACGGGGCTGATTGTTTGCAGGAGCAGGATTGGGATCCTCTTGACCCGGGATAATCTCACCTTTGAAAACCCAAACCTTAATACCGAGAATTCCATAGATGGTTTGCGCGGTACGGTAGTGGTAGTCGATGTCTGCCCGCAAGGTGTGCAGAGGCACTTTCCCTTCACGGGTGTATTCTGTCCGGGCAATCTCAGCCCCGTTGAGTCGACCGCTCACCTGAATCTTGATTCCTTGAACACCTGCACGCTGTGCCCGTTGCAATGCCTGACGAACCACACGCCGGAAGGAGACTCTTCGCTCTAGTTGCTGTTGCACATATTCAGCAATCAGGGCGGCGTCTGCATCTACACGCTGAACTTCGACAACGTTGACCCGGATTTGCCCAGGGGTGTCGAGCACTTTTTGCAACCCTTCGCGGAGCTTCTCAATTCCTTCGCCACCCCGACCCACGACAACACCTGGGCGGGCAGTATGAACTTCTAGGTCGATCTGATCAGCTTTCCGTTCGATTCGAATGTCCGAAATACTAGGGCTTTCCAGACTCTTCAGCTTCAAAGGGTTCTTCAGGAAGAACTCACGGATTTGATGATCCTCCTGAAGGAGCTTGGGGTAGTTGTTATTGTCAGCAAACCATCGGGAGCGATGCTCCTGGGTAATGCCGAGTCGAAAACCAGTTGGATGTATCTTCTGTCCCACAATGCGTCCTCAGTTGATGATTCAGGAATAGCCAGATAGATGTGCAAACGAAACCGAACGAAGGAATTAGATTAGATGCGATCGCTGCTAATCAGTAATTTCAATATCTGCGCCGGGTGCTACAGCAATGGTGATGTGGCAGGTGGGCTTACGAATCTGATAAGCCCGCCCTTGGGCGCGAGGGCGATAACGGCGCAAGACCGGCCCTTGATCAGCATAGGCTTGCGTGATAATGAGCTCTGCCGGTGCATAACCTTCGTTATGCTCTGCATTCGCAACAGCTGACCGCAAAACCTTGAGAATAGGCTCACAAGCGCGGTAAGGCATAAACTCCAGGATGATTAGAGCTTCGCGATAGGAACGGCCGCGAATCTGATCAAGCACTCGCCGCACCTTGAAGGGTGACATCCGAATGTAGCGGGCGATCGCCTTTACTTCTGTTTCATAGGTCGTAGTAGCCATCTTTTTCTCCTATCGCCGTGCCTTCTTATCACTCTTCGCATGACCACGGAATGTCCGTGTTGGCGCAAACTCACCCAACTTATGTCCTACCATCTGCTCGGTGACATACACGGGCACATGTTGGCGACCATTATGAACGGCGATTGTGTGCCCAATCATCTGTGGCAGCACAGTCGACGCCCGAGACCAAGTCTTAATGACCTGCTTTTCGTTTTTCGCATTGAGCGCCTCAATCTTTTTCATCAGATGGTCGGCGACAAATGGACCTTTCTTGAGTGAGCGAGCCATGTTTCCTAACCTAGAAAATGTCTAACAACTTACTGAGTTTGAGGGAATCGGATTCAAGTCAGTCATTTCATACAGACAAACGTGAAATGGAGAGTCAAACCGCGAGAGAATTGCACGCGGGAAGGATTGCCCTAAGCCTGACGACCACCCCGACCCCGCTTGGACGTCCGTCGCCGTTGACGAACAATGAGTGAACTGCTCGCCTTCTTCTTGTTTCGCGTTTTGGCACCCAATGCAGGCTTACCCCAAGGCGTAACAGGACCCGAGCGGCCAATAGGTGCCCGCCCTTCACCCCCACCATGGGGGTGATCAACTGGGTTCATGACACTACCACGCACTTCCGGGCGACGCCCCTTCCAACGCTTGCGACCCGCTTTTCCAAGGCTGACGTTACGAGAGTCGGTGTTACCCACCTGTCCGATCGTGGCGTAGCACTCACGCCGCACCATCCGTACTTCAGTCGAAGGAAGCCGCAGAGTCACATAGTCTCCTTCCTTAGCCACAACTTGGGCTGAGGTACCGGCTGCTCGTACAATCTGACCACCCCGACCAGGAATCAGTTCAACATTATGAACTGTGGTACCGAGCGGCATTTTGCTAAGCGGCAGAGCATTACCCGTTTCAAACGGTGAATCTTCTCCCGCGATGACCGTCGCACCAACAGCCAAACCAACGGGATGCAAGATGTAACGCTTCTCACCATCTTGGTAGTGCAAGAGGGCAATTCGGGCATTGCGATTGGGATCGTATTCAATCGCAGCAACCTTAGCAGGAATGTTGCGCTTATCCCGACGGAAATCGATGACGCGGTAAAGCCGCTTGTGCCCACCTCCACGATGGCGGCAGGTAATAACGCCTCGATTGTTCCGGCCTTTGGGGTTGTGAACCGAGACAACCAATGACCGTTCGGGCTTTGACTTTGTGACCTCTGAAAAGTCAGAAACCGTGCGCTCCCGCGTGGCTGGGGTATAAGGTCGATATTTACGAATGCCCATAATCTCACTCTCAGCGATGACTTTTAGCTACGGTTTTGACAGCCTTCAACAGCCGCTTCATTCCAACTCGAATCCTGCAACAACTAAAGCGCTTTGTCTTAAGGAGCGCTTCCAAACTCTAGACCTCAGGGAAGAGAACAATAGAATCACCTTCCGCCAAGGTCACGATCGCCCGCTTGTACATTGGCTTGTGACCCATAAATCGCCCAACACGCCGGGACTTCCGGGTTGCCGCCTGGGTATGCACTTTGACCACCTTGACATCAAACAACGCTTCGATCGCCTCTTTAATCTCAGGCTTACGCGCTTGCTGGGACACTTCAAACACATACTTGTTTTCTTCCAGCAACATCGTCGCCTTCTCAGTAATCAAGGGACGCCGCACAAGATCGATTAAGTCTCTTACATCGCGCTTATCCACCGTACACCTCCTGCACTTTGTCCAAGGCGGATGCCGTTACGACAACGCGATCGGCAGCCAATAAATCATAAATATTGAGATTCGAGGCCGAAATCAGCCGTACCGTTTCAATGTTTCGCGCAGATAGATAGACGTTCTCATTACGATCTGAAACGATGAGCAGCACCTTATCGTCAGCTTCCACACCCCAACGAGTGAGCGCTGCAACCAGATCCTTCGTTTTTGGGCGTGGCAACTCATCTACAAAGTCTTGCACGACAACCATGTCATCTGCTCGACCTTGGAACGCCGTACGGAGGGCAAGCTGCCGCTCCTTCCGATTCATCTTGACCGAGTAATCCCGGGGCTTGGGACCGAAGATGACACCACCACCTCGCCATAGAGGAGAGCGGCTAGAACCTGCCCGCGCCCGTCCAGTCCCTTTCTGACGCCAAGGCTTACGGCCACCACCTCGCACTTCAGAACGAGTTTTACTCGATGCGGTTCCTTGGCGAGCATTGTTCCTTTGGCGAACTAGGGCGCGATGCACAATGTGAGCCGCGTTTTCGTCCTTAGCAACTTTCAATTCAAAGGTTGCCGTGCCTGCCTCTTCGCCATTCCAGTTTTTAATCGCGCATTCAACCATGTTTCTTTCCTCGACCCAATTCAGCACGGAATGGAGCGATCGCCCCTCATTAAATGACTCAAATGGCTTATGACTTGGCAGCCCCAACCAGATTGGCAGGGGTGATATTAATCAGCGTTCCAGGCTTACCTGGAACCGATCCCTTAAGCAGGATCAGATTGCGATCGCCATCAATCTGCACCACAGTGAGCTTACGAATGGTAGTTTTCACACCGCCCATACGACCAGCCATCTTCTTACCGGGATAGATCCGCCCGGGAGTTGTCCCTGCGCCTGTCGAACCCGGTAGGCGGTGGTTCTTAGAACCGTGTGCCATCGGCCCTCGGCGAAAGTTATGCCGCTTTTGATAACCCGCAAAACCGCGACCAATGCTCTTCCCAGATACATCGACTTGCTGGTTGAGCGTGAAGATATCAACTTTCAGCTCTTGACCGAGACTAAACGTATCTGGCGAATCCGTCCGATACTCTTGTAGATACCGCAAAGGCAACGCTTCTGATTTGGTCAAATGCCCTAGCTCAGGTTTCGTCAAAGCCTTTTCCGACGCTTCCCCAAACCCAATCTGAACAGCTTTGTAGCCGTCTGTTTCTACCGTTTTCACTTGCGTGACCCGGCAGGGCCCCGCCTGAATGACGGTCACGGGGATTGCTTTTCCAGACTCGTCAAAGACTTGAGTCATCCCTAACTTGGTGCCAAGTAGTCCGACGGACACAGCTACACCTCTCCCTTTGCTAACACACTAAAATCCCGATGAACCCTTTAGCTCATCCAGCAAACCACCGAACATTGAGGGCGGAATCGACGTTACCCATGCAAGCGCCGAGCCACCCTGACAGAACAACACAGAATCGGATTTTTACCTTTCTGGCTGTAAGCCTTGTCGGGGAGTCCAATCACACAACTATATTGACTCCCAGCAGAGTTCGCGGGGACTTGAGCAGAAAACCACTCAGTATCCGTAACAACCTTGGGGCTAGCTTTTATCACGTCAAAACGTGTGCCAAAAGCACCACAAAGTTTTGTATGCGACGATTTATTATCATAACCACATATTCCGGCTTTGTCTACAAGATCTTAGAAATTTTGTAGACAAGCCAGCAGCGTCTTGTACGCTCTCCTCAATTTAGCCTGAAAGGAAAGGAGGGCGATCGCAAAGGATCCCTTGGATTCAGGATAAACCCGCTGGCTCCGATGAGAAACCACCACAGGAGTCTGGTGCGGAGGGGGAAATCAACCTTCTGTCGCAACAGGCTGGGATACCTCTTGTTCTACCTTGGAAGAGGAAGCCATTAGCTTTTTGGTAAACGTTAGCTTGCTGTCGGCCACATCTATCAAGATCGTGTCGCCTGAAACAAAGGCATTTTCCAGGAGCTTGGTTGCCAATGGATTCTCAATTTCCCGTTGAATGGCTCGTTTCAGTGGACGGGCTCCATAAACAGGGTCAAAGCCTGCATCTGCAATGTGATTTTGGGCATCGGTCGTTAGCTCTAAAGCAACCTTTTGTTCTCCGAGTAAACGGTGCAAGCGCTTCATTTGAATGCCGACGATTTGCCGCAATTCGTTGAGCCCTAGTGCGTGGAACAGGATGATGTCATCGACTCGATTGAGAAATTCTGGACGGAAGTGCTTGCGGAGGGCATCCATAACGCGCTTGCGCATCTGCTCATACTTCGTGTCATCCCCAGAGACATCAAGAATGTGGTCGCTACCAATATTGCTGGTCATGACCACAATGGTGTTACGGAAATCGACTGTGCGCCCCTGCGAATCTGTAATACGTCCATCATCCAGCACTTGTAGAAGAATGTTGAACACATCAGCGTGGGCTTTTTCCACCTCATCCAGCAGCACCACACTATAAGGCCGACGACGTACAGCTTCGGTGAGCTGTCCGCCTTCCTCATAGCCGACATAGCCTGGAGGTGCTCCCACCAATCGTGAAACAGCGTGTTTCTCCATATATTCCGACATGTCAATGCGGATGAGGGCATCCTCAGAGTCGAACAGGCATTCTGCTAATGCCCGTGCTAGCTCTGTTTTGCCGACCCCAGTAGGTCCCAAAAACATAAAGGAGCCAATAGGACGCCCCGGATCCTTCAAGCCCGATCGCGCTCTCCGGATGGCGGCAGCAACGGATGCCACGGCTTCTTGCTGCCCAATTACTCGCTGATGGAGGAAGGCTTCTAGATGCAGCAGCTTTTGGCGCTCCGACTCCAGAAGGCGATTAACAGGGATCCCTGTCCACTTGGCAACAATTTCGGCGATATCTTCTTCGACAACCTGCTGTTTCAGCAAAGCTGTCCCGTTGCGATTCTGGATCTCCAGCAACTCGGCTTCTTTTTCTTCCAGCTTTTGATGGACGGTCTCTAATTGACCATATTTCAGCTGAGCCACGGTGTTGAGGTCATACTCGCGCTCCGCTTTTTCGATCTGGCGCCGTAAGGAGGCTTCTTCTTCCCGTAGGGTTTTGATTTCCTGCTGAATCGTCTTTTCAGATTCCCATTGCTCAGTGAGGCTTTCCTTTTCGGGTGTTAGCGTTGCAATGTCTTGTTCTAGTCGGGTCAGCTTTTCCTTAGAAGCGCGAAAAGCTGTACTCGTGAAACCTAAGCGCGTTCCTTCACTTTCGAGCGATCGCTTCTCAATTTCTAGCTGTCGAATGCGCCGCTCAATAGTCTCTAACTGCACCGGCTTAGAGGTGGCTTCCATCTTTAGCTTGGCCGCAGCTTCATCGACCAAATCAATGGCCTTGTCGGGAAGGAAGCGATCGGTGATGTAGCGATCGCTCAATGCCGCTGCTGCTACCAATGCGGCATCCGTAATCGTGACATTGTGGTGTACTTGATAGCGGTCTTTCAAGCCACGCAAAATGGAAATCGTGTCGTCGACCGAAGGCTGACCAATGTAAACCTGTTGGAAACGGCGTTCTAGGGCGGCATCTTTTTCGATGTGCTTGCGATATTCATCCAGCGTTGTCGCGCCGATACAACGCAACTCACCCCTTGCCAGCATGGGTTTGAGCAGATTGCCAGCATCCGTTGTTCCCTGAGAAGACCCTGCTCCGACAACTGAGTGCAACTCGTCGATGAAGAGGACGATTTGTCCTGCGGAATTGGTGACTTCTCGCAGGACAGCCCGCAGACGTTCCTCAAACTCGCCCCGATACTTGGCTCCGGCGATCAAGGCTCCCATGTCCAGGGAGATTAGCTGCCGACCCTTGAGCGATTCGGGGACATCTTCTTTGACGATACGCTGTGCTAGACCTTCGGCGATCGCCGTTTTCCCAACACCCGGTTCCCCAATCAAGACAGGATTGTTTTTACTGCGACGAGAAAGAACCTGAATCACGCGGCGGATTTCTTCATCTCGCCCAATGACAGGATCAAGCTTGTTTTCCCGCGCTAGTTCGGTCAGGTCACGCCCAAATCGTTCAAGGGCGGCGTACTGAGACTCCGGATTTTGGCTTGTCACCTTTTGGCTACCCCGCACCGATTTAATCGAAATCTCAAGCTGTTTTGCCTCTACATTGGCGGTACGGAACAATCGATGACCGACGCGATCATCCTCTGAGAGCGCCATTAACAGGTGCTCAACGGAGATGAACTCATCCTCAAAAATTTTGCGGGCGTCTTCTGCTTTGTCGAGAAACAGATCCAAGCCACGCCCCAGAAATAACTGATTTAGATCAGCAGCCGAAACTTTCGGCTGGCGTAGGGCATAGGCATCGAGCTGTTGCCGCAGCCGCGCTGGATCCATCCCCGCTTTTTCGAGGATGGTGCTGACCATGCCTTGCTGGTCGAGGAGGGCGATCGCCACATGCTCCACTTCTAGGTTTTGCTGCCGATAGTTGCGGGCAACATCCTGGGATTTGACGACGGCATCCCATGCCTTTTCGGTAAACTTTTTCGGATCGGTTGGTTGCATAGTGGATTGGCGTTTCCCTGAGACCCTCGTACGGTGGAAGCGTTCAATGCAAGTTCATTGTAACAATGGGATGGAGCGGCTCCGTAGCGAGAATGACGATGGGGATGTCGATAAGGTGGGTCAGTGCATGGAGCGGGGCGATCGCTTCATCGGTCAGGTTGAAGGTTCAGAAGTATCTCCGTTCAGTTCGCCGAATCGCTCCCGATAAGCCGCCAACTGCGATTCCAATGTTTCCGCCCGCTGACGTTCTGTCTCTGCTCGCTGACGCTCTGCTTCTGCCCGCTGACGTTCTGCTTCTGCCTGTTCCTCAGCCTCGAGACGCCGCTGACTTTCTGTTTTTAGCGCTGCTGCTAACTCATCAGGGATAAGCAGACGCTCCCCTGAATCCACTCGATAGAAGCCCAGCAGTTTTCCTTCTACCGCTAATCGTAGTCCTAACGCTTCACTGACTGGCTCTGAGACCGGAACATAGGCGTCATTCTGGAGGCGATAGCCCTGTAGCTGACCCTCGATCCATTCGTTCTTTGGATCAAACAGCCAATACTCTGAAACACCCAGTTGTTCGTATAAACCAAGCTTGAAGCCTTGGTCTCGATCCTGCGTTCCGTTGGAAGTAACCTCAAAAACTACGCTGGGAATCTCGCCCTCTTCCCACAGTTTGTAGTTGTCTCGGCTACCGGACGAAACATTGAAAACGACCATGACATCTGGCGCAACCCGCAATCGAGGAAAGCCTTGTGAATAGTAAAAGAACTGGTCGGCTAGAACAATGGCCTGCTGCCCCTGCAAATACTGCGTCAACACTGCAAAAATTGTCAGCAGCGCTAGGACATGGTCGGAAGTTTCTGCCAAGGGTTCACTATCACTACTGGGATAAAAAATATCTGATTCAATGGCTGGAGGTGAGGTAAGGCTAGTCATAATCAGACCTGAAAACTAAACCATTTATACAGCGCAAGGTGATGTCATATCATCTCACAGCCAAAACCTTTCAAAGGTTGCTTTTAACTTGCGAAATCGTCGTTCTGGATTTAAACGAGCTACTAAACCGAGCTACCGCTGGGAACTTTGTCCGGCACAACTCCTCCGTTACCTTGACGGGATTTAATCTCTAGGTGGAGAAGAAGGGCGTTGATATCGGCAGGATTGACGCCGCCGATGCGGGTGGCTTGGCCGATAGTGAGGGGACGAACATGGGCGAGTTTTTCGCGGGATTCTTTGGAGAGGGTGCTGATGGCGTGGTAATCCAGGTCGGCGGGGAGAGGGCGGTTGGCCTGCCGAGTGACTTGGTCGATTTGATTTTGTTGCCGCTGTAGGTAGCCCGCATACTTAATTTCGATTTCAACGCCTTCGCGTACCTCGCGGGGAAGCCCGGCGCTGCCCAGGTCGTAGTGAACCAGGTTGGCGTAATGGAAGCCAGGACGGCGAAGGAGTTCGGCTAGTGTTGCTGAGCCTTTGATCCGCTGCTCAGTGTCAGCGACGATTTGCTTGCCAACGGTGTCGTGTTCCTTGACGCGGGTGCTGTGGAGGCGTTCTTTCTCGGTGGCGATCGCCCCCTGCTTCTCTTGGAAAAGTGCCCAACGGCGATCGCCAATCAGCCCAATCTCGCGTCCCAGGGGCGTGAGGCGCTGGTCGGCGTTATCCGACCGCAGAATCAGGCGATATTCCGACCGGGAAGTTAGCATGCGGTAGGGTTCCCGCAGATCCTTGGTGCAGAGGTCGTCAATCAATGTGCCGATGTAGCTCTGCTCGCGGGGAAAGACAATCATCTCTTGGCCCTGCACAAAGCGGACGGCGTTGATGCCTGCAACCATCCCCTGGGCAGCGGCTTCTTCATAACCCGTTGTGCCGTTGATCTGCCCCGCACAAAACAACCCTTCCACGGTCTTGGTCATCAGGGTAGGAAAGCATTGGGTGGCGGGGAGATAGTCATATTCCACCGCATAGGCCGGACGTAACATGACGCAGCTTTCCATACCGGGGAGCGATCGCAGCATCGCCACCTGCAATTTCTCCGGTAGTCCTGTAGAAAAGCCCTGGATGTAGAGTTCGGGAATATCCCGGCCTTCCGGCTCAATAAAAATCTGGTGGGATTCCTTGTCGGCGAAGCGTACAATTTTGTCTTCGATGCTGGGGCAATAGCGAGGCCCTTTCGCATCGACCCAACCGCCATAAACAGGGGACAGGTGCAGATTTTCCTGGATCAGGCGATGGGTTTCAGCGGTTGTGCGAGTGAGGTAGCAGGGCATTTGCTCCCGCTCTATCCATAGCTCTGGGTCAAAGCTGAACCAACGCACATCCTCGTCGCCCGGTTGCAGCTCCATTTGGCTGTAGTCGACAGAGCGGCGATCGACCCGTGCAGGGGTTCCAGTTTTCAGGCGACCTGTTTCAAAACCGAGGCGATTGAGGGTATCGGTCAAGCCTTCAGCCGCAAATTCTCCCGCACGTCCTGCAGCCATTGACTTGTTGCCAACCCAGATGCGACCGCCCAGGAAGGTGCCTGTGGTGAGGATCACGGCTTTGCAACCGAAGGCTACGCCAAAGTAGGTTTCGACACCAATCACCTCATCATTTTTGCCCAGCACCAGATCCGTCACCATGCCCTCGCGCACGGTCAGATTGTCTTGGTTTTCGACGATGCCCTTCATAACAGCGGCATACTCGCGCTTATCAGTCTGCGCCCGTAACGCCCACACGGCTGGCCCTCGCGACACATTCAGCACCCGCTTTTGCAGATAGGTGCGGTCTGCCATTTTGCCGATTTCGCCACCCAGGGCATCGATTTCGTGGGTCAACTGCGACTTGGCAGGGCCGCCCACGGCGGGATTACAGGGTTGCCACGCAATCTTGTCGAGGTTGAGGGTGAGCAGCAGAGTGCGGCATCCGAGCCGAGCCGTCGCCAGTGCGGCCTCGCATCCGGAATGTCCGGCTCCGACGACGATGACGTCGAATTCATCTTGAAAGTCTGCTGCTGCGTCAAAGGTCATGGTGAACTATGGTTTGTGCGGAGCTTCGGAAGGAATCGCGAGAGGTGGAGCGGGTGATCCTGAGTTTGGCATAATGGGCGATGCCTACACTACAGATTGAATTTGCTAAATCTGGTGGCGATCGCTGCCTACTCTCTTTCTAATCTATATCAGTCAGTTGCTATCTTGCTCAGGCGTTCGCATTCATGCGGCTCGCGTCCTTTGACTAAAAATCGCGCCAGTCGTCTGTTCCAAAATTGTCTTGGAACCAGTACCAGTCGCCTTGGATAGGGTGGATTTCGTAGTTGCGATGATTTTCATCGCCGCCGCCGAAGGGTGATCCGTTTGGATTGGGGCGCTTGGCAAAGCCGTAGATGGTGCGATCGCTCACAAAAAACGCGGGTGGGTGCAATCGCAAGTAGATCCCCCCCGCCTCACTCTGAACCATCTCTGAAATAACGTAGGATCTAAACTGTGAATCGACAAAGGCGATCGCCCCTGGGGCTGAAGCTTGAGCCGCGAGATCGGAAAACGATGGCTCTACCTGGGAGAATGCCCACTTCAGCGGGATGTTGGCACTTAAGAGAACGATAGTCAGGCCAATAATGCAGCCATCCAGGATCCACAACCATCGCAGCACTTTGCGAAGCATAGTGGGTAAACGACGGGAGGAGGATGGGCTATTGTTTACAGCCGCTTGCCGCAATTCATTCCACAGCACCAGGACTAGAATTGCTCCCAGGGCAACGAACGTGAGGATCGCCCAAAGCTGTCCCGCAATTAAGTTGCTAATGAACACGTTCAAGGCAACCAGCACCAGCAGGATGAAGAAAATGATTGCATTTTCAACTCCACCGGGATAAATGCCGACGCCCAAAAGACCAAGGCAGGTGATGGGAGGAACTAGGGCGATCGCACTTGTGACGATGAATTTCATGGGCTGTGAGTCGGCGTATCCTCCTCAAACGTAGCCCAGGTTTTTGGGGAGATATGCAGCGCTACGTGCGATTCGCCTGGGGGCGATCGCTATACGCCCGTAGCGGCTCTTTGATAAAGCGAATGTAGAGATGGCGGAAGGTAGATTTGATCACCCGAGGCATTCCGAAATCGATAGGTACCAGGTTTTGAGGGAGTTTCCAGTCGGGGACTTGAAGCTCAGCCGGGGTCAGCAATGGGAACTGAAGCTCATCCAGGGAAGGGTTAATACCCAACTGCTCAGCAGCAACCTGGGTGGGAACCGTCGTGGGGTCGGTTTAGAGAATTTCGACGAGGGCGCGATCGAGCGCAAAGACATCGTTGGAAGCCGCGAGGATACCCAAGTAACGCGGATCACCCTGGCTGGGGCCATTGCCTTCATGGCCAATGATGCCATCGGCAATGGTGAGGCTGGGGGCGATCGCCCGTGCCGTTTCCACCAGCATCGTGCCAAACCGTAGGCGGTCTTTCCCCGCTTCCATGTGCCACCAGGCTTTCATCTTGCCGGGAACACAGCCAAACAGATTTTTGACGCCGAGGGTTAGGGTTAGCTGCACATGGGATTTCACCTTGGGCAGGTTAATCACCACATCGGCGCCCATCGCTTCTTTCGACAGTAATAGGTGGTTAAACTCTTTGCTGTTGGTGGTGTAGCGCTGGCCGCTGAACTCGACAACGGGAACCCCCAACTCATCTAACAAGGAGCCATAGCCATTGGCGATCGCCACCCCTCGTGCACTGCCAAAGGCTGGGCTATCGCCCAGAAACGGTTTTCCTCCCACCTCTTGAACCAATTGGGCAACGCAGTATACCAACTCCATGCGGGTTGTGCAGTCCTTTTTGGGACGCGAGCCGGTAAGCAAATTGGGCTTGAGCAAGACGCGATCGCCCGGTTTCACAAAAGCAGCCATGCCACCCATGGGTTCCAACATCTGCCGCAATTAGTCGCGCAGATAGTCATACTCGTAGGACGAGGCGCGGGTCAGGCTTACCGTTGGGTTCATAATGCAATTGGGTTTGGAGAAGAGGAAACAACTGGATAGAATCACCCAAGAATCCATGGAAAGAGATCTTGGGATCTATATAGCGTCTGATAGAAACTGACTCACGTCAGCCATCAAAAAATCGGCAAACCTGTAACGTAGCTTTTGCTAGCTTGCATTGTGTGATGAATGGGCTGTCACTGCCTACAAACAAATCAGGTCATCTGCTTATTACTGTGTCTCAACTCCGAAAATGGATGTCGTTATGGGCGGACACTTTGAACTTTGGATGCTCCTCATTTTGCCATTCCTAACGAGTACCCTAACGAGAACGATTTAACGCCGTTACCCGTTCCGCATTCGTGAACACATCTTCTCCCTTCAACTGATCAATTGCGGGTTTCACTTCAACTTTAACCACATTGTCAATATTGACAAAAACGGTTTGATCGGGAAGATTAATAATCCACCAGTCCTTGTTTAAAAGATGGCGAACTTCTACAAGCTGAAACGTCTGGGTCGACCCATCCGATTCAATTGGAGCATAGAGATTGAACGATTCAGATTGACCATTCATGTAGTGAAAGGTCATCTGGGTGTAAACAGATTCTTGGGTGTACATAACGGTTGGGAATTAAGGTTGGGATGCATTGTCGGAAGTTGAACCGGGCATAGCACTCATCTTCGCCAAATCGAGAACCTGTGCCAGGGCTTCCTCGTTCATCAGTCCTTTTTCTAACACAATCTGCCGGAGAGTCTTACCTGTTTCTAAGGATTCTTTAGCAACGGCAGCGGCATTGAGATAGCCGATGTGCGGATTTAGGGCAGTGACCAGGGCGAGGCTACTTTCGGCATAGGCGGCGCAGCGATCGCCCTGCACAGTCAACCCCTTCAGCCCCCGCGTCGTTAGCGCATCCAACGTATTACCCAGCAGCTCAATACTGTGAATCAGGTTGAAGGCGATCAGCGGCATCATCACGTTCAGTTCCAACTGCCCAGCTTGGGCGGCAAAGGCGATCGCCGTGTCATAGCCCATTACCTGAAAGCAGACCATCGAGGTCATTTCCGCCATCACCGGATTGTACTTCCCTGGCATGATCGAAGAACCTGGCTGAACAGGAGGCAGTTGTAGCTCCTTGAAACCCGTATTGGGGCCGGAATCCAGCAGTCGGAGATCATGGGAAATCTTGGCCAGATCCTGTGCCAGATTGCGGAGTGCCCCCGACACGTTGACAAATGGAGCCATGCTTTGCATCGCGGCCATCAAGTGAGGAGCCGATTGCAACGGTTGATCGATGAGTTCGGATAACACCTCGGCGACTCGGAATCGATAGCGGGGATGGGTGTTCAACCCGGTGCCTGACGCGCTGCCCCCTAATCCCAATACCGTCAAATCCTGAGCGGAAGTCTCTATGCGTACCAGGTGATCGGCCAGAATTTGGGCCCAAGCCCGAAAGGTTTCACCCATCCGCACGGGAACAGCATCTTGCAGATGCGTTCGTCCCGATCGCACCACATCTTGATACTCTCGCGCTTTGTTGTCGAGAGTAGCGATCGCCCCGGCCAAACTCGGATAGAGCGATCGCTCCAGAGCCAGCAGCCCTCCAATCCGAATCGCAGTGGGGATTACATCATTGGTGGATTGCCCATAGTTCACATGGTCGTTGGGGCTAACACGGGTATAGTCTCCCTTCTCCCCACTCAACAGCTCCAGTGCCCGATTGGCCAGCACTTCATTCACATTCATGTGATGGGAGGTACCCGCCCCAGCCTGATACACATCCACCACAAATTGCTCTCGCCATTGCCCCTCCAGCACCTCATCGGCGGCCTGCACGATGGCGTGACTAATGTCTGTTGGAATGCAACCCAATTCGCCATTGACTAACGCCGTCGCCTTTTTAATCAGCACACAAGCATCCACATACGTTGATAGAGGCTTTAATCCACTGATCGGAAAATTTTCGGTGGCGCGAAGCGTCTGAATGCCGTAGTACGTTTCATCGGGGAGCTGACGCTCTCCCATCGAGTCTTTCTCCGTCCGCATCGTGTTAGTGTCGCCCGTGAAACTGCTTGTTCTCTCCCAAATCATGTCACAAGTCATGGGACTCAAATTGACACGAAGTTTATATATGCCCTGCTAATTATTTCATAGAGTCCAGGGCATACTGTTGGGTAGGGTGCTATTGAACTGACGAACGATCCGATATGGACGTGAATCCTGCCTTAACTCATACGCAGATGATGGGCTGAGGGAGAAGGCCAGACCAATCCAGAATAACTATTAAGCCATGGTGACTGCAGAATAAGGGTTCGAGCGATCGCCCTTAGCCCCAAATTTCCCAAATCTACAGTCTCCAAACATTTATCCCCTTGTAATAGTCCTGCATATCCCCAAAGGTATGCGGTGATTTTGTCTTTGCCCCTTTCCACGGTCTTGACAGCCAAATCTCGAAAATGCCCGTCAATGTCTTGACGCCTCCCAAGCAAGACTGAATCGAACGATGGCGGAAGAAAACATGTTGGGTCGCTACCAGAATCGGGCATTGCCCATATGCATCACCATGAACGACAATCAGAATATTCATACCTGGCTGAGCCAAGGAACCGCATTGTTTGTGGCGCGGCGCTATGAAAAAGCCGTAGCTCGCTTTGACAAGATTTTACTGAGCAGCCCGACCCATGCCGAAGCTTGGAGTAAGCGTGGCTACAGCTTGCACGAGATTGGCATGTATAGAGAAGCCATCGAAAGCTTCAGTCAGGCCATCCAATACGAACCGAAGGAAAGTTTGCACTGGCAGGGAAAGGGCATCACCCTAGCAAAGCTGGAACGCTATGACGAAGCGATCGACAGCTTCGAGCGAGCCACTCGACTCAATCCCCGCGACATCAAGGCTTGGTACAACAAGGGTTATGCCAATCTACGTGTCTTTCGCTATCGGGAGGCAATCGCCTGCTTTGATCGCGTGGTAGAGCTACGCCCCAACAATTACCGTGCCTGGTACAATCGAGGCGTTTCGCAAGCTGCCCTACGTCGGTATAACGATGCCCTCAGCAGTTTGGATACGGCGATCGCCATCAAACGCAGTTGCCACTATGCCTGGAGTCATCGCGGTATCGTACTGAACAAGCTAGGCCGATATGTAGAAGCCGTCCAGAGCTTCGACCAATCCCTGGCACTCAAAGAGGACAACCCCGAGGCTTGGTACGGGAAAGCCTGCTGCTATAGCCTGCAACAGGATCTTCGCCAGTCGGTACGGAGCTTGCACCGCGCCCTTGTACTCAGCCCTCACCTCTATCGCGTCATGGCAATTGGCGACAACAGCTTTGACGAGATTCGCCAATCTGAGGAGTTTCGTAACCTAGTTGGCGCTACTTCATAACGCGACTCACAACACCCGGATAACTACTGGTAAATTTCATAGCTGGTTGATTCACAAATCCGTCGATTTCAATCACTTCGACGATATTCTAAAACGATCCAAAAAATAGATTCTCTTAAGATTTCAAATTAAGCGAACGTGTTGAGTTTGCCACCAATTTTCTCTTGGCTAGATAGCGGTCTATAGCTACTTTTGCTGTTGAGTGATCGAGCGACATGTGGTTAATCTGTGCAAGCTAAACCACGCTGGATAAAAAAGAAGCACCCCTGGCGGGTATTCAAGCCAGGAGCGCCCAGGAGCATTCACTTTTTTCTTAAAAACCAGTCTTTATATCAAATGACTGGCAGTTTTATAAGAAGCATTGAAAAGCTAGCCATTAATATAAGTTTTCTAGCAGCTTTGAAACTACATTCAGTGTAACAAGCGGATAACTACTTCTTCCGAAAACTCACATTTTCTTCAGGGTTTGTTACTCTTGTTTACGCGAAAACAAATGAGCATATTTGCTTATCTACTTGTTGGATTTCAGTCGAATTCAAATCCGATCAAGCTTGAAACTCACATCAAGCCGTACCAGTCGATTTGATCGTGATCCTGCATCCAAACTTGGTGTGGGAATAGGCGATCGCTTCGTTATCGGCTCCAGATTCGCCATATCAAGCTGCACACAATCAAACCCACCACCCCGTAAGCAATCATTGCGACGAGCAGATTTACATCGAAGATGTTTGTCGCATCGGCCGATGTAGGGCTGATAAAAAGCGTGGAAAAGGGAGCCACAAAGGGGTCGGAGAGGGTATAGATAAATCTGGCAAACTGATTTTCAGTGTTCGCGCCAAATAAGCGTAGACCAAACCGGAAGGCTAGCAAAACTTCTAACGCACCGACAAGGCTATAAAGTGCCGCAATCACCCGACTGAGACTGGCATTCCATTGAGCATTCGCAATCCGTTGCTCTTCCAGTTGCAAGCGTCGCTGTTCTGCCTGCAGCTCTAATTGTTCGCGTTGTTCGTCATACTGATTGCTCATTCGTATCCCTCTCCTATCAACGCCGTTGGGAAATCACAATCGCGGCACGTGAGGCCGTTCTTCCAAGAATGGTTGGTTCGGTCTGATGGGATCTGACGACTATGATGCCCCATGTATAGCGCTACGCGCTCAGGTCGAACCAAATCATTTTTTGAAAGCCGCGCGGCGCGCGGCTTTCAAAAAATGATTTGTCCTATAGCGGTGTGCAACCGCATGCAACATTGCAACGGTTGTGTGGGGCGCGGCGCGCCCCACACAACCGTACTTAACTAACGCGCATAGCGCTATAATCCCAATGCGTAAGGCCATAACAATCCCTGAACAAAAAAGCTGAGCACAACGCTCAGCTTTTTTGGATACGAGGTAAACGCTCAAACAAGAAGGCTTGATGGGCTAAGCGTAATGGTCGATCAGCAAGGCGGTACAAACGGCAAATGCTGTGATACCCAAACCCATCAGTGGGTGTTGGCCCTGACTAATGGCAAAGCTCGTAGCCACACCTGCGCCGAGGGTAGCGGTCAAAACAGCACTGACCCAATCTTTTTCTGTGCTTTTCTTATACATGAGTGGCGATTGTGATCCTAGGTAAATGGAGATCATAAAGTGTTGTTAATGTAACATCTGGCGATCGCCAATCTTGAGTCGCAGAAAATTATTGTTACCAAGTTTTAGGGTTAGACATGTTCCTTAATACTGGAGATGGCGAGTTTTAGGGCACTGCAACTGTATTTCCCGATTTGATCCAACCTTCCTGTCCAGAATCGAGTACGCGAACCCGTTGCCATTCCCCATCGGGGCTGCTGTCTAACACTTCCACCTCACCGTCGTAGGGAATGCCACCAATCTGAGCCGATGCTTGGGTCGCATCTTCCCGCAGAATCAGCCCAATGGGGACGACAACCCGCTCGACATTTTCTGGATTGGGGGTTGGTTCGGGAGAGGGGGTTGGTTCAGGAGCGACAGCAGCTTCAAGAGCAGATTCTTCTGGGCTGGCTGGAGCGACAGCCACTGCTTCGGCGGGTTCAGCGGCGGGCTCGGACGGGGGCGGTGCGTCGTTTGGGAAAACGGGACGGGGCGGCGCTTCGGTCAGGCGATTGACGAAATATCGAGCGGTCGTGACCCCTGCAAAAAATATGATGGCGATCGCCAACACAAACCCTAGAAAGAATTTCGCTACGCCTGCCATTGCCGATTTCTCCTTACGCGGTTGGATGCCTCTCTCGTTTTAGTTAAATGTCGTTCCACTGATGATCTGGTTACCAGAACGCGATGCCATCCGTGCTTTTCCAGCCGCTGCCCAGGCTTGCAGCATTTCAATCTGATCTTTTGCCGTGCGCGCTAGCGGGACAATCTGGCTGGCGGCTTCCAGAATATCATCGGTTGTAAAATCCCGATTTTGGCTGAACCCAGTATGCATCGCTTCCACAATCATCTGCTGAATTTCTGCGCCAGAAAAATCCGGTGTTTCATAGGCCAGCCGTTCCAGATCAAAGTCTTGCAGCGTGTGCGGGCGCAGCCGTGAAAGATGCACTGAAAAAATCTCGCGCCGCTCACCCTGGCTGGGTAGACCAACAAAGAATATCTCATCGAAGCGCCCTCGGCGCAAAAGTTCGGGAGGTAAGGTCTGGATATTGTTGGCGGTAGCCACAATAAACACCGGGGACGTTTTTTCGGCCATCCAGGTAATGAAGGTCCCAAAGACGCGGCTGGTTGTCCCCGCATCGCCTTGACTGTTAGCGCCAGCAAAGGCTTTGTCGATTTCGTCGATCCACAACACACAGGGTGCCAATGCTTCTGCCAACTGAATCATCTGACGGGTGCGCGATTCCGATTCGCCGACCAATCCGCCGAACAGCCGTCCAACATCCAGCCGCAGCAACGGAAGATGCCAGTGATGGGCGATCGCCTTGGCCGTCAGCGATTTCCCGGTTCCCTGAATTCCAGCCAGCAGCAA
Organism: Cyanobacteria bacterium J06638_22; assembly: GCA_039819145.1. Taxonomy (GTDB): domain Bacteria; phylum Cyanobacteriota; class Cyanobacteriia; order Elainellales; family Elainellaceae; genus Vacuolonema. The sequence goes on from JBCBSL010000011.1 coordinate 26,039, forward strand.
TCCCCGGGGATGAGGCAAGCCATATTGTCGCGCCCGCTCCGAGAAGGAGCCACCCCGCCGCAGCAACCAATCTTTCAGATTGTCTAGGCCGCCGATATCAGAAATTCGTTCCGTGGCGGGATAAAAGTCGAGAATTTGGGTCTGCCGAATGGACTGGCGCTTTTCTTCCAGGATCAAGTCGATATCATCGGGTTGAATTTCACCGTGGGTGGCGATCGCCCGGGCCAAGACTCGCCGAATACGCTCCATCGATAGCCCCTGACAAGAGCGCACGAGCGCATCTACCGTCCGGGATTCGAGTTTCTTGCTCGTAGAAGCCAGAAGCTGCAACACCTGCGCTTTGATGTCATCGAAAGCAGGCAATGGAAAATCCAAAACGGTCATGACTTCGCTCAAATCACCTGGAATCGTCAGCTCAGGCGATAGAACAACCAGATTTTTGGGTTGGGATTTTAAGAGCCGTGTCAAGTTTTTCAGTTTTCGGGCAACGGAAACATCATCCAAAAAGCGATGGAAGTCGCGCAGAATGAAAACGGCAGATGCACCAGCAGGAAGCTTTTCAACCAGCTCTAACGCCTGCACAGGGTTACGCCGACCAAAGCCCTCATCATTGGGATTGCCTTGGTAGCCATCCACAAAATCCCAGGTATAAACCCCCCGACTGCCCTTCTGGGCAACTTGGGCGATCGCCCCCTCTACCCGCTCTTCTTCCCGCGTAGGAATGTAGATCAGCGGATATCGCGCTCGCAGCAACAGTTCAAACTCATCCCGAAAACTCATAGGCCATACATGTATTCAACCTATTGCAGATTGTAGTGGAGTGCTCCCATCCTGGGGCGTAAGTCTGGTTGCGCTGGCTGACGATATTTCTTGGAATCGCCCTAGATAAGTCGCTCGGCATGATAAAAAATCAGATTCTAAAAGTCTGCACCGCACGCGCTGCGTGCGGTGCAGACTTTTAGGGTTTTAGGTTTAATAGCGCCGACCAACTGACGGACCTAATTTAGTTGATTTCTGAGAGATTGAAGAACAGCCCAACGCTCATCCACTTCAGCAGGCAGAGCTGACTCAGATTCGTCGTCGGATTTAACCTCAATGCCCGGACATTCATCATCACAAAGCTTGCGCGGAGGAATTTCCAGGCAGAGTTGCTCATACAACCACCTTTCGGGTTCAAAGTAACCGTTGGGTGGCAAACTCTCGACAAGTTCATCCGCCGTCAGTTCGACCTCTCCTCGATCCTCCAGCGATTCTATTGGTTCTTGCAACCAAATAAACTCAGAGGTTTTGACCACAAGACGCGAATTGAATTGCTTGAGGCAGCGATCGCACACCATGGTCATAATGGTTTCCGCTTGGCCCTTGACCTCTAAGAAATTGCCTCGATGGCTCACTTCTACAACCCCTTGTACAGGAGTCAGGGTATCTAGATCGGGCAAATACGCCTTGATATCGAACTGCTCTGTTCGATTCGGCGCATGAATCAGTTGGGGAATATAAATGCGTGCCATCATGCGTGCCCCCGCGGCGTGCTAAATATGGCGAACGACGAGCCGCCGATCGGGTTCTTGTCCCCGACTTTCGGTTTTTAGGTTCTCGTAGTCTTTGAGGAGGTTATGAACCTGGCGACGCTCGGCAGAGGAAAGCTCACTAATCTCGTATTCCTCGCCAGTCTCTTCAACATGCTTGGCAGCCGTGTCGGCAATCTCCTGCAGCTCGGCTTGACGGCGCACTCGATAGCCATCTAGTTCGACGGTATAGGGCTGCTGCTCCGAGTCGGGACGCCCCAAATTCAGGGTGGTGTTGATGAGGTACTGAATGGAATCGAGCATAGAGCCGCGATCGCCAATCAAAGCCTGAACCTGTTCGGGAGAAAGTTGAGCAGCGTCAATTTCCAACCAGCAGCTTCCATCATCCATCGTTTGGGATGAGGAGCGTTTTGCCGTTGCTGGAAGGCCAGCCAATTCAAGCAACTGCTCGAGCCAATCTTCTCCGCGCTGAATCTTGTCGTCCATCGGTTTCCACGCCTACTCCAGTCCTAAGAGGCCTTTTTCTTACGCCTTGGCTCAAAGGGTAACGCATCTCGGTTATCACCATCGTCACCATTTTTGACCTCTTCTTCCTCCACAATTTTCTGGAGGTTCTCGGGCAGCGGCTCACGGGAGAGGATAAAGGTCTGCACGGTCTGGAACAGGTTGGCGATCGACATGTACATCAGAACACCAGCAGGCAACGGGAAGAACAAAAACATGGTCGAAAACAACACTGGGGTCATTTTGTTGACCGCAGACTGCTGAGGATTAGCAGAGGCTCCTTTTTGCTGCCCAGAGAGCAACTGGTTGGCGTAGAGGGAAATCCCGAAGAAGGCAACCATCCCAACAATGTCCCAATTTATCTGCCCAGACTGCTTGTCAACCGCACCGACACGGCCAAGTGCCTGGATGAAGAGGAAGCCTTTGTTAGCAGCCAGCCCCGGTATCTTGCCTTCAATCGTGACGTCGCCCGGTTGCAGAGCCTCGATCACTCCATTTTCGTTGACCTGCACTCGCTCTTCACCCTTCGTCACCTTCCAATAGGGTTGGATGTTGACCTGAGGAAATTCCTCTTCGTAAGCACTGAGGGGGCGACCCGTGTCAGATTGAAAATCGATTTTTGTCTTTTCGCCCACCCCCAAACGGGTGCCACCCGGCAAAATAGCGCTAATGGGTACGTGAACGCCGTCAGAAATATAAATATTGTGAGGTTTGCTGGTAAATGCTTCGGGTTGAATTTGCGCGGCAGTTTCCTGCGGTACAACTTGCAAATTCAAGGTATAAGGTACATCCGCAAACGGTGATCCCCGAAGGGTCGCAAACAGCGCGAAGAGAATCGGCATTTGCAGCACCACCGGGAAGCAACCTGCCAGAGGATTTCCAAATTCTTTGTAGACTTTCCCCATCTCCTCTTGCTGCTTGGTGGGGTCGTCTTTATAACGCTCTTGTACCTCTTTCATGCGTTTTTGCATGGCTGGCTGGGCAACCCGCATCTGGCGCATACTCCGAATCGACTTTGCGCTCAAAGGATAAAGAGCAAATCGCACAACCAACGTTAGCGCAACGATCGCAAGCCCATAACTTGGCACAATCCCGTAAAAGAAATCCAGGATTGGCAGCATCACATTGTTTGATAGAAATCCGACGCCAAAGTCCATGTGTTTTTCTATACCTGTTGGCTAATCTGGTGTGCAAGTGCTCTCCGGCACAGTCAGCGTTCGGGATAAGCGAACACTTCCTCGATCTAATGTATCCGAATCCCTACCACTTGCGTGATCGGAATCTCCAAGGTTTGGTACGGTTTACCCCTCTTTTCTTCTCCTGAAATTCAGGCCGCCTTCAGTCATGAAGCAAAGGTTTAGCCCCCACTAATGCAATCCCTGTTCGGGTCATCAGCTAGCGCCCCTGCTTTAATAAAAGGCATAAAAGGTCCAGTCCTAAGCGCTCAGCCCTGCGCGGCCTTAACTGGCGACGACTGAGGACTCGGAACCCGCTTCAATTTTTTGAGTGACATAGTCAGCAATTTCGCGGAACCGAGGCATGGCGCGCATCTCCAGCCGACTGCCATCCTTCAGCGTCAACACCATATCCCCCCAAAAACCCAGTCCTCGGGGAACCGTCACAACATCGCGGATTTCCGAATAGATGATGTCGGAGCGATCGCGCCCTAACCAGCCACCTGTTACCGAAATGCGGCGATTGGTAATCATATAGCGGAGCCAAATCGCTCGCACGATGGCGCCAACCGTCAGCGGCAGACAAATTACCGTAAACCCCAGCAAAATATTGAGGATCAAATCCCCAATGTGAGGACCACCCTCATAAATCGATTCTTCACGAATACCCATCCAATACCTCTGCCCGGTGCAGCAACTCTTCCAATTCTTGCAGAAATTCTTTATATTCGCATCCAACCGCACTGGAACGGACAGTCACGACAAACTTCAAACCGGGCTTCAGCCGGGGCAGGAACATCTGGAAAATTCCTTGAATCTGTCGCTTGATCCGATTGCGCACAACGGCTCGTTTACTAACTTTTTGGCTGATAGAAATACCAATTTTCGAAGGTGGCCGCACAGGCTTTCCTGTATTCAGCTTTCCTGGAGC
>JBCBSL010000012.1:0-29948 GCA_039819145.1 Cyanobacteria bacterium J06638_22
ATTGATGCAACAAGACTCACCCAGTTGGGGGATAGTCGTCGTTACATGGATAGAAGCCTGCCTGATTGTATTGCGGTTTCTGAGTTTCGTTTCACCGAAGTTTGGAGGTGGGCGATCGCTGCGAGCATTCTTATTTCTCAATAGTTTCTGAGAGAAAAGGCGAATGCCAGAAACAATCCGATGAGATGTTTCTGAGAATGCCTGTTCTAATCAACACAGAGCCTTTACTTATGAGATTGGTGAATGTTTATACTGCGCTGAATGCTCTTTCTGATCTCGCCGACATTCCCCTCCTATTAACCCAAAACTACTGGAATATAACTCGCTCACACCAAAATTTGAGCTACCCATTACAGACTGATTGGACGCAAATGAGAAAGCAGATGTTTCGGCCAAATGGTGGGATCAGAGCGGTATAGACGGAGTGCGATCGCCAAATTTCCCTCAGTGAAAGGGTTTCGTCGATCAAAAATTTGTGATAAATCCGTTGGCCTCCGGCGGATCAGACGTGACGCCATCCCTCTTGGATTTTGAGTGGATATGTTGAGGGCGTCGCGGTGATATAGCAATCCCAAATGGAGTATGAACAGTGTGCGGCCTCAGGCCGCACACTGTTCATACTCCATTCACAAATCACTTGAGATCGCTATAGAACCCAAAAATCGATGAATGGCGTTAGTCTCATTGTGAGATTATAGAAATCCAAAAGTATGGATTTTTTCGAGCCAAGATTCGAGCCAAGATTCGAGCAAAGAGAGGTGTGGCGTCCGTTCTCGAAAAATGTCATCTCCTCCATCAGAAATGCCCTGTTGTGGTAGTTTGAGGCTGAGGTGCCAATGGCGAGAGAGCAATTGTTTATGCTGATGAAGCGCATGCCGATTAAGCCTGTTGTGAAGTCTGGGTTGAGAAAGCTGACCCGCCGCTTATCCCTAATTTTGCTGCTCGGGGTATTGTTTTTCCTCTATCTGGGTGTGCAGGGGGAGGCGTTTGCGGCATCGGGGGCGATCGCCCAACTCGCTAGTACGGGAGGGGGTGACCTGAGTGGCACCGTCACCTTTATCCCCACAGCCGATGGATTGCAGGTGAAAGCTGAGGTTACAAGTGCTCCGCCAGGGCTGCATGGGTTTCATATTCACGAAACGGCCAGTTGTGCCAACGGTGGAAAGGGAGCAGGCGGCCATTTCAATCCCGATGGCGTGAAGCATGGACGGCTGGCCACGGATGGGTTTGACAAGGCTCATGCCGGAGATATGGGGAATTTGTTTGTCGATTTCGATGGCGTGGGCCTGTATGAGCAGGAATTTCCAGGGCTGAGCCTAGAGGATGGGCAACATGCGATCGCCAGCCGTGCCGTTATCCTCCATGCCAAAATGGACAGCTATGTTCAGCCCACGGGCGCTGCAGGTGGGCGGATTGGTTGTGGCGTCATTGCTTTGCAATAGCGGCAAAAGCTTGGTGGAGATGGAACGCAGATGAACGCGGATGGACGCAGATGAGGTTTTACCCTGCGGCTCAGCGTTGCAAAGAGCATCTCCCAACCATTTCTTATCCGCCTATTACAGCAGAGGCTTCCTGGGGTGCGTTGACCGTTAGCCGGGGGAGGCGGTGTTTGAAGCTGCAGAGGATTTCCCAGGATATTGTGCCGAGGGTGTTTGCCCAGTCGTCGGCGGTAATGGTTTCGTTGCCATCTTGACCCAAGAGGGTGACGATTTCGCCCGGTTGCAGGTCGGGGATGGTGCTCACATCTAGCATCATCTGGTCCATCGTGACGGCTCCGACTTGGGGGACGCGCTGCCCGCGAATGAGGACGGACAGGCGATTGGAGAGGAGGCGGGGAATGCCGTCGGCATAGCCGATGCCAATGACAGCGAGGGTGAGGTCGTGGGGGGCGACGAAGCTGTGGCCGTAGCTGACACCGGATCCGGCGGTGAGGGGCTTGACCTGGGTCACGCGGGCTTTCACCTGGAGCACTGGTTGGAGGTCGATGTAGGGCATCAGGTGCGGTGCAGGATGCAGCCCATAGAGAATGAGCCCGGTGCGCACCATGTCGTAGTGCAGATTGGGGTCGAGGAGGGTGGCGGCGGAGTTTGCTAAATGCAGTCGGGGCGGTGTGATGCCGACGGCGTGGAGGTGGGCGATCGCCTGCTCGAACCGCTGATGCTGCAGTTGCATCATGCTGGGCTCCGGATCATCCGCTGTCGCCAGATGGGAGTAGACGCTGGCGATCGTCAAATGCGGCAATCGCTGGACCCATTGCACAAACTCGGTGGCATCTTCCCAGCCAGTGCCCAAGCGAGACATCCCTGTATCCACCATGAGATGGACGGGCAAAGGAGCCGCGATCGCCATTTTTTCCAGAGTGTCGGAAAAGATGAGGGCTTGCTTTGGGTTGCAGAGGGTGGGCTGGAGATTCCAATGGGCGATCGCCTCCACCTGTTCCGGAGCATTCACCGCGCCCAACACCAGAATGGGAGCTTGAATACCCGCGCTTCTCAACTCCATGCCTTCGGGAATGGTTGCGACCCCCAGCCAGGAGGCACCACACCGCAGCGCTGTTTGGGCAATGGCGATCGCCCCATGGCCATAGGCATCGGCCTTGACCACAGCCATCAGGTCGGTGGTTGGGTGCAACCGTTGCCGTACCTGACGCACATTGTGTGCCAAAGCACCCAAATCCACCTCGACCCAGGCGCGCTCCCGCAGCATTGGTTTCAAGCTGGGGGTCTTCTCCCAATTCAACATCGTCACTCCTCCTGAACAAACACCACACCACGTTCTACCTATGCAGGTCTGAAACTCGCTAGCTAGAAATGAACTGAAATTAGCGACTCTCTTGAAAACCGTCAAGATGGCATGTTGCACAATCTCATATCGAATCCGAAGTGTAACCCCTTATGCATCCTGGAAGGTTCGCGTGAAATGTTCGCTGAATAAGCCGTTCCCCAAAAAATACAAGGGAGTTTTCTCATTCAGATTTGATGGAATGAAATTTTCCAGTTCTTGATGAAATAGATTTAGCGGTTGTGGAGGTATTTCTTTAAGAAACCGCGTTTATTAGTATGCGGCCTGATCCATAGATTTAGTGTAAAGGCAGAATTCCGTACTCTATATGTACTCTATCTGTGGAGCTTTGTTCGTTATTTTGTGCTGTAAGAATCAAATTTTTCGTCCTGAATTAAAAACTTCGCAGTGCATAGTGAACACCCGTGAATAGTGCTTGCTACGTGTCTTCCTGACAGTTGTGCTACCATCTGGGACATACTTCATTATTCCGATGAATGCTTCGGTAGGCTTATGGGCAAAGTCCTGGTGTTGAATGCCTCATACGAACCTCTCAACATCACAAGTTGGCGACGAGCGGTTGTTCTTTTGATTAAAGGAAAGGCTGAGCAGGTTGAGCACAACGGCAAGCTAGTTTACGATGCGTTACCGCTTCCCACCGTGATTCGTCTTCGCCATTACGTGCGGGTTCCCTACAAAGAAATTCCCCTCACGCGGCGCAACATCCTCCACCGAGATTCTCACTCTTGCCAGTACTGTGGCTATTCGGGCGATGACCTAACGCTGGATCATGTCCATCCGCGATCGCGCGACGGCAAAGATACTTGGGACAACATTGTCACTGCCTGCGTTAGGTGCAACGTGAAGAAAGGAAATCGTACCCCCAAAGAAGCCAACATGCGTCTCCGTCGTCCGCCCCATCGTCCCCATAGCGGTCTGTATTTTGAAGTGACCAAGCATATAAAAAGCGGTGTCCATCAAGAGTGGCAAAAATATGTAATCGGCGTTTGACCCTGGTTTGTTAAAAACTGGGGTTTGTTTTTTGCCTGAGTACAGGACAGAAGCCAGAGACTCCTTGATTTTTGGTAGCGTGAGCAGCGCCCATGCTACCAAAAATCAAGAGGTTTAGCTGGGATTTGATTTCTTAATCCTGTACTGAGGTTTTGTGCATATCGTGCTGTTCGATTGGGCTGGGCTTTAATGGGAATAATCTATAGGAACAGATATGCGAGTACTTCCTATGCCGTCCTCCCCCTCGCCTCGCGGACTGAGCCGGACTTACCATGACCCCTTGCACGGAGCCATTACGCTGAATCGTCGAGATGCGGTCGAAGCGTTGCTCGTGCGGTTGATCGACACGCCTGAGTTTCAGCGCTTGCGCCGCATTCGGCAGCTGGGGTCGGCGAGCCTCACGTTCCATGGGGCAGAGTCGTCGCGCTTCACCCACTCCCTTGGCGTGATGGCGATCGCCCGTCGTGCCTTCGACCAACTGGCGCAGGATAATCCCGACCTGCAGCCCTATCGAGCGACCGTCCTCTGCGCGGCGCTGCTGCATGACTTGGGGCATGGCCCCTTCAGCCACACCTGCGAAGACATCTTCGACAGCCACCACGAACATTGGACCCAGCGCATTCTCGCCGAGTCAGACCCCATACGCTCTGCCCTGGATGAATATTCCCCCGACCTGCGATCGCAGATTTGCCAGGTCTACGAAAAGCAGCATCCCATCCCGGTGGTGTGGCAGTTGGTGTCGAGCCAGCTGGATTGCGATCGCCTCGACTATCTTATGCGCGACAGCCACTTCACCGGAGCGTCCTACGGCAGATTGGATCTCGATCGCATCTTGATGGCGCTTCGCTTTGATCCCGACAGCGGACAACTGACCGTCGCCCGCAAAGGCGTTACGGCGATCGAGCATTACCTGACGGTGCGGTTCTTCATGTATGCCCAGATTTACCACCACCCGAAGAATCTTGCGACTACCTGGGTGCTGGAGCATGCCTTCCAGCGGGCACGAGAACTGTTTGCGGTGGGTGCGGTGAGTGCCGATGAGGTGATGGCGGCTTGGTTGCAAGGAGATTGCGATCGCCTCCCCCTCGATCACTATTTGGGTGCTGATGATGGCGTGTTCGTCTACCACCTCCAGCGTTGGCAACGCCACCCTGACCCCATCCTGGCGGATCTCTGTCGTCGCTTCATTAACCGAGATCTGCTCAAAACCTACGACATCACCTATCTCTCCACGGATCGTCATCTACTGCTCCTGGAAGAGCTGCATCCGCTGCTCAAGGACGCAGGCTTTGTGCCGGATTACTACTGCGGCATCCGGGTCGCCTGGAACCGTGGCTACACCCTTTACCAACGGGGCATTAAGCTCAAAACAGAGGATGGATTGCAAGAGATCAGCGACGCATCGCCCCTGGTCAAGACCTTGACCCAGCCATTGCAAAAGGTCTGGCTCGTTTATCCTCGTGAAATCGATGTGAAAAGTCGAGCGATCGCCCTCTCAGCCTAATAAATTCCTCTTTATTTAACGTGAATTCGGGATAAGAAAATCTGGCGGTTGAAACCGCGACTAGCGGAACGAAACCCGCCTTCGCGGGTTCTCCAAGTACGGGCTTTCGTAGTCCGCAACGGCGGACTTCGTTCTGATAGCCGCGACTTTAGTCGCTAAGGTGTTATCCCGAACTCACGTTATCTAGGTTGGAGAGTGGAGTTTCCTGTAGGAAGACTCTACTCCCCAACTTGGATTTGTTATAGGTAATGCATGACGCCCGCGCCTAACAGAATGTACATCGGTGTCTTAGTCTGCGCTAAAGGGAATTCAAGCCGCTCACCAGGAAGTAGATAGGGAGCAGCGAGAGTTAAGCAAAAATTATAAAATATAAACAGAATTTATATTTTAGAGATATTTTAATTTGGCGGATTTATAGCTACGCTATCGAATAGAGTCATTGCCTCATAAATTGAACCCATTCATAGATTGCACTTATTGACACCGCTGTCATTTCTGCGCAGGCGAAAATCCAGAGAACGTTAGCACAATATTTGATAGGCAATCTCTGGATTCCATAGCCTTTCATAGTCATAGAGATGACTCAAGTTTGTGGGTTTGATTTTTATGATTATGGCTTCAACAGTCTTTTGTTTGTTTGTTTTTGCTGCGCGTTATTGCTGTAGCTAAAATTGCGATCGCTTTGCTATCAACCTAATTCATTGGTCAGGTTATTCCCATGGGCATCCATCAATCCCCTCCACTTCCTTGGTATCGTTGGCTGAATAGCAATAGCGTTATTCGTCTGCTAGAAACCGTCCAGGACTTCATCATTATTTGCTTGTGCATTGGGCTGTTCAGTTTCATGATTTTGCAACTGCGAGAGATGGCCTTATCACTCCTGCCTCCCTTGGATTTTCAGCCCGTTACATCAGATATTTTGTTTCTGCTGATCTTGGTTGAACTCTTTCGTTTGTTGATTATTTATTTGCAGGAACATCGCGTATCGATTGGGGTTGCGGTTGAAGTTTCGATCGTTTCTGTGCTGCGAGAAATTATTGTGCGGGGGGTGTTGGAAACGCCCTGGATTCATGTCATCGTCGCCTGCGTTTTCCTCCTGGTGCTGGGCGCATTGTTGGTGATTCGCGTATGGCTCCCTCCCACCTTCGACCGGATTAATCCAGAGCAAATTGTTTCGGAACGGCATCGAGCAAGAGTCACGACGGGGCGAGTATCCCAAAACTCCTTTGTGGACGAGGAAGTGAGCGATCGCCCCAATGCTGCTCCGGTCAAATCTTCCGACTCAAACCGACAGCAGGACTATGTTGTGAATTGACGTTTTGTTGGTTGCTAGAAGCGTTTAGTTACGGGTTGGCGGTAATTTTTCCGGCGATCGCCGACAGCGCTACGGTTCTCGGAGATGCCAGATAGTTTTGAGCCGTCGGGTCACCGCTGCGGCCTTTGAAGTTGCGGTTGGTGGCGTAGATACCGACTTCCTCGGAGCCGAGGGTGCCCATGCCTGCGTTGATACAGGCTCCGCAGCCAGATTTGAGCAGGGTCGCTCCCGCCTGTTCCAGAATGGCGAGGTAGCCAAGGGCTTCGGCCTGTTGGCGCACTTCCTGGGAAGCGGGGACAACGAACAAGCTGACGCTAGGGGCAACACTGTTGCCTTTGAGGACTGCGGCAGCCGCAACGAGATCGTGGAGTTTGCCTCCCGTGCAGGAGCCGATGAAAGCGCGGGTGATGGGAATATCATCCAGTTCGCTGATTCCTACCACATTGTCGGGTTTGGGCGGGCGGGCAATCTGGGGTTCTAGGTCGCTCAAGTCGAAGTGGTAGTGGTGGGCATACTCAGCATCGGGGTCACCCAAGATTTCCTCGAAAGGCGTCTGGGTACGTGCCTGCACATAGCCACGGGTGGTGGCATCGGGAGCCATGATGCCGCACATCGCACCACACTCCACTGCCATATTGGCCAGGGTCATGCGCTCGTCGATGGGGAGTTGCTCGATCAAGCTGCCGCGAAATTCCATCACGTTACCGATCGCCCCATCGCCGCCAATCTGTCCCAGGATGAATAGCATAATGTCCTTAGCGCTGAGGTGGGGCGGCAGGGTGCCCTCTAGGTCGAAGCGCAGGGTCGCGGGGACGCGCAGCCACATATCCCCGGTGGCAAAGATATTCGCCATATCCGTCGTGCCGACGCCTGTGGAGAAGCAACCAAAGGCTCCGTAGGTGCAACTGTGGGAGTCGGTTCCTGCAATCACCATGCCCGGTCGGATGAAGCCCTGCTCAGGCAGCAGCACATGGCAAATGCCCGCCGCTTCACCGGGCGACACGACATCCAGCAGGTGGCAGTCTTGTTCTTTAGCAAACTGCACCATTTGCTGATGCATGACGGGCGCTTTGGGGTCGGTGCGAATGTCGTTGATCTGGATAAAGTGGTCGGCGACTAGGACGATGCGATCGCCCGCCCACACCTTCGCCTCGTGCCCAAAATGCTGATAGAACAACTGTCCCACGGGACCAGCGATCGCATCATGGGACATCGCCAGATCCACTTGGGCAAACACCACCTCGCCGGGGCGCACATAGGCATTGCCCGATGCCCGCGCTAGCAGCTTTTCGGCGATCGTCATTGGGCGCGATGGGGTAGTGCTGGGAGGAACGGTGATTTCGCCTCGTCGCCGCTGTTGGTTGAAGGGAAAGAGACCACCCGCTTGGGCGATCGCCTCCACTACGGGATTTTGTTGTGCGTCTCCCAGAATCTCTAGGGGCAAGCCAATGTTGATGCTGTTGCGATAAAAGATTTCGGCGAAGGACTTGGCACGAACAACGCGAATGCCTGCCGCTTTGATGGCGATCGGGGCAAACTCCCGACTGGAGCCACAGCCAAAGTTGTGGCCTGCTTCGATGACGTCGTATTCCAGCAGCTTGCCTTCGCCAATCACATGCTCCAGGGCATAGCGCTTGAGGTAATCGGGGTCGGGGTTGGTGCCGCGCTTGGCGGGAATGATGTCGTCGGTGTTGATATCGTCACCGAGATGGAGAATGCGATCGGTCATAGCGTTTTGTTAAATAGAACCACAAAGGCACGAAGACACAAAGGGGAACATGAGAGGAGAAGGAATGGAACGCGGATGAACGCAGATGAACACGGATGGGGAATGGGTCACGAATCATTTCATCGCCTCAGATTATCTTTGATCCATCAATCAACCAACCCATTTCTGATCTGACTTTCTTCTTTGTACCTTTGTGGTTCACTCAACTCACTGTCGCTAGGGGCAGCGTAAACTTGACCCGCAGACAGTCGGGAGGAATGCCTTCAAGTTCTAGGCAACTGTCCATCCGCTGTAGAACGAGCTGATCGACATGGAGCAGGAGTTCTGGGGTGAGGGCTGGGGTGGGCGGGGGTGGGGCGTCGGGGGATGGCGTGGTTTGCATAGCGGTTTCCATCCAGTCGATCGCTTCTTGCCAGTGTTTGGTGGCGCAGGTATCTTCGACCCACAGGCAAACCTGCTGATTAGGCAGGACATCAATGCCGACGCGAATGATGCTGCCTTTATCTTGGGCGATCGCATGGTTTAGCCGATGTACGAGTACCTGCCGCAACCAGTTGGGGTCGGCCTGCACATGGAGCCCTGGATCGATGGATAGGAAATTTAAGCGGGCATTGCGATCCTGAGCGTAAAGACGCACAGATTGATGCACGGTTTTCAGGATCCCCGCCAGGTTGACGGGCTGTAGCTTGAGCCGTTGCTTACCCAGGCTAATTTTGGAGACCTGAATCACTTCATCCAGGAGCGCCAACATGTTGACCGTCGCCTTGTGAGCCTGGGTCAAAAACTCTCGCTCCTCTTCGGGGCTATCGCACAGGTCAGACAAAATGAGTTGGTGCAGCCCGATGACGCCATTGATGGGCGCTCGCAGCTCATGGGCGGTGCGAGCCAGGAAACCGGCGTTGAATTCAGCCGCTTCGATTGCCATGTGATACGCCAAATTTACATCGGTGGGCGTGGCGTTTTCAGAACGGCTAGAGGGCGTTGCATTGTCGGCCTCCAACCATTGCCACGCCAACCTGGCGGCTCCTAGCATACCGGCCTGGTTACCTAGATCAGCGGTCAGGATATGCAGGCCCTCGCGGGACGTGGGCAGCACGCGTCGTTCGATTTCGTCCCACAGGCTCGGCATGAAGTAGGGGGCACTGGCGCTAATACCGCCGCCGAGGATCACCGCTTCAGGGGTGAAAATATAGATCAAATTGGCAATGCCGGCCCCCAGGTCGCACCCGTAGGTTTTCCAGAAGGCGATCGCCTCTGCATCCCCCGATGCGGCACGCTGCCCCAACTCCGCTGGCTCCAGCCCGGTGGTGCGCCGAATCGCCTGCACCGACACCAGTTGCTCTAGGGAACCATGGTTGCCGCTGTTGCAGGTTTCCCCCGATGGGTCGAGGGTGATGAGGCCGAGTTCGGCTCCCGTGCCATGCCGCCCCACAAACAGCTTGCCATCCAGAATTACCGCTCCGCCGACCCCTGTACCTAGGGTCAACATCAGCATATCCCGATAGCGCTGCCCTGCGCCCAGCCAGCTTTCCCCTAGCCCAGCGCAATTCGCATCGTTGGCCGCAACCACAGGGAGATTGATTTTGGCTTCTAGCTTTTCTGCCAGGGAGACATACTTCCAGCCCAGGTTGATGGCGACCAAGGCAATGCGTCCGGTTTCATCCACAGGCCCCGGCGTGCCGATGCCAATGGCGAGGCTCTGGCGATCGGGGTCGAGGGTGTGAATGGCAGCGGCCATCGCTTCAATCACCGCGTCTGGTTCTGTGGGTTGCGGCGTGGGCACGGTCAATGACTGTAAGGTGCGCCCGGTGGCATCGAAGCGCCCGAGTTTGATAGCTGTCCCACCCAGGTCAATGCCGATGACCTGTGGATTTTGGGAGTTAGAGGCAGATGGGGGTATTGGCATTGCCACAGTCATTGGCTTCGCTCACATAAAGCAGAGATTCAGCAGAAGTTGCAGGGGCTAATCGCGATTCCAATTCTCGCGACGAAGAAGCGGGTTAATGAACTCGTTCAGCCCTTCGCCCACCAATGATAGCCCTACGACCAACAGGGTTAACGCCAATCCAGGAAACAATGCAGTCCACCAAATGCCAGTGGGCAATGCATCCAATGCCTGTCGCAGATCCAGTCCCCATTCCGGTGTTTGATCTGGCAGCCCTAGACCCAAAAAGCCCAGTCCTCCTAATACCAGCACCGCGTCTGCTGCATTCAGTGTAAATAGCACAGGTACGCTCTGAATCACATTGGCAAAGAGGTAGCGAGACATGACGCGCCAGGGCGAAGCTCCCATTGCCTGAGCCGCTTCCACAAACAACTCGGTTTTGACGCTCACGGTATGGTTCCGCACAACGCGGTAGTACTGCGGCACATAGGCAATGCTGAGGGCGATCGCCGCATTCAGTACGCCCCGTCCCACTACAAATGCCAGCGTCACCGATAGCAGTAACCCCGGTAGCGTGTAGACCGTGTCCATGAAAAACAGCAGTCCTCGATCCAGCTTGCCCCCCAGATAGCCGCTCACCATTCCCAACGGAACACCGATAAACACACTCATCATGGTGGCCAGCACAACCACCTGAAGTGCCACCCGTGCCCCAAACAGCGTACGGGTAAAGACATCGTACCCTTGGCGACTGGTTCCAAACCAATACTCCGCCGAAGGCGGTTGGTGGATAGGGTTGACGAGGGTTTCCATGGGGTCACGCAGCCACCCCCAGGACTGCATCAGCGGCGCAAACAAGGCCACAATTACAAACAGGAGGGTAATAAAAATGCCCACCCACATCAGTTGCACAGAAAGGGTGGGACGTCGCAGAAACGAGGGGCGTTTGAGAAATGCCAGGGCCATAATAGGGTCAACCAAATAAAACTTAGCTGAGGGTACGGATGTAAGTTTGAACCTCGCGCAGAATTTTGCGGGCTGGGGAAAAGCTGATTTGCCGCTCTGCATCATCGAATAGCAGCCACGCATAGTTGCGAATTTCCTTTTCCTGGCACACCACCGTGGTGGAATAAACCCAGGCGGGGAAATAGGTCACAGTCTTCTGAAATTCATACCCGTCGCGCGTAAACCGATAGCTTTCCGTAAAGCTGTTCTCGGATAGGGGGCGGTAGTCGGTAATGCCTGTTTCTTCCTCAAATTCGCGGCAAGCGGTGTCGAGCGCCGTCTCGCCGGGATCTGCATGACCTTTGGGGAAGCCCCAATGACCCGCCTGATGCTGAATCAGTAAGACGCGATCGCCCGCCGAATTCTGCCAGATGGGCACAATGCCAAACGCTGTGTCTTGTTTGAGGGGAGCATTTCTAGAAGTCATGGTCTATAGCTCAATCGCAGGCCAATTTGGCTCACGAGAATAAAAAGTCATATCTTCAAACTTACGCAATTCTGCTCGATGCAACCAAACGGAATGCAGATTGTCGTGGCTCAGCCAATCCAAGTTGATGTGGTTGAGGGTATTGCTAATAGCCTCCACATCCAACGGCTCAGGAAGATCCGCAAAGTATCCCAATGTCACGTGGGCCGTTAGGTGATATTGCTGCTCGATGCCCAAGGAAATGAGCTCAGGATTTTGGTAAATGGTACGCCGAAGCGCCACGATTGGCTCATAGGCTGCTTCATCTTTTGGCGCCAAGCAGATGGTGATGCCCCGGG
The DNA here is from genome assembly GCA_039819145.1 of Cyanobacteria bacterium J06638_22. Taxonomy (GTDB): domain Bacteria; phylum Cyanobacteriota; class Cyanobacteriia; order Elainellales; family Elainellaceae; genus Vacuolonema. The sequence goes on from JBCBSL010000012.1 coordinate 11,996, forward strand.
TGCGAACGGCTAGCCCGAGTACCTGCCAATAAAGGGAATGGGTTGGCGTGGTTTGCTGGCGGTAATCGGCAAAGATTTGGGTAATGCGATCGCGCAACTGTTCCTCAAACTCTGGATTTTTGGCCGCCGCCCAATAGGCCCTATCCCAAATCAGGTCGGCCAGTGTTACATGGAAACTTCGAGGGGGGACAGGAACGAGCATGTTGGGTGGCAGCGCCTTGACAACCTGGGCTTGCCACTCAGCAATTTCATCATAAAACGCATCATTTTCGCCATCGTCGCGGCGGGGAGGCGTGATGATGGAATAGCCCGGAAAAGGCTGTGCCTGCGGTGCTTCGGGGCCATTCAACTTAAACTTGGGGGAAGATTGGATATGTTGCAACTGCCCTTGGTGAGTTTCGGGCAGGGTCAGACGGGCGACCCGGTTAATGTAAGTTTGAAAGTTATCGTCCAACGCTAATTGCCTCGCTATAGGAAACGTTCAAATATCTAGCCTCAGGGACAAAAATCAGGAAACCAGTGGAAAAGCGTGGCGTACTCTACAGGACGGAGGAGAGCAATCGGTCGAATCAGGGAAAACAACCGGATTCCGTTGATGAACCAGCCAGGAAGACGCAAACAGGAGTCTCAAGGACGTTTTCTCGACATCAGGGTAGTTGAGGAGCATTTTTTAATTTAGCCGCAATCTGAGCGAAACGGTTTAACACTGTGTTACATAAACCGGGTGAGTTGCACGCGAAATCGCTCTTTCTTCGTGATGTTAACCTCACCAATTTCCAACCGCCCCTTTCCTCGAATAGCGACCAGATCGCCAGCCTTGAGCTGGTAACTAGCTTGCTTCGCGTCCTTCCAATTCACCCGCACATCTCCGGAGTTGATCAGATCCACCATCTTGCTGCGGGACATGCCAAATCCGGCAGAGGCGATCGCATCTAGCCGCATAGAGGCTTCCACGGTGGTCATTTCCTTCTTCTTGGGTTCCCGAATTTTCAGCTCCTCAACGGCAATCGGCTGCGTTTTGACGGGAACCGAACGCACCTGGATCAGTTGCATCCCTAGAAATTCCACCAGATCGGGCACAACGATCGCCTGGGCTCCGCGATCGCCCAGCACGATGATGTCGCCCACCTTCTCCCGCACAATGCCCTTTCCCAGCAATGCCCCCAGGAAATCGCGATGGGTCGCTGGGTCAAACAGGAAGTTGCCGCTCATGGAAATGGGAGCGACCGCCACCTTGTCGGTATCCAGGGGAAGCTCAGAACGGGCGATCGCCACCCGCTTGCGCTCGGCCTGCGGATAACCACCCCATGCCACAGTCTGCACCTCCGTTAAGCGGGCAAACATCGCCTCTACATCGGCCAACTCAGGCGGCGATAGAAAATCGCTACAGACCACCTCCCAGGTTTTGATGGCTTGCTCAGCCAGATCCAAGATGCGACTCGCCGTTTCGCGTTCTTCAACAGATTTGAGTAATTCGTCTCTCGGTAGCATTAATTGCGCAGCAGTAAATTTATGCGAAAGTCAATGAATTGAGGCGGAGATAAATGATCCTTTATTAGCTTATCGAATTGCATCTTAAAGAGGCGTAGAGGAGATGCATGTTGGGAGGGAACGCAGATGAATGCAGATAGGGTGTGTGAAGGAGGAACGCAGATAAACGCAGATGAACGCGGATAAGAGATGAAGAGCATGCCCTACCGCTGTAGGGTGTGAACCTTGAAAGACCCGAGAGCCCGCAAAGGCCAATACTCACATTGTCAGCCCATCATCCACACCCATCTGCGTCCATCTGCGTTTATCTGCGTTCGATTTCTCCTCCCCATCCTCCAGCAAACCGTCCGCTACGGGCTGTGAACTTTGAAAGATCTGAGAGCCTGCCAAGACCGAATACCCATCCGTCGATCCATACATCTACCCCCATCTGCGTCCATCCGCGTTCATCTGCGTTCGATTTCCTCTCTCTATGCCTCAATGAACCGTATTCAAAGGAAACCTGCCTGTTAGGATAGAAAATAGAAGCCTTGATATGGATTGAGTCAGCAACCGCTATGTCTCTCGATAATTTGCGCGATTTATATCAGCAAGTGATTTTGGAGCGGTACAAAAAGCCCCGCTACAAAGGCACCACCGAACCAGTCGATCGCCATCAGAAAGGGCACAACCCCTCCTGTGGCGACACGATTGAGCTGACACTGAAATTGAATGAGTCGGGCGATCGCATTGACGACGTGCGATTTGAAGGGGAGGGCTGTGCCATTTCGATGGCCTCTGCTGACCTGATGGCTGAGGCGTTGCGCAAAAAGACCCTGGATGATGCGCTGGCTATGGTGCAACGGTTTCAATCCATGATGCGGGGTGAGGATGAGTTTCCCAAAGAGCATCGCAAGCTGAATGTGATGCAAGGGGTGGCCCAGTTTCCTGTGCGAATTAAGTGTGCCAACCTTTGTTGGCATACCCTCAAGGCCGCGATCGAAGTCACGCAAGAGGCAGAACCCGCAGGCTTTGTGAGCAATGAGTAACAAATAATTCGTTCATTTTCAGACTTGCAGAACCTGTTTGTTTGAAGCGAAGTCCATAGATTTTTGCTTTCTGATAACGTTCAGATCGGGTTTCTGATAACGTAAATAGTGCTGTTGCCGGGTGCATATCCCGTGGGGAGAAACGAGTCATGCCGCTAGCTGTTCCACAACCTGCTGATTTTTTGCAATATGCCCAGTGGGCCGGAATCTTTACCTTGTTCTGTGGAGCGATCGCCATTCTGGGTTTTGTCTTTAAGTGGGGCATTCGTTTCCGGTTCGTTGGGGTCACCGGGTTCATGGTGGTTCTGACGGTTGGATTGCTCTCCCTTGGCTTTGTGCCGCTTACGCGCACGGTGATTCCCGGAGCCGTCCGCTATGCCACGGTCTATGACTCGGGTGCGACGCAGGTGGTCATCACGGTTCCTAAAACCATTTCCGAAGAAGAATTGAGCGCCACTCTGGAGCAGGCCGCTAGCGACTTGTTCTCTCCGGGTCGGTTAGGACGCACTGGCGAACCGTTGGTCATCCGAGCGCGAACGGTGCTCCATCCTAAAACTGGGGTGACGCAGCCGCTGTATTTAGGTAAAGTAGAGCGATCGCTCCTGGTTCGCGAGGATGAGGATATGGCAATTACGCTCTTCGACGAGAACATTGCTCAACTTCCGCCTCCCGCAACAGCAGACGCAGCCTAGGATTTGACTGGTAATCGCAGAACTGAATAGAGGGTCAGATGAGCATTAGGAGGGATCGCACGACAGCTCTGTTCTGCCCTATTTCTGCTCCAACTGTCTCTGGTGCCTCTCAATGGCACCGTCTATAATTTCCTTTTTGCGCTAAGTGTTTTGGCTATGACTCGCTCCAACCGCTCCAACCCAACCACTCCGCTGATTTGGTCCATGATGGCTCCAGCACAGGTTGTGCGGGGAGACGATGCTCTGGCAGAGGCTGGCGAGGCGATCGCCCGGCTTGGCAAACGGCCATTGATTATAGGAGGCGATCGCACCCTCAAGGCCGTACGCTCCTTCCTCAAGGCGGTGCTGAAGTCCCACAAACTAGCGGCGGCTGAAGCCTCCTACGGGGCTGATTGCAGCGAAGCCAGCCTTGCCCGCTTGTGCCAGGCGATCAGTGACCATGAAGCAAACTGCATTATCGGTGTTGGGGGCGGCAAGGCGCTGGATACTGCCAAGCTGATTGCCCATCAGTCCAATTTGCCGATCGTTACCGTTCCCACCTCGGGGGCAACCTGCGCTGCATGGACTGCCCTTTCTAATGTCTATTCTGACGATGGCGCATTTCTCTACGACGTGCCCCTCCACCGCTGCCCAGACCTGTTGATTCTGGATTATGGGTTGATGCAGACGAGCGATCGCCGCACCCTCGTCGCGGGTATTGGGGATGCATTGGCGAAGTGGTACGAAGCCTCCGTTAGTAGCGGACAGTCTGATCAAACCCTGATGATCGCCGCCGTCCAGCAGGCGCGGGTATTGCGCGACATCCTCTTTCAAAAATCCGAAGCCGCGTTAGCAGAACCCGGCGGTGCGGCGTGGCGAGAGGTCGTGGATGCAACGGTGTTGTTGGCTGGTGTTATTGGGGGATTGGGTGGCGCTCAATGCCGCACAGTCGCCGCTCATGCCGTCCACAATGGCCTGACGCACCTCCCCATTAGCCATGGCACCTTACATGGCGAAAAAGTCGCCTACGGCATTTTGGTGCAACTGCGCTTGGAAGAAATGGTGCAGGGTAACCAATTGGCCGCCACCGCTCGACAGCAATTGATCCAGTTCTACGATTGCATCGGCTTACCGAAAACGCTGGCCGATTTGGGGATGGCCGATGTTCGCTTGGCAGACTTGGCCCATGCTGCCGAAATTGCCTGCCAATCCCAATCCGATATTCACCGCTTGCCGTTTACCGTGTCTCCGTCTCATTTGATGGCAGCGATGGTGTCGACAACGGCTCCAGCGACGGAGAGCAATCCGCGGGATGCCATCCACCAGGAAACCCGTGCGGCCATTTCTCTGGCGGGAATAGCGACCACTGCCCATCCGGCAAAGAGCAACAAGGAGAACCGGGATGACAATTGATTGGACAAGTTGCCGTGCGGAGCGCCTGAGCACCCTGCCCGCCTATGTGTTTGCCCGCCTAGAAGAACTCAAGGCTCGAGCCCGTGAGCAGGGTTTGGATTTGATCGACCTGGGCATGGGCAACCCCGATGGACCAACGCCACAGCCCATTGTGGATGCGGCCATTGAGGCACTCAAGGATGCGTCCAATCATGGTTATCCCCCGTTTGAGGGCACAGCCAGCTTCCGACAAGCCATCACTGCCTGGTATGAGCGACGCTACGGCGTACAGCTCGACCCAGATGGCGAAGCCTTACCGTTACTTGGCTCTAAGGAAGGCTTGACCCACCTAGCGATGGCCTATGTCAATCCAGGGGATGTGGTGCTGGTGCCCAGCCCAGCCTATCCGGCTCACTTTCGGGGGCCTGCGATCGCCGGAGCCGATATTCACCCCCTTGTGCTAAAGCCAGAAAATGATTGGCTCATTGACCTGAGTGCCATTCCAGACGATGTAGCTCAGCGGGCAAAAGTTCTCTACTTCAACTACCCCAGCAACCCCACGGCGGCTACGGCCCCCCGCGAGTTTTTCGAGGAAATCGTTGCCTTTGCCCAAAAGCACGAAATCTTGCTGGTGCATGACCTTTGCTATGCCGAACTGGCCTTCGATGGCTACCAGCCCACCAGCTTGCTCGAAATTCCTGGAGCAAAAGATATTGGGGTTGAATTCCATACCCTCTCCAAAACCTACAACATGGCAGGCTGGCGCGTTGGCTTTGTCGTGGGCAATCGCCATGTCATCCAGGGTTTACGAACCTTGAAAACAAATCTGGACTATGGCATCTTCGCCGCCCTCCAAAAAGCAGCGGAAACGGCGCTGCAACTGCCCGACGTTTACCTCCACGAAGTGCAAGCCCGCTACCGCACACGGCGCGACTTCCTGATCGAAGGGCTGGCTGAGCTGGGATGGGATGTACCCAGAACCCGCGCCACCATGTATCTCTGGGTTCCCTGCCCACCCAGTATGAACTCTACTGATTTCGCCCTCAATGTTTTGCAAAAGACAGGTGTTGTCTTTACGCCCGGTAATGCCTTTGGAGCTGCCGGGGAAGGGTATGTGCGGGTTAGCTTGATTGCCGATTGCGATCGCCTCGGTGAAGCCCTCAACCGCCTCAAAGCCGCTGGCATCGGCTACCAACCAGAACCTTCCCCCGAAACCGTCCGTTCCAAGTAATATAGCGCTACGCGCTCAGGTAGAACCAAATCATTTTTTGAAAGCCGCGCGACGCGCGGCTTTCAAAAAATGATTTGTCCTAATCTCAATGCGTAAGGCTATATCAGTACAAGGACTAGAGATTTCCCCGGCAGATTTGCTCCTGCTCGATCGCCTCGAACAAGGCTTGGAAGTTGCGCTCACCAAATCCCTGAACGGGGGAGAGACGAGGCTTTTGGGGTGGTTCATCTGGCATGGAGATGAGATTGCGGGGCTGGGTTGTTGGCTGGCGCTCGATAATTTCAAAGAAGAGTGTCGGTTCTGTAAAGACAGGCTGGGTAAAGGTTTGGAGCAGAAGCGCCTGGGGATCGCTGGGTTGCCAATCGACTAGCAATTGTTGGTGGGCGATCGCCGCCACCTCCGCTGCGGCCAAACTGCAACCGTCGCGCTGCATCAGCGCTTCATAGTAGGTGGGGGGAACAGTGATGAAGGGAACTTGGCGCTGGCGCAACTGGGCAACCGTGGCGATCGCATCCTGAGTGCGCAGGGCAATATGCTGCACGCCAGTACCGCTGTTGTGGTCTAGGAATTCCTGAATTTGTGAGTTTGGGGTCGTCGGCTCATTGATCGGAATTTGGATGGTTCCGCTTGGGTCTTGCATAACCACACTCTCCAACCCTGAATAGGGTGTTTTGATGCGAAAGGATTGCTTTTGCTGAAACCCAAAAAAGCGGGCATACCAATCGCTCAGCTTCGCCATCAACCCTTTTGGTACATTCACCACGACGTGATCGATGCGGTCGAGGGGTGACTTCAGTCGCCATAATGGGCGATCGATGGGGGCGGAGGATTTCAGATTGATGTCGGGAAACGTCAGGTCTGACGCGCCCACTTGAGGACGCTCAACTAACGTGTGGCGCAGCGTGTCGGTGAGTGTGATGGTGCCCCACACTAAGCCTCCGTCCTGTTGCAACGCGCCGGGTTGCAGGGTAGTTGAGGATTCTGCCAGCGGTGATGGCGGTCGCTGGGCAAGGAACTGCTTCCACCACTGAACCAGCCCACTCATCCGAAAGGCAATGTCAACGACACCGGGGGGATGGTGCTTCAAGTAGTGAGCGACTGGACTGGCGGGCGATCGCGCCGACGATAGCAGAAACCGCACGGCTCCCTGACCGACCAACTCGACTTGGGTATCCCGACGACCATCGACCTGGCTCGCCAATGCTGTAAAACCCAGGCGCTGCACCAACCAGTTGCGGAATTGTTGGGCATCTTCGACATAGAAGTGGAGATGGTCAATATCCATGCTGACCAAAGTCTTTCACGAACAGCTTGGGAGCGAAACTGACGATCATGCGTCTCAAAGCCTGGATATGAGCGACAACTGTAATGAAGAGCGACGCAGAGATAATTTTCGGAGCTTAGGCGAGAAGTAGGCGAGTCCCTGCATGCATCTGTCTTAGCTCACGATAGATGCCTTACTTGTTGCAGTAAAGAGGAAGATTGCCCCCCATGACGCTCACCTTTCGGGGAAATCTTAACGGCTAAGCGGAAGCAAGCCAGACTTGAGTGCGATCGCCCAACCCCTAGCACGAGTAATTTCTGCAGCGATAGGCAGGGATGTCTCCGGCAAAGGACTCCCTCTCAGCAGGATTTTGCAACCTCAGAAGCCTCACCCAACCTCAGCGTAACCTAGAAAAAGAGATGGCTATCTGGCTGAATATTGACTTCCATCGGAATGGCAGCGGGTTCCTGCGATATAGCAAAAACGATGGCATTGGCAGCTGTGGTGGGTCGAAGCATTTTGCTGCGATCGACCTTGAGTCCGGCAGCATCCCAAAAGGGCGAGTCAACACCACCAAAGTAGAACAACGTGAATTTGATGCCAAACCGCTTCAGTTCCTCGGCCATGCACTTGGTAAAGCCCACAACGCCAAACTTGGAGGCGCAGTAGGCTGTGCCCATCACCATTGAGTGTTTGCCGAGAATTCCTGCCAGGTTGCAGATATGCCCAGACCGTTGCTCCCGCATCACATTTGCGGCAGCTTGAGCTGTGTAAAAGCTCCCTTTTAGGTTCAAATCCAGCATGGCATCAAAATCAGCGGCACTCAGCTTGTTGTATTGCTTGAGGATGCCTGCTCCGGCCGTGTTAACTAGCACATCCACTGCGCCGAAATGAACCATCGTCTTTTCCATCAAGGCATTTGCTTGAGTGGGGTCGGTGATGTCAGTCGATACGGTCAAAACTTCGGATGCTCCGGCAGTAGCGAGTTGCTGCTCCAGCGTAGAGAGGCGATCGCGATTACGAGCAGCCAAAACCATCTTTGCGCCCGTTGGCGCAAGTTGCTGGCAAAGGGCTGTCCCGATTCCCCCCGTTGCGCCGACCACAACGACAACCTTGTCTTGTATGGTTTCAGTCTGCATGATTACAAATCTTTACATCATTTTCATCATACGCAACTTCTACAGAGAGATTAAAGGGCTGTGCGAAATTGCCCGGACAGTCTTTGAAGAATGTCGTAGCGACTAAAGGGGCTGTCGGGCGTTTTTCTACTGGCCCCTGGTTAAACTCACGGCTTGGCTTGAACCGCTGAGTGGCTTGCTGGTTGAGCCATTTATTGAGCCACGGTGAGTTAGCCAGTTCCCACGATTTGCCAACACTATTCTTCCAGGAGGAATCCCCATGCGTCCCCAATGGATCCGTTATAAGCAACTCGAACTCATCCCCGATACGTTGACCGAACCGACGTTACATTTACCCCCTGTACAGCGCTGGTTGCGTGGGTTTTGGCGATCGCTCACCTGCCGCTTGCTGATGGGAGAGGAGCCTGGGATTTGTCAGGTTTATGATCACCAAGGACAGCCTTGTTCCATGATTTATGACCCCAGCACCGGGCGCACGACGCTATTTCGCTCGGATGAAGAGTTTCTCCGTTGGTACAATCAGCGTTTTTCTAATCAGCCCAGCCCAGCCTTGCCGAGCGAGTCGCTGGATGATTTCTGGCATCGCTCCTGAGTGCTGAGTGGCGCTTCTGTCCTCTCAACTGCTTGCACTCTCTGGCATTCAACGATCTAGTAAAGCGATTCTTAGAGAAAGTCTCCAGCCGCGTGATCGTAACGTTGTTAAAGAATGTTAATCTTCTGAGTATTCCTAGTATTTTTAATTCTTTTGCCAGCATTCAGTTGCCAGAACCATGATTGTTATGCCTTTGACTCATCGCCTGCTTGCGACCTTGCTTGCTGTTGTATTGGGTCTCAGTGGATTTTTGGGGGGATGGCTCGGCGGAACTCCCGGGGCGATCGCCGCCAGCTCCGCTGCCATTCGTGCGTTTGATGATACGGACATCAACGGAAAAGATTTTTCGGGGCAAGACCTGATTCGAGCCGAATTTGCTGATGCGCGACTGCGGGGCGCAGACTTTAGCAACGCTGATTTACGAGGCGCCGTATTTAACGGATCTGAGTTGCGGCAAGCCAATTTCCACGGCGCTGATTTTAGTAATGGTATTGGCTACCTCACCAACTTTGCTGAGGTTGATTTCACCGACGCGATTCTAGATTCTGCGATGCTGCTGCAGTCGAACTTTCGCGACGCTAAGATCACAGGGGCAGACTTCAGTTTTGCGCTCCTCGATCGCCAGCAGGTCATTGAGCTGTGCAAGACCGCCAGCGGCACCAATCCAAAAACCGGTGTCGGCACGCGCGAGTCGCTCGAATGTTGATGTTGCGTTAGCGCTGAGTTTATGTCCCTGATTACGGTTCAACCGCAGGGCTTGTATTGCGAAAAAGGGGATTTCTTCATCGACCCCTGGCGTCCAGTTGATCTGGCGTTGATTACCCATGCCCATGCTGATCATGCCCGTTCCGGTTCCCAGCGCTATATTGCAACGCAGGTTTCCGAAGGCATTTTGCGGAAGCGCTTGGGGGGCGATCGCGTCCAACTCCAGGGCATTCAGTATGGTGAAAAGCTAAAGTTCGGGAGCGTGTGGGTGTCCTTTCACTCAGCAGGCCATGTGCTGGGTTCAGCACAGGTGCGGGTCGAGGACGAAAACGAAGTCTGGGTCATTTCTGGGGACTACAAGCGATGTGCCGATCCGACCTGCGAACCTTTTGAGGTCGTTCCCTGCGACGTGTTTATTTCCGAAGCAACCTTTGGCTTGCCCATCTATCGCTGGAAGCCCGGTTGGGAAACGGCGCAAGAAATCTATGACTGGTGGCAGTCGGATCCCGATCGCCCCTCCCTGCTATTCTGCTATGCCTTTGGCAAAGCCCAGCGGGTGCTGAGCGAGCTGTGCGCTTTGTGCGATCGCCCCGTCTATGTCCATGGAGCCGTTCATGCGCTCACCGAAATCTATCGCGACCTGGGTGTCGAAATGGTGCCGACCATTCCCGTGTCCGAGACGCCCCGCAAGCATAAATTTGCAGGCGAACTGGTGCTTGCATCGCCATCGGGACACCGCTCCTCTTGGATGAAACGCTTCTCCCATCCCCAAACGGCCTTTGCCTCTGGCTGGATGGCCGTACGCGGAGCCCGACGGCGACGCGGCTACGAGCGCGGCTTTGTTCTCTCCGACCATGCCGACTGGAACAGCCTGATCGACACCATTCAACAAACGGGCGCCAAAACCGTCTATATTACCCACGGGCAAACCGATGTCCTTGCCCGCTACCTCCAGGAAGCCCATCAAATCAACGCCCTACCCCTCCGCACCCTCTTCGAAGGCGAAGGCGATATCTAAAATGACCCAGCTAAGTTGTCCTTTAGCGCTGCTAAGCTAACCCAAACCCCTGTGCTAAGACGACACTCATCCCTCCCCATCTGCGTCTATCCGCGTTCATCTGCGTTCCCTCATTCCCCACCCCTTCGCCCCTTTTCCCATTCCCCACACATGTCCCGATCGCCCCTCCGCTTCGACATCATCACCCTCTTCCCCGACTTTTTCACATCGCCGTTACAGTCCGGGTTGATGGGGAAAGCGATCGCCAACCAAATTGCAGAAGTCCACTTCACTAATCCCCGCGACTTCGCCACCGACAAGCACCGCAAAGTCGATGATGAACCCTACGGCGGCGGGGTAGGGATGTTGCTGAAACCCGAGCCAATTTTTGCGGCTGTGGAGTCCTTGCCCGTGCTGCCCCGGCGCGAGGTGGTGCTGATGACTCCCCAGGGTGAACCGATGGTTCAACCGTTATTCCAGCACATGGCTGAGGAAGACGACCAGATTGTCGTGATTTGCGGCCATTACGAAGGCGTGGATGAACGGGTGCTGCAGCTGATCACGCGGGAAGTTTCCCTGGGTGATTTTGTGCTGACCTGTGGTGAAATTCCGGCATTGGCGCTGCTGAATGGCGTCATGCGCTTGCGTCCAGGTACCGTGGGCAAAGCCGAGTCGTTGAAGCTGGAAAGCTTTGAAGATGGACTCCTCGACTATCCCCAATACACCCGCCCAGCGGAGTTTCGGGGGATGGATGTGCCAGCGGTGCTGCGGTCGGGGAACCATGAGGCGATCGCCCAGTGGCGCAAGGAGCAGCAAATCGAACGGACGCGCCAACGCCGTCCCGATCTATGGGAGCGGTGGCAACAGCAATCGCCAGATGCTTGAAGGGAACCACAGAGGCGCAGCGGGCACAGAGTGGCTTCCGTGCGTTTGTGCCTTTGTGGCGAAATGTTGGAAATGAGCTTACAGCAAGCCAACGAAGTGGAGGGGGCCCTGGCCGCTGATCAGCTCCAGCATCAGTGCCAAAAAGCCCAGCATGGCTAGCCGACCGTTCCACACCTCTGCGGCGGGAGACAGACCCCACTCCCAACGCTCGGGGGGATAGATCTTCACCTTCTCTTCTGGGCGTAGGGTTTCCGACACATCCACGCTGGGAGCGTTGAGGGCATCAATGACAATCTCCGACAGCTCTGAGATAAAGACCGGGTGGGTGTTCAGGGCGGGAACCCGATGGAAGTTGTGAATGCCAGCTTCTTCGGCAATCTCGCGGTACTCGATGTCGATTTCTTGGAGCGTTTCAATATGCTCAGACACAAAGCTGATGGGCACGACCAGGAGCCGCTCGATGCCCCGTTCCGCTAGCTCGGCGATCGCATCTTCGGTGTAGGGGCGCAACCACTCCACGGGACCCACCCGGCTTTGGTAGGCCAGTGTGTACTCGTTGGGGCGATCGAGGGTGCGCATGATCAGCTCGGTACATTCCTCAATTTCCCGTTGGTAGGGATCTCCCGCTTCTTCTACATAGCTGAGGGGAACGCCATGGGCACTGAAGAAGATGTGAACCGAATTGGGGTCGTCGTATTGAGTCAGTTCGCGCTGGATCAGGTCGGCCATGGCCTGTAGATAGCCGGGACGCTTGTACCAGGAGTCAATAACCGTGTGATCCGCAGGCTGGAGGTTGGGATGGTCTCGCCACAGATTTTGGAGTAGCCGAAAGCTAGAGCCACTGGTGCTGATGGAAAACTGCGGGTAGAGCGGAAGAATGACCAACCGCTCAACGTTATCCTGCTTGATGGCAGCGATCGCCTCCTCCGTGAAGGGATACCAGTAGCGCATGCCAATGTAGACTTTGGCCTCTTGTCCGCGCTTGTTCAGTTCCGCCTGAAGTGCGTCTCCTTGTTCCTCTGTAATGCGACGCAGAGGAGAGCCGCCACCAATCTGACGATAGTTTTCTTGAGACTTAGAACTACGGGTTGTGGCGATGAACCAAGCCAGCGGTTTTTGTAGCCAGGTAAACGGCAATCGAATAATTTCGGGGTCGGCAAAGAGATTGTAGAGGAATGGCCGCACATCCTCTAACTTCTCTGGCCCACCTAAATTTAGGAGTAATACGCCGACTCGCCCCATGACAGTTTTGCTTTCCTCGCGAAATGAGCTAAATCTTTACGTTTTTTTCTGATTCTAACAACGAAACGTCTGGGGCGCGTGGCATGGCGTCGGATGTTTTCGTGGCTGTTGAAGGTTTGTCGAAGGGGTTTGTCGAGTGGGTTTATCGAATGGTGGGAAACCCTTCCCTATCGTTCGGGTCAACGGGCGCTGGCTAGCCACACAATCAGCAAGGCAGCGATCGCCACAAAGACGATGGCCCAAACGATCCAACGGGTCAAATCAACCATCTTCCCCGGTGCTGTAATTTCAAGGTCGGTGTGGGCGGTTACCGAAATGCTGAAAAATGTATCCCAATAGCCGGCACGAACCACATTGTGCTCCTGGAGCGGCTGGGTCACGGGCGGTTTTGGAAAGATCCAGTTAGACCCCCGAATCGTCACCTCTCCAGCGGGAGGCTCAGAATTGCGGGCGATCGCTTGAAATCGAATATCCGTCACTAGGCTGCTAAAACGGCGTTGATAAATCTGTGCCGTCTCGCCCTGTCTTAGGGGAATGCTTCTTGCCATATCGACTCTCAGTTGACGTTAACCCAGTTTCCTTACCATCAGAACTCTACCTGAACGGTATCCCTGAGCCCTGAGTACGGGACAAAAACCAGAGAATTCTTGATTTTGGGTAGCGCGGGCGGTGCCCGCGCTACCCAAAATCAAGGGTTTTAGCTGGGGTTTGATTTTTTGTCCTGTACTGAGCCCTGAGCCTTGGTTGCCGGCTGATAGCTTAACCCTTCGTTGCCATGGGGCTGTCCGTCCAAGAGGAATTTGAAAAACTTCCCGGAAGACTTGGGCAAATCCACGGAAGCCATTACATGAGCAATGCTTTTGTTCCAGGTTAAGAAGCGACGCTTTGCAACCTGTGTCTGCATTCAATAGGGTTTGACCCCGTTGCTTTGATCCGAATTCAATGATGCGATCGCGGCACAAAAAAAGGTCGTGATTCGTCGAGTCAACTAACACCATTCACCCCATTAAACCGACTGTGGTCATTGGATAGATGTCACTATTGTTACCCCAGAGTAGACATTCATCCAACGCGGTATTTGTCAAAGCGGCAGTGATGCCCTTCACAAATTCCCATATGACCCTAGCGCGTTATTAAATTTCCCCAGTTGCACGATTGCCTCAGCCAACCGGCTGGTGTACAAGCAAGTGCACAGCAGTAAAATGCCAATACTCTTTGCCGCTATCGGTAAGGGGTGAGGTTTGAGATGCTTGGCAATAGGGGTAAGGGGCGATCGCCCCAGCAATTGTGCGTACCTGTCGGGCCATGTCTTGACCGAAGTAATTAATAAAACATGTCTGGCATCCGCCCCAAACAGGCAATAATGTTCCTTTAGCAGTGACCTCAGTTGTTGTTATGAAACCTATCCTCCGTGGATTGACTACTCTCGCTGCGGTAGCCCTGGGCGCATTTTCCTCGTCTACCGTTGTTCCTGCCCAAGCTAGCTCCGTTTTTGGTCAACTCGAAGTTGATCAAAGCCGCTTTGTCGCCTTCTCGTCGCGAGGCTTGAGCGATCGCGGGCTTATCATTGTCGAGCAAGTTTCCGACTCCCGGGCTTGCTGGGATGAAGCGGGCGCAAACCCGACCGTCATCGACCCGCTATTGTTGGACTTTAACTTCACAGGCATCTGTCGCCGGAGCACGGATCGGAACGGCTATTCGATTCGAGTTAACGGCGAAGATATGGGTCTGTCCTACACCCTGCGCGTTGTGCCCCGTGACACCGAGATGGTGCTGATGGGGATTCCTCGAAATGAATCGGTGCCTCGCGTCGAAATTGGACGCACCACCGGGGTCACCAACGATTTCGCAAAACTCACGCTGGATCCTGGCTGGCGCTTTACCCGCCGGACTTACAACGAACAAGTGTTGGGGCACATCTATCTCACCTATGATGGCTCGTTCCCGCCGGGCGATGTTGTTCCCGATCCGGGTGGCCCGACTGACCCCGGTGGCCCGACGACTCCGCCTTCGGTGCCACGCTTCCGCGATACCGTTGGAGATATTTACTTTGAGGATATTCAGCAGGCGGTCGAGATTGGCTTCATTGCGGGCTTTGAAGATAATACCTTCCGCCCTCGTGAAACCTTGACCCGCGAGCAGTTGGTCTCGATGGTTCTGGATTCATTGGAGGAAGTGCCGAACGCGAACTTCCGCGTTCCTAGCCAGGCCAGCGGAAATCCCTACCGCGATGTGAATGCGTCTCGATGGAGTGCGGCCAAGATCCAGTTTGCCCGCGATAACAATATCGTCAGTGGCTATGAAGATGGCACATTCCGCCCCGATCGCCCGGTCTCTCGTGCGGAGCTGATTTCGGTCTTGCGGCGTGCGGCTAGCTATGCGCAGACTCTGCGTGGTTCTTCAGCAGAACTGCTGCCGACAGAACCTGTGTTCAACTTCACAGACACCTCAAGCCATTGGGCTAATGGACAAATCGCTGAAATGTCGTCTTTCTGTGGCGTTGCCTCGCCGCTGAATGAGCGAGGACAGCAGTTTGCGCCCGATAGCTCTGCCCTCCGGAACTACGCCGCGGCAGCAACCCTACGGATGTTGAGTTGTGTGCAACTACCGGAGTAACCGATACGGATAGCTTTGGGTTCCTCTGATTCCTATCGCACCAGACTGATGGCGATTGCTGCCACAGACTGGTGCGTTTCTTTGGGTTCGCCGGCTCGGTAAACCGCAATGTCGTAAGTGCAAGGGTGTGGGGGAAAATAAAGACAATTGTTCTGAGGAGTAGTTGTGGCGTCTTCCCCGTCTGGTTTCCCATCTGAAGATCGGGATGGTTCACCCCATTCCACCGAATCCCCTGTGCCAAAAGCGATGGGGTTGATTCCATTGGGTTTACAAGATGTCCACTATCAGCGGGCAAAGCGGAGTTTGCGGCAGCTAATCCAGCGCTACGCAAAACCGTTGCGATCGCCCCGCCCCAATACCTCCATCGAACTGCAAGCTGCCCTCAAAACCGATCTGAACCAGGTCAACTATGCCCTCGATAAGCTAAATGCCAATTTGGTGCGGATTGCTGTCTTTGGGTTGGTCAGCCGAGGAAAGTCGGCGGTGGTCAATGCTTTGATTGGCAAGAAGCTAGTGCCCACAGGGCCTTTGCATGGAGTGACGCAATTTCCGCGATCGCTCTACTGGTCTCTCGACCTGAGTGAACCCGTCACCGTGGAGCTGATCGACACGCCGGGTATCGACGAAGTGGGCGGCCAGTCGCGGGCAGCTATGGCGCTGGAAATTGCCCATGACGCCGACCTAATTCTGTTCGTGATTGCCGGAGACATTACTCGCACGGAGTATCACGCCCTGTCGGAACTACAAGCGGCCCACAAGCCACTGATCGTGGTGTTCAACAAAACGGATCTCTATCCCGATCAAGATAGAGACGCGATTTATCAGAAATTACAAGACCTATTCCAGGCCAGCAACAGTCCGACCCGCCCTTTTCTGCAACCTGAAGACATCGTGCTGGTAGCGGCAGAGCCAGCTCCTCAGCAGGTGCGGGTGGAATGGGAGGATGGACGTGTCACCTACGAGCGCGAAACCCCACCCGCTGATATTTCGCCCCTGAAGATCAAACTGCTGGCGTTGCTGAACCAGGAAGGCAAGTCATTATTGGCGCTGAATGCGTTGCGGCAGGGACGGGAGGCTGAGCAATCCATTGCCTCCAAAAGCCTGCGGCTCAATCAGGAAGCGGCGGAGGAGCTGGTGTGGAAGTTTGCCCGCTGGAAAGCTGCTGCAGTGGCCCTTAATCCCCTCGCCGTGCTGGATGTGATGGGGGGGCTGATGGCCGATCTCGTGATGATACGCTCTCTGGCACGGCTGTATGGTTTGCCGATGACGCGCTACGAGGCAAGCAAGTTGCTCAACACCATTCTTTGGAGCACAGGCGGTGTACTTGCGGGAGAAGTGGGTAGCGGATTGCTCCTCGGCGTAGGCAAGAGTGCCTCTGCCGTGGCCTCCGCCTTCGATAGCTTTGGGGGGCTGATGGCCTACAGCAGTGCGGCGATCGCCCAAGCGACTCTAGCGGGCTACGGTTCCTACCGTGTGGGCAAAGCAGCTCAAGTCTACCTAGAACAGGGCTGTACCTGGGGGCCTGAGGGCGTCAACACAGTTCTCCAATCCATTTTGGAAGAGGTGGATCGCGACACAGTGATTCATCGTCTGCGCCGCGATTTGGAGGAAACGGGATTACCCCATTAAGGCGTACCTTAAAATCTGGTTGCCTGACAATCTCATGAAACGCTTATAAGCTCGTAGGTTAAGGTTGAGGCACGAAACCCAACAGGGTATTTAGAAAACCCTTTTGAATGACTAAAGCAAGGACTGTGATGCATTATCGATGTCATCTTTGCATCTAGACGTTATTTCTTCCGGCAACTGACCAAATGTTACAGTTAGATCTTTGTCTTGGTAGAAGATTTTGCTGGAAACTTGATAATCTGAACCAAGCTCGTGATGCAGCTGAGCCCACAACCTGAAGCCTTCCCGGCTCCAAAGCCTTTCAGTTTCAGGACTGGGAAAATTAAACCTGTAGGGATAATCATCTTCGTAAGCACTGTTGTAAACGTCTGCCCACTTATTAAGACGCTTGAGAGTATCCTGGCTAAGCGGAAGTTCAGCCGGATCAAAATCTCCGCATCTTTCGCCATCAGCGTACCAGGTAGGCCAACTCCCAAAATCCATTTTTAAGCTAAACCTAAAACCCACAACTCCCCCTTCCCCATTGATATGTGCTCAATTGATATTTTGGCTTTCGGATCCATCAGGGTCAATTCGACCCAAACCGTTACAGAATAAGCGTCTTAGTTGGTAAAGTTGCTGAATAGCGAGCGTGAAATTCCCAACAAAAACCGTGAAATGAGACAGAAACGCAGAGAAGCATAGGGTAAGAAAGTAAATACCTAGGTTAGGATCTAGAGTTTTTGTTATTTCCTTCTTCATTTGTCTGTTACTTGGCAAAGATAACTACTAATTGGATTTTCTCCATTAGGTTCTCTGTTATTAAGATTATCTATGTGTAGAATCTGGTTTATTTGTAAGTCGTCTTCAAATTGACAAGTGAGATGCTGCAAGTTTGGGCCTCCACCCCAACCTCCATCACTCCAAATTGCCCTTGCACCATCAGAGAAAGTGAAGCAAAGTGCCCAATTTTCCCATCTATCTGCAGCAAGCATGATGAGTTCAAACTCTGTTGTTTCCTTTACAAAAAATATGCCTTCTGAGTTAGTGGAGGTTTCTTCTAAAGCCGTATTATTGCAGCCATCGTTAATC
>JBCBSL010000013.1:0-18324 GCA_039819145.1 Cyanobacteria bacterium J06638_22
GCTCAATCCAATATTTGCTTTGAGGAACTAGCGAAATGCTTACTGAACAGCGATCGCTTTCGGATCACAGCCCTTTGGACAACAGTCTTTTGGACAAGGGCACTAGTCCCGTTTTCACGATCGAAGTGGCTGAAGAACTCATAAATTTTGACCCTGCTCCCCCAGATGGGCTCTTGCCAGCACCCGAATTCATCACTGGCACCGACGGAGATGACCGCCTCATTGGGACTGAGAATAATGATGGGATAGAAGGGCTGGCTGGCAATGATGTTTTGCTCGGTCGCGGCGGCACAGACGTAATGTTGGGTGATGCCGGTCGCGATCGCCTGCAAGGAGGGCGCGGCCTCGATCTTCTCTTCGGGAATGCGGGTCGCGACACGCTTGTGGGGAATGCGGGTAGAGATTACCTCGACGGCGGGGCTGGCAACGATCGGATGATTGGTGGGCGAGGAGCCGACCAGTTCGTTCTACGCGTGAATAAGGGGCGCGATTGGATTCAAGACTTTACCGATGGAGAAGACGGGCTAATACTATTCGACAATATCCCCTTAGAGGACTTGGAGATTGTCCAACAGGGTCAAAACACTGTGATCCAGTATGAAAGCCAAGCCTTGGCGGTGCTCGTGAATGTCGATGCCAATCTGATTACCACTGAAGACTTCGGCGTTCCACTGATTGCTGTGATCTAAATTGCTGTGATCTAAATATTTCTGCTCCGGCATCCAGCAGGGGTAAGCATCGAAGCGGCTTACCGTCCTGTTCAGATGCGTCTGATTTGAGTGACGACCTCTTTGAGTGACGACCTCTTTGAGTGACGACCTCTTTGAGTGACCACCTCTTTGAGTGACCACCTCTTTGAGTGACCACCTCTTTGAGTGACCACCTCTTTGAGTGACCACCTCTTTGAGTGACCACCTTGCCAAACCGACCGTATCAAGTCGACCACCTTACAAATAAAGCGCATAGCGCAATGCAATCAAGGAGATAACAGATGACCACCGATTCTCTCAACATTCAAAACGACTTAACTCAATATGAATTCGTTGTGCCAGACAGCCCCGACCCTGCCCTCAATGCCGACAACTTGTCCCAAGAAATAATGCCTCCAGTATTTGGTGTTGTTGTCGTTGATGAGATGCCCACGATTGTGGATAACTTGATCAACGGCACGTCCGAAGCCGACAGATTACGAGGCGAGGATGGCACCAACGGTATTTCCGGCTCTGCAGGCGACGATACGCTGTTTGGAGGAAGTCAGTTAGATGTACTGGCAGGCGAAGAGGGCGATGATGTTTTGCGGGGTGGCGATGGAGACGATCGCCTAAAAGGAGGAGATGGCAACGACCGCTTACTCGGCGGTGGAAACCGTGACAACCTGGAGGGTGGCCGCGGAAATGATCGCCTGCGCGGCGGGCTCGGTCGCGACATTTTGAGAGGCGCCGAAGGACGCGATATCCTCATTGGCGGGCGAGCCAGCGATGTTTTCATCCTGCAATCGGATTTGGGGAGCGATCGCATCAAAGACTTTACCGTTGGGCAAGACAAACTCGGACTGGCTGACACCTTTGGAGTTGGCGATCTGAGTATCCGACAGGTTGGCAACAATACTGCCATTTTCAAAGGAACCGATCGCCTTGCCGTATTGGTGGGCGTCGATGCCGACTCCATTACGACCAATGACTTCACACGAGTCATCTTTGCGGTCTAAACAAGTTGTGAGGTACGTTGCTGAAAAGTAAACGCATCATCACCTCGGTCGTTTCAGGTTTACCCTCCTTGGGTAATTACTTGAAGCGGGATAGTGTAAGCGGTGTGGTAAGTGGTTTCGCCATCTACCACACCGTTTTCATCTAATGCCCTATTATGACATGCGCTGATCCAACGCAATCTTGGACAGCTATTACATACCCACTAAAACCTGTTTCAAGTAGTGCTTGGCTAACTCAATAAAAACACGAACGGCTGGGGATAGATCTTTATAAGAGGGGTAAAGAGCGTTGATATCTACTTGTTGAACCTGCCAACTGGCTAGAACGGGTTGGAGTTGATGATGTTCTACTGCCGTTTGGGCTACGAATTTGGGCAACACCGTAATTCCCTGATGGGCGATCGCCGTTTCTAATAGAATCGCAACGTCATTACACATTAATCGCGGCGAAACTGCGATTTCCAGGTGCTCAGCCCCTTTGCGCAGAGTCCAAGCCTGACTTCGGGTATGCCCAATATCGAGCAAAACATGGTTGGCAAGCTCCGCTGGAATTTGCGGGGTGCCATAGCGTTTGAGATAGGTAGAGCTGGCAAATAGTGCGGTGCTAGCCTGCCCCAAACGGGTCATGATCAGTGAACTATCTGGTAGCGTACCCACCCGAATCGCTAGATCAAAGCCCTCCTCGATCAAGTCGATACGGCGATTTGAGAGTTCTATTTGACAGGTCACTTGGGGGTGAGTTGTCAAAAACTCCGTTACGATGGGACCTAAAAAGGCTTGACCCAATATGTAAGGAGCCGTCACGCGTAGCAGTCCTGATGGCTGAGATTGATAACTTTCCACAATGCTGTTGGCGGCTTCCAATTCTTGAATGATTCGGCGGCAATGGTCGTAGTAGCGCTGTCCAACTTCTGTGAGGTGCATTCGGCGGGTGGAACGCTGTAGGAATCGGGTGCCGAGGCGGGTCTCCAATCGAGATACGGCTCGGCTGACCGATGATTTTGGTAATGCCAGGAGATCTGCCGCCGCAGTAAAACTGCCCCGCTCAACCACTTTCGTGAAGATCAGGATGTCATTGAGATTGTCCATGATACCGTTGCCGAATGCCTTGAGTGATGCTCTTTATTGTTGCTTAAATAGAACAATCTGTTCCCCAAAAACCGCTTAATCTTTTTGAAACAACAATCTACCGTAGAACTATCGACAACAGAGGTCTACGGAGGACTCAGACAATGGCAAAGCTAACGGGCAAAGTTGCCGTGGTGACGGCTTCATCTCGGGGGATTGGGCGAGCTGTGGCCAAACGGCTCAGCATCGAGGGAGCCGCTGTGACGGTGAACTACCTCTCCTCGCCAGAAAAAGCTGAGGCTGTGGTGCAAGAAATCGCCGCTCAGGGGGGACGGGCGATCGCGGTTCAAGGCAGCGTGGCACATCAAGCAGATGTTCTGCGCTTATTTGATGAAACGGAACGGCAATTGGGGGCGATCGATATTGTGGTCAATGTGGCGGGAATATCGGTGTTTAAGCCCCATGTCGCATTGACTGATGACGACTTTGACAAAACCTTTGCCGTCAATGCTAAGGGGGCTATGTACATGCTGCAAGCCGCCGGTAAGCGTATTCAAGATGGCGGTCGCATTGTGCAATTTTCTACTGGAGGCACCGTGATGCCCGTTCCCATGGGAGGTATCTATGCAGCTAGCAAAGCCGCAGGAGAACGGTTTGCCTTTGCTTTGGCCAAGGAGTTGGGGTCTCGTCAAGTCACCGTAAACGTGGTTTCCCCCGGGGTTACCGACACGGATGGGTTGATTATGCCGCAAGAGGCGGTGGATCAATTAATCCAGCAAACGCCACTGGGACGATTAGGTCAACCAGAGGACATAGCAGATGTCGTGGCTTTTTTGGTCAGTAATGAGGCTCACTGGGTGACTGGGCAGAATATTCAGGCCAATGGCGGCATCTTGTAGCATTTGAACTTTGGACCGATTGCCAACGAACAAGAATGCGATCGGTCCATCTCAGGTAAGCTCAGCATTGCAGATCATTACATCTGCTAAAATGGCAAGTTCAGTAGAATTCAACAATCAACTATTGTGTAATTGTCTTGAATCATTTAATTCTTGCGGCGGCAACAGCATAGGTATTTTCGAAGAATTGCCCGCCTTTAATCCTGCCATCTTGCATGTTGAAGAGTCCAATGAAATCGCTCTCTGCAAGTTTTTCTGTCTTGTAGTGTCTAAATTTAAAGAAACCTATTACAAAAACTTTGTTGGCAATTTCGTAAAAATCTCTGGGCTCAAATTCTAACGCTTCGAATTCACCAAAAAGCATATTTGTCAGGGCTTTATATCCTTCTATGCCCTTATGTGAAAAACCTGCCCAGGGAATAGCTGAAGTCAGTTTCTCGTTATCCTGAGTTGAGACGACCCAGGAAAAGTCTTCAGTGGCGTAGATCTGAAAGGCCTCGTCTATTCTTCCTTCATATTGAAGCGTAAGGAACGCTTTTACTACATCAACATTGGTTTTTGGTGGCTGATTATTCATGGGTTTTCCATCGTTTTATCGCTGTAGATAGTTTTAAGATTTATCTGGCTCGAACGGTAGCTTCCATCAGATAGCGATCGCGTCAGGAAAACGTGAGAAGAGTGATTCTATCTTTAATGTCGTCTATGTATGCGGTTATCGTCGAAGTAAGTCAAAGGCAAGTTCACGACCTTGGCCATACACAAATGCTAACTTAATCCAGAGCATCGCGAAGGGTTCTATTAACCGTGCCTTGGTGAGGAGACCCGCATCAAGGGCTTCGAATCCTAACTCAGCGATTTGATGCTTCGCCTTGATCCACCTCTGCACCAAAGCACTACCCACGTTACCCGCACCGAAAATTGCAATCTTCATAGCTATTTCCTCCAATTTATTGCTCAGCGAGTATCGGCATCGTGCCAATACTGCTGCGAAGTTCTACATCGGACGCAATCCCATCATCCTAGAGGTCTAACGTTCGTTAAAGCTGTTATAAATTTAGCGAACCATGCGTTTAGGCTAAGCGATCGCATCGAGGCTTGCTTGTACATTCACAATTTGGAATTTTCCTTCGATAACCTTGTGTAAACAGTTGATTTAAAAGGCATCACTACTGATGAAATCCAAGAAGGAACAAATCCTACGAAGTCATTTACTGTGTGCGAGCGACCCGCTCCCGTAGTTCATCTGCAGTGAGCACCTTGTTCCAGATTGCACTGGGTGGATCGAGGGGGTGAGAGTCAGCTAGGATGCCCAAATCGACAGGCTCAAATCCGGCATCCTGGATCAAGTCAGCAACGATCAGCGTATCTGCTTTAGCGCCAGCCAGTGGCATGGCAATTTGGGGAGACTGGCGATGGGCATGTTGCTTCAAATAGCCTGTCCATAGCGTTGTAAAGGCTTTGACAATGCGAGCATTGGGTAGCTTGTTAGCCATTACCAATCCAGCAATTTCTTGATCACCGATGACGCGTTCTGTCCCGCCCCCTTCGGCATAGCGCAAGGGGTTGGTTGCCATCATAAGTATTGAGACCGTCAGTATAAGTAAGATTGATGATTTTACGATTACGATTATTCTCTTCATTCTTGCCCCTTGTAATAAGGTTGGTTAGACACCAGCAAAACTGTCGCCATGCTAAACGTTCAGCGAGATGTTCGGGTTCTAAAATTGCCTGAAGATATCTATCTTCGCTCGTTATATCATTCCTACTTTTGACTGCCTCAAGATTCACTTGATTTTTATTTTTTAATACAATAATCAACAAATAAGGAATTTATCCCTTATCGTTCAGGATTCTGCATTCGAGATGACAGCTCCTTAAATAAGGATGTCGAGATTATCCGATCTCCCAGGATTGCCCAATACATTTATCTAATGCTCAGTTCCTACGCCAGATTTGCAAGCGATCGCCACCCAACTGCAACGTGAGAACGGGGTTGCAGAATCCAAGGATGATTTTTTCTGAGAGGGGACGCGGTGCGCCCCCTCTCAGAAAAAATCATCCCCTCAATCAGCAATGCGTGAGAACTCCCACGCCCGGCCCCTTGGGGTTGTTGCGTTGAAAGATGTGCTACAAGAAGATGCCGTTCTGCTGATTAAGAAGGTGCGGTCTGAGAGCCCGCAACAGCAAGCGCTAGCGGGGTTACGCCCTGCTAGACGCGGTTGAAATCGCCACGCTGATCCAGATTTTCATAATCGTTTCACTTTTCCATTTCATAGTGTATCGTGGAGAAAATGAAACGATTATGAAATCAGAAGATGGCAACTCCTCTTAATCAACTCAAAAGCCTGCCTCAACGGGCAGTTTATAAGCGGGTAGGCTATGGACTGGCGATCGCAACGGCACTCTGGTTAGGGGCATGCGGCGTCCAAACCAGCACTTCAAACTCCACGGATACTGCTTCGCCGACAGCCGACAGCTCATCGCAACCTGATTCAACGGCCCAAGCAGACGCAACCCAAGGGCAGAAGACGGTTTTGACCACCTTCACCGTCCTAGCCGACATCGCGCAAAACGTGGCTGGCGACAGATTGGTAGTCGAGTCCATCACCCGCATTGGTGCAGAAATCCACGGCTACGAACCCACCCCCAGCGACATCGCTAAAGCCCAGGGTGCCGATTTGATTCTTTACAACGGCATGAATTTGGAGCGCTGGTTTGAGCAATTCCTGGGCGGCGTCCAGGATGTACCATCCGTATTGCTGACGGACGGCATCGAACCCATTCCTATCGCCGAAGGACCCTATGCCGACAAGCCCAACCCCCACGCCTGGATGTCGCCCCGCAATGCCTTGATCTACGTCGAGAATATTCGCCAAGCCTTCGTGGAACTCGATCCTGACAATGCCGAGTACTACAACGCCAATGCGGAAGCCTACAGCGAGCAGTTGAGGGCGATCGATGCTCAGCTGGCAGCTGACCTAGAGCAAGTGCCTGACGAGCAGCGCTTTTTGGTGAGCTGTGAAGGCGCCTTTTCCTACCTCGCTCGCGACTACGGCCTGGAGGAAATCTATATGTGGCCCATCAATGCGGAACAGCAGTTCACCCCAAGACAAATCCAAACCGTCATTGAGAAGGTGGAAATCAACGACGTCCCCACTATTTTTTGTGAAAGCACCGTAAGCGATGAAGGCCAGAAGCAGGTCGCGCAAACCACAGGTGCTCGATTCGGCGGCAACCTCTATGTGGATTCCCTTTCCACGGAGGAAGGCCCAGTACCAACGTTTCTCGATCTGCTGGAGTATGACGCCCGCGTTATTGCAAATGGTCTTCTGGCGGGAGCGAATGCGCAATAGCTTTAGGTTTTCACTTCCAGTGGAAGGAAGGCAACGTCTTTTGAAGGCAAAGATTCAATTCAAAATGCACCATCCAACCCTCAAACTTTCATACTTATTCTGAATCGCGAATGTCGTTCTGCAAGCCGATCATGCAAACAACACTTCCCCAACTCAATATCGCTGTCAACAACGTGAGTGTTACGTACAACAACGCTCGGTTGGCTCTCTACAATGCCACTTGCACGATCGAATCCGGCACTATTACGGCTCTGGTTGGCCCCAACGGCAGTGGTAAATCCACCCTCTTCAAGTCCATTATGGGGTTTTTGCAGCCCAGTCATGGCACCGTGCGGATTGGTGGTTTTTCCGTACAGAAAGCGCAGAAGCAGCAGCTAATGGCCTATGTGCCCCAGTCGGATGAAGTGGACTGGGACTTCCCCGTTAGTGTGTTTGACGTGGTGATGACGGGTCGCTACGGCTACATGAATCTCCTGCGGATTCCCAGCCCAAAGGATCGTCGTCTGGTGATGGAAAGCCTAGAGCGGGTGGGCATGGTGACGTATCGCGATCGCCAAATTGGGGAACTCTCTGGGGGACAAAAGAAGCGAGCCTTTCTAGCACGGGCACTGGCCCAGGGTGGCAAAGTCATTTTGCTCGATGAACCCTTCACCGGGGTCGATGTGAAGACCGAGAAGGGCATCATCGATCTACTGCTTCAGTTGCGGGATGAGGGGCATACGATTCTAATCTCGACCCATGACCTGGCGTCGATCTCGACATTTTGCGATCGCACCATCCTGCTCAACCGCACCATTTTGGCAGAGGGGAAAACAGAGGAAACCTTCACCCGAGAAAATCTAGAACTGACCTTCGGGGGGTTACCAATGATGCACCTCAACCCAATGTTTGAATCAACCGAGGTGGATGCGTGAGTCAGTTGGAATTTGCGGTTTCGCTGTGGGATTGGCTGATTGAGCCCTTTCAATACCCCTTTTTAGTCCGAGCCATCTGGGTTAGTGCCTTTGTCGGTCTGGTCTGCGCAGTGCTGTCTTGCTATATCACCCTCAAGGGCTGGTCGCTCATGGGCGATGCCATTTCCCATGCAGTTGTCCCTGGCGTGGTTATCGCCTATGCCCTGAATATTCCCTTTGCGATTGGGGCGTTTGTCTTTGGCTTTGGGGCGACCGTGGCGATCGGTTACATCAAGTCCAAAACGCGGCTCAAAGAAGATGCGGTCATTGGCATTGTGTTCACCGGGTTCTTTGCCTTTGGCCTGGTCCTGGTCACGCGCATTCCCAGCAACATCGATCTATTTCACATTTTGTTTGGCAATGTCCTGGGCATCTCTCGGACAGACATCATTCAAACATTGATTGCAGGACTCATTACCCTGGCAGTTATTCTGGTGCGGCGAAAAGATCTGCTGCTGTTTTGCTTTGACCCAAACCATGCCAAAGCCATTGGGTTGCGGACACAAGTGATGTACTACACGTTGCTACTGGTGCTAGCGCTGACCATCGTGGCCGCCTTGCAAACCGCAGGCATTATCCTGGTTATTTCCATGCTGGTAACCCCTGGATCCATTGGATACTTGCTGAGCGATCGCTTTGACCATATGCTGCTCTACTCTGTCACCAGCAGTGTCTTGGCCTGCGTCTTTGGCACCTATTTCAGCTATCACTTCGACCTGTCGACAGGGGGCAGCATCGTGGTCTTGCTGACGCTCTTCTTCCTAGTAACAATGGTCTTCGCACCCAAGTACGGCATCCTGGCACAAGAACTGCGCAAACGGTCAGCCCACGTTCTTCAGGACGACCCAGATCAACAAGTGGTAGTTGATCAACCTTAGTAAGTTCAACCTCGCCAATCCTCTTCCGCGGCTGTTGGCTATGCCAGCACGATCTGAAATGAGCGTCGTCATCGTTGCGCATCATGGCCTTCGCTCGGAATTCTGCATTCATGGTGGCAGCTCTCTATAATGTCGGTATTGCCCGATCGCCCAGGAGTGCCCGATGAGTTTGCCCGATGCCCAAGTTCCTACACCAGATTTGCAGGCGATCGCCACCCAGCTAGAAAGTGAGAACTCCCGCGATCGCCTCCTCGGGGTTGTTGCGTTGAAAGATGTGTCACCAGAGAATGCCGTCCCGCTGATTAAGAAAGTGCTGGACGATAAAAGCATCCAAGTGAAAAGCATGGCAGTGTTTGCGCTGGGGTTGAAGCCGACGGAAGATAGCCTGCCGTTGCTGGTGCAGGTAATGGAAACCGACGCCGACTATGGGGTGCGAGCGGCAGCAGCCGGAGCATTGGGCTATTTGCAAGACTCCCGTGCGGTGGAGCCGTTGATGCGGGCGTTTTACGAAGAAACAGATTGGTTGGTGCGCTTTAGTTCAGCGGTTTCGTTGGGGAATTTGAAAGACCAGCGCGCACGGCAGGTGTTGTTAGAGGCGCTGGAAAGCAAAGAAGTGGTGCTACACCAGGCAGCGATCGCGGCGATCGGCGAAATCAAGGATGTAGAATCCGTTGAGGCGATTTTGCGGTTTGCTCAATCTGAGGATTGGCTCGTGCGTCAACGGCTGGCGGAAGCGCTAGGGAACCTGCCGTCGGAGAAAAGCATCTCTGCCCTCAAGTTTTTGGAAAAGGATAGCCATCCCAATGTATCAGCGGCGGCAACCTTTGCGCTCAAACGACTAACCGACGATCAGAATTAACCTCCATCCCCTCGATCTATGCCGAATCTGCTGAATCTTGTTGTTTCCACCGTGACGGCTATTTGGGTGAGTGCGATCGCCCTCATCTCGGTGCAGAATGCAACGCCAATGTCTCTGCGGTTTTTGACGTTTCAGAGCACGCGAATTCCCGTCGGGCTACTACTCGGCTTCAGTGCTTCTGCTGGCATGGTGGGAACAGCACTACTCCTCCCCAGTAGTACGGATAACGAAGGGATGGATGAAGGCAACGATGAGGACGAAGCTATTTAGCTGAGTGCCTGACACACCTTATTTTCTACCTAATATTTTTGCGCAGGTAGGTTGGTGTTGAGCTTGCGAAACCCAACATAGTGGGTTTTCCAAACACTCTGTTGGGTTTCGTGCCTCAACCGCAACCTAGGAGTTTATAAGCGTTTCAGGAGATGTGTCAGGCAGCCATGATCCAAGCTCCTCTCGCGAGCATAGGATACTAAATGATTGACTCCGAGCAAACGTAGACTGAAGCAACGATTCAACTTTAAAGGCCTTCTGCTAATCTCTCGATTTCCTTAAATAGAAGATGTAGGTCTTGATAGCAAATCAAAGCAATTTTTCCTTTATTCCCCGTATCTTCCTCGAAAGCTCGTTTCATCTGATTGAACTTGAGGATAAAATCTTCAAAAAGCTGATAAATATTGGCAAATAGAGAGAAGTCTTTGGTTGAGAGAATGAGAATAATATCTGTGTAGTTCTCATCCCAGAATCTAAAGTTCAATTCAAACTCCTCTTTCTCTCCGAGATACAAAGCCCTTCCATTCACTTCAACCACGCCATCTTGATTCCATACGAGCCTATGGAGCAAATTTTATGCGGCTCAAAAGCCCTTATCCAAGAAGCTGTTGCACTTATTCACTTGCCTAGATTGGATCCTTTGCCTATCGATCTCCTACATCAGGAGCAGTTGAGCGATTCTGACAAACGTAATTAGCTATGAACCCTTGCTGATTTATCTCAGCCACGCTCTCCTAAATCAGCAATCCCTGCTAGATTGGTTGCGAGAGTAGACGTACCCCATTCAAGGAGAGCCATTTTCCATCGATGCGTATATATCAATATATATTTTTCTTTTCTTATTGATAACTTTCCTTATCCACATGGTATTTGTACTACGAGGATTTTGATGTATCTCATAGTCTGAAAATACCAATTCAGTATTGTTCTTAGAGATAAGCAGGTTGGGAAAATGGCACGCGCAAGATTCTTTCTCCCTGAGGATATGTCTAGAGCGACGTTAGGCTATGTCAATGCTCGTGTCACTCTGCAAAGCGAAACTACTATCCTTTTCGACTTTAATGTTAATCAGGACGTATTTGAGGGGATCGGTTTTACCTACAGCGGGGACTTAAACGCGGGTGGCAGGGTTACCGGGGGGATTTTCACAGACTTTAGATCCGTTGGGCCAAACGCAGCACGTTATATAGTTCGTTTTACCGCCTCGACCCGTGCAGACATCGCTTATAACTTCATTCTTCAAGATAATGCGCAAGGATTTTTTGCCTATGTATATCGGGGTCGCGATACAATCATTGGCTCATTCGGTAATGATACACTGCTGGGCTATGCTGGCGATGACACGATCCAAGGAAAAAGAGGTGCGAATCGCTTAGTTGGAGCAGCGGGTAACGATCGCCTGTTTGGCGGTGGAGAAAACGACACGCTCAATGGCGGGGCAGACGATGATCGACTGTTTGGACGGTCTGGTAATGATCGCCTTAATGGTCAGGCAGGTGACGACATCCTACGGGGTGGAGCTGGTCGGGACGTCATGATTGGCGGTGTAGGAGATGATCGCCTGTTGGGAGGCGTCGGCAACGATTTGATCATTACGGGTGGAGGGAGCGATCGCATCGTCATCCGAGAAGGGCAGGGGTTAGATCGGGTGCGCGACTTTACAGATGGTCTAGATCGCATTGTCCTTGGAGACATTCGCTTTGGGCAACTCTCCATTCAGCAAAGCGGCGGTGGTGTGTTGATTTCCAAAGGTAGCGAACCTTTATTGCGCCTACAAAACACTACTGTTGGGCAAATTAACGCAGCCGACTTCGCTTGATACGACAAACCTAACCGCTACATTAGAATCTTGGGAAATGCGCACAATCTAGTGGCTAGATTTGAAGACTTGCTAGTTGCTGCCCTGAACAGTGCAACATTTCTTGCTAGCTCCCTGAAGGCTAATATAAGGTGCAAGAGTACCTTCCACGGCACCATTGACGGTCATCCCCATTCTTTGGGATAGGCTTTTATGAGCGTGTACAGTTGCTACCAAAAGGAATACGTATGATGAAAAACTTTGAGAGTAGTAGTCTGCCCCTTGAGGAAGCACTGAAGCAGCCACGCAAGCATCGGGATGTAACTCTGGCGCTGCAACACATGGACAACCGTAGCAGCACGCCTGGAGGTCCCAATGGACAGCCTTTGAGTTTTTGGGCGGCTTGGGACTTGAAAGATCGCCCTCGTAGAATCGCCCTGCTCATTGATGACTGTCAAGAAGAATATAGACCTTATGCAGGGGAGATTCTTCCGAATATTATCAAACTGGTGGAAGCCTTTCGCACAGCGCGATCGACGAGTGATGGGGTCTGCATTACCTGGAGTGCCTGGACCCGTACCTTTGATGACGGCATTTCCAACGCGATGGATCGCTGGTATGGCCCACAGGGCTTACGTCCAGACTCCCCCGAGAACGCTGTCTACGTCTTTACCGGCGCGGCTGGCATGAAACCCATATCTGAGATAGCTCCGACGGAAGAGGAAGTGGTCGATGGCTGGTTCTACCATGGCAAACATCTGGATATGTTCTGGAACTTCACCGAAGATGGCAAGTCCTATCTGGATGAAAAACTCAAGGCAATCGATATAGATACGATTGTAATTGTAGGTCTATGGACTGATGAATGTATCCTCAGCACCGCTTACGCAGGCAACTCGCGGGGTTACGATGTTGTGGTAGTGGGAGATGCAGTTGCAACAGCTACAGCCAATCAAGAAACGGCCTTGACCATCGCTAGGGGCACTGTTGCCAAGGTGCTATCGACCGACGATGTGATTCGCTATATGGAGAATGATTTCGTTACAGGGGAACCAGGCACCGTCAAAGGCACACAGCATCCCGATGGACGAAAAGACGGTTGATGTTTGTATAAGTTTGACTTTCAGGTTTGCAGGCGGTGTTGGAAGCAAGCAACGGATTCATAATGGAGGTTAAGTCTTGCCGAAGCAATTAGTGCTTACCTCGCATATCCTCTCACTTCATATACTTGTCAAAAAAAGCAATCATCTTGTCAGGGTAAAGACCAAAATAGTTGTACCCATCAAATCTGCGGTTTGTTCCTTCAATCCAGAACAGCTCCTTGTCTGCAGAGCTAATCTTATCAAAAGATTCCTGGGCATCCCTAGGGTTATCTGTCCAGATATCATCGAGTACCTGAGCCATAAAGTAGGGCACGTTCACGGCATCTGCATAGTTTTGAGGATGCATTTCACTATTCGTAAACCCACCTAGCTTTACCTGCTCAAGATCCATCAGTTCCATGTATTTCTCTACTCCCATAAGCTTGGAAAAGCTCGTCATAAGAGCAGTCATCGATACTACCAGCGGGCCAAAGAAACACAAGATATTCTCAAACAGCTCCGGATGACGGTACATAGCCTCAAATTGTGCATTCCCTCCTGTACAACGGCTATACAAACCGAGTTTCATCTTGCCTAATTTGGGATGGTTATCCACATATCTCTTAACACCGACACAGTCTCTCCACTCATACCGTCCGATACCACAAATGCCACCGTTAGCCATACTACTGTTGCCATGATTCCTCAAATCATATGCAAGAATGTTGTATCCGGCTCTTGATAGATGTCCCATATGTGCGACGAAGTCAATCTCAAGCGTGTCGACGGCTGAAAAGGGTTCACCGAAATGCCCTGTGAAGCCTGAGCGGCTCATTGGCATGGGGTGGTTGATAACAATCAACTTGTCTGATTCACCCTGAACAGATGGAATGTACCAGCCCTCAAGAGGGGTTCCATCACACGATTGAAAATAAACGTCTTCCCACTGATCCATTCCATGATCGGCAGGATTTTTATGCACGGGCGTCCTAAATAATGGCCGCACAGCAAATTCCGCTAAATACTTGACAGCGTTGTAATTTCCTTCTGAAATTTCCCTTTGCTGTTCTATTGCCTTGATATAAGCGTCCTTTCCCATCCGACCCATTAGGGTGCTATCAATTTTGTAGTTTAAGGTTTTCTGAAACGCCATCGTGATTGCTCCAAGGTAAAACTATGAGTAATAGATTTCGAGATGAAGTTATAAGAGATTGATGTGTTTCTCTCCGCTAAGTTGGAACGCTGGTTGGCGTCGTCGAGAAATCTATAGGGTCTATCTAAAGATGGACTTTCGTAGACATTCCTACAAGGGTTTGAAATGCTTTTCGAGGTGGGGCTCAAACCGGATATTGTTTACTGAGATCTTTGCAAGTTCTGCGATCGCCACTGTAAAGCTATCCGTCCATACCCGCAGAGTAGACGTAATCCATATAGTGCTTGAAGATCCAGGGAACTCCCATCCAATTAACTGGATAAAGTAAGTAATCGTAACTCTTAGAGCGATCGCCTCACGAACCTCGTCTGCTGACAATTCTTAGAGTAGTGAGTTCAGTCAGCAATTGGAATATTGATTCCTATCGAGGGCTTGCCTAATTCTGCTCATTCCCACAGAAATGGATATGATCTTTGAAGAGGAACGCTACGATCCTGCATGGGAGGTAGCAAATGAGAATACAACTACAGGCTCTGCAAGAACAATGCGGTTTCCCTGCTGAGCAAGGCTTTGTAAAAACGAGTGTCCCTGGAGTGCGCTTTTTCTGGGCAACAAAGGCTGTAGAGAGAACGCCTCTACTCTATTCCGCTGGTATTGTCATTATTGGTCAGGGTCACAAGATTGGTTATTTAGGCGATCGCGTCTTCCGGTACGACGAAAATAACTACCTCATCCTGGGTGTCCCCTTACCCGTTGATTGTGAAACCCATGCAACGTCAGAAAACCCTCTGCTGGGTATTTTTATAGATATTGATGTGATGCTGCTCCACGAACTTGTGGCCATCGTAGCAGCCGACTTACCCAACTTTGAGATGGAAGCGAATGCTGTTCCCAGAGGTGTCGAACCCGTAGAACTCGATGATGAGATGCGAGGCGCGACAGAACGATTGCTGCACTGTTTAACGTCACCTCTGGATAGCAAAATACTAGGGCGATCGCATGTCCGTGAAGTTCTTTATCGGATTTTGTTGGGTCGTCATGGGCGATCGCTCTATGCCCTGACTCATTACCACGGGCATTATGCCCGAATTGCCAAGGCACTGAACCGAATTCATCAGGATTATCCTGCACCGCTAACAATGGAAACGCTAGCAGAAGAGTCCCAGATGAGTGTGTCTGCTTTTCATCGCACGTTCAAACAAGTTACCGAGGACTCCCCGCTACAGTATCTCAAGAAAATTCGACTCAATAAGGCGAAAAGACTGATTGTCCATGAAGGCATTCAAGCTAATGTGGCAGCCAGTCGAGTAGGGTATGAAAGCGCATCTCAGTTTAGCCGAGAGTTCAAGCGCTATTTCAATGTAGTGCCCTCAAAGGCAGGGAAGATTGGCTATGCCCAAATGTAATCAGCTTGATTGAGCTAGAGAGGCATTACGCCGGGAAAAGCCGCAAGATTCTCATCTCTGAGTTCTAGTGGCCTGATTTTGGCCTACATCACCACTCAGCTATAGTCTGAAACGTCGAAAAATCGTTCCCTTTTGGAGTCTATCGAGAGACTGAAACCTCGCAGAATAGTTTGACTAGTTGCCGACTCAAGCAACAGATCACAGCACAATGCAACAACTATCGGGCCTGAAATGTTTGCCCATAGAGCAGTTTTTGGCTTTGTCATACTTGCTCACCTGATTCAGCTAAGCGCTTTTTGAGCCGTCGCTTGAACCTGCTGTGCCGTTGCTGCCTTCCGTTCACTGTAGCGATCGGTTAGATAATCAACCTTATCCCGCAGTAGTAGAGTAAAACGGTGCAGTTCTTCCATCACGTCAACCACCCGATCCCGGTAAGCTGATTCCTTCATCGTGCCATCTTCGTTAAACTCCTGGTATGCCTTGGCCACAGAGGACTGATTTGGAATGGTAAACATCCGCATCCAGCGCCCCAGGATTCGCATGGTATTGACGGCGTTGAAGGATTGGGAGCCCCCAGATACCTGCATAACGGCTAAAGTGCGTCCTTGAGTTGGGCGAACAGCTCCCATGCTCAGCGGAATCCAGTCAATCTGTGTTTTCATCAATCCTGAGATGTTACCGTGCAGTTCAGGACTGGACCACACTTGCCCCTCTGACCACAGCGACAGTTCTCGTAACTCCTGCACCTTGGGATGCGTTTCTGGTTCAGCTCCGTGTAGCGGCAGTCCTCGGGGGTTGAAAAAGCGAACTTCAGCCCCAAAATCTTCTTCGATGATGCGTGCCGCTTCTTCGGCTAAAAGGCGGCTGTAGGAGCGTTCGCGTAAAGATCCGTATAGAAACAGAATGCGGGGAGGATGGTCGAAACTCATAAGTTAGTACTGGAAATCAACAGTATTGTGTCTTAGCTATGGCGCAGATCCTTCGCCCAGCTTTTTACCAGCAGCTTTGGCAGCGGGTTGCCCCAGTTTGAGTAAGTGCGGCAAGAAAGGCGACAGGAGTTGTACCACGAGCGCAACAAATTCTACTGGATTCAACTAGGTGAGTTTTCGTTAGTTTCAAGTTCAATTGTTGTGAATCCGGAACACTGTAGCTTTGTGAAAGCTAGAGAATCTATCTCAATTGTTTTCGCAACGAGTTTTTATTAAGGAAAAAGCGATTTTCAACTCCTAAAAACCTAGGAATATCACCTATCTTTCCTTTCTAAAATAGGTGTAAAACGGTGTAATCTATTTTCTCTCGGTGGAATGAGAACGCTGAAACGATGCCAGGAGGCGGACTTGAACCGCCGACACGAAGATTTTCAGTCCTCCAGAGAACTTTAAGCCCGCTCTACGTCTACGTTACAGTATACTCTCACCCATGAAAACAGTGTACGTGGTGGGTGAAATCGCTGGCATTGCTGATAATCTCAGTTATGATTCCCTAGCTCAGCAAGCCCCGCTAAATCGGTTGCAAGGGCAGATGCATCGTAGTCAAACACGACAATACCCTTTTGAGCTAAAAGATCCATAAATTCTAGGCGATGCAAGCCTGCCAGCTCTGCAGCTTGGCCCAGGGAAAGTTGCTTTTCCTGAAAAAATGCGATCGCTGCCAGCAAGCGAATGCGATCGCCCAGATCGCTCGCGCCCATCTTCAGCGCAGCCAGCATATCCTGTGAAACTTCGAGGGTGATCGTTTCCGTTCCCATAGCTTTCAGTCTGGAGCGTTCTAGATTTCGATTGGGGCTTCGGTCACTTGGCTCTACGTCTAGCGTAGCAGGCTTGAAAGAGTCTCACCTTATGATCGAGATTTTAGACACAACAGAGCATAGCACTAGGCACATTGCCTAAATACGGTTGTTTTGGGGCGCGACATGCCTCAAAACAATCATTAAACCGCTGCTATCTGGAGGGCTTTCACCCAGAGAAGATGGGGAACTGATGGCAATCTTAGGCAAAGTCGGCTTCGCCAATGTCACCGACGTTGGTGTTTTGCAACAGCAGCAAGCGCTCGGTACCAAGGGAAATCAGCACATCATTGTTACGGTGCTGAATCGAGAGCTGTCCAAAGCGGATGCCACCAAGAACAATTTTGTCTAGTCCATTGCTGAAGTCGATGACGCAATCGAAGCCTTGCCCCGAGAGGATAACGATGCGATCGCAACCTCCACCTGTTACCACACGGTCATTGCCAGAGCCCCCAATGAAGCGATCGCGCCAACCAGGAGTCTAGATTTCCAACTGCTGCCTGAACCAATTGGCCGCTGCCGTATTCGTTTCTGTGGTTAGCCTTTCCAGGGTTTGTTCCACCAGCAAGAGCGATAGTCCTGATAACACCTGCGAGACTTCAATGGGTCGGTAACTCCCTGATTCGTTTAAACCAAACCCGAACAACCGCATTCCCTTGACATCAATCACCCAATACTCAGGAATTCCTAAACTGGCATACAGTTGCTTTTGCTCATCCAAATCCAGGCTCAGGGTCGTGTCACCAATTTCACCGACTAAATCCGGTAGTCGATGACGGGTTGTACCAATGCGCCGGGGCTCACCCGACTGCCATTTCGGAATATTGCCACCCTTGTACAGCACCAAATCCGGGGCGCAAGCCTGAGTCTCTGGCTGTTCAATCAAACAGCGCCCATAAGATTGAAACCCCTCATCCGTATGCAAGAAAGCCCAGATAAAAAATATGGCTGTCACCAAATCACTAAAGGAGGCATGATTCGGTCCTTCTTTGCCCATATCAGCCCACAACCATCCTTGATAAAAAGCAATCTTGCGCCAGTCTGCTGCCTTGCTATCTCGCAAGGCAATGTAATCCTGCCAGGTCGCGGTGTACTGCTGGTGGATCAATGG
>JBCBSL010000013.1:18334-28526 GCA_039819145.1 Cyanobacteria bacterium J06638_22
CGCCAGTCTGCTGCCTTGCTATCTCGCAAGGCAATGTAATCCTGCCAGGTCGCGGTGTACTGCTGGTGGATCAATGGAGTGCCTTTTTCTTGGGAAATAGTCATGGTTGAGCCCTTGATCGGGTGATATTCCCAACTTCATGATAGCGTCGGTCCTCTAATCAAGACTTTAGACAGAACAGAGCTATAGCACTAGGCGCATGGCCTGAATACGGTTGTTTTGGGGCGCGACGCGCCCCAAAACAACCATTAAACCGCTATTGTCTGAGGTGCTTTTACCCAGAAAAGATGGAGAATTGGTAGCAAGCTTAGGCAAAGTCAGCTGCACTAATGTCACCGACGTTGGTGTTTTGCAACAGTAGCAAGCGCTCGGTATCAAGGGAAATCAGCACATCATTGTTGCGTTGATGGATCGAGAGTTGTCCAACGCGGATACCACTAACAATGCGGTCGTTGCCAGAAGTCTGGACAAGACTCTTAGCCTGATGGACAAAGAAAAAAAACTGATGAGATTTCTTTCTAAATTATTAGTTAGAATCCTTGAAAACTCAGCCACTTCCTATCAAGAAAAAACGCTGAAACGATTCCAGGAGGAGGACTTGAACCGCCGACACGAAGATTTTCAGCCCTCCGAAGAGTTTTTAGCCTATTCCATGGCAGCACTACAGCATCCTTTCACTCCTGAAAATAGGGTATGCAGTGGGCAAAGTTACCGACAAAATCTCTGGTTTTAATCTATATATAGGAATCCGATTTGATCTTTGAAAGGACTTTAAGTCAGAAGCCTTGCTAGGCAAAGTTTTCAGTCTCAGTATGCTTTCAGGAGTCAAGTCGGAGCGCTATAACTAAGGCTACAGTATCAGCGCTGGAGCAGACTAAAAACTGCGAGTGCCAAACTCTCAAACTTAACTGGTTTTCGTAAATGCAGCTGGAATCCCGCTTCAATGGCGGTTTCTGCGTCTTGTTCAGTAACATAGCCCGTCACGGCGATCGCTGGCAATTGTCCCCCTTGTTCTGGCAGTCGCGATCGCACCTGTCGAATGAACTCATACCCGTTGACCTCGGGTAAACCGATATCGCTGATCAAAATATCCAGGGGCTCTCTGGCAATAATTTCTAACGCCTCTGGTGCAGACTGTGCGGTAAAAACCACGGCTCCCTCGGCTTCTAGGAAGGCCTTAAAAATCTGCAAGGTAACCTTATTGTCTTCTACTAGTAGGATCCTGACACCCTCCAATGACACATCGATGGCAGGCCTTGTTGGGAACGCCGTAGATCGTATCGGCTCAGCCGCCTCTGCTTTGGGCAGGGTGAGGGTAAACTTGCTACCCTGTCCCTCCCCTGGGCTCTCTGCCACTACGGTGCCGCCATGGGCTTCCACAATAGAGCGAACCAGGAACAGTCCTAACCCCAAGCCGCCCTCTCTGCGAGTATTGGACGCATCGACTTGACGAAAGCGCTCGAAAATGTAGCGCAATGCCTCCGGCGTAATGCCCTGGCC
The DNA here is from genome assembly GCA_039819145.1 of Cyanobacteria bacterium J06638_22. GTDB lineage: Bacteria > Cyanobacteriota > Cyanobacteriia > Elainellales > Elainellaceae > Vacuolonema. The sequence goes on from JBCBSL010000013.1 coordinate 19,835, forward strand.
AGTATCGCTGATCTGCACCTGCACCTGAGACGGTGAATCGGTCAGTTGCACCGTGATACACCCACCACTCGGCGTGAACTTAACCGCATTCGACAACAGATTGGAGAATACCTGCTCCATCCGAACAGGATCCAGCGCGAGCATATCTACGCCACTCTCCAACGCCGTCTCTAATTGCAGACCTTTTTCAAGTGCTTGCGGCTGCACTAATGTGATCACCCGCCGCAGCATCTCCGTCAAGTCCATCGGTTGCCGATTGATCTGGAATCGCTCTTGCACAATCCGAGAGGCGTCCAGAAGATCTTCCATCAGTTTGAGCTGAATTTGGGCACTGGTTCTGATTGAGGCGATCGCATCAATCAGCGCAGCCCCGTCTAGCATTCCGAGCTCAATGAGCTGTATCCAACCCAGAATGCCAGTCAGGGGGGTGCGTAATTCATGAGACAGCACGGAGAGAAATTCATCTTTACTAGCATTGGCCGCCTGGGCCGCTTGCTCTCGTTCCAACAGCGCTTGTTGTTCTCTGATAGAACGCGTCAAATCGATAAACTCAGACGCTTGGCGGCTATAGAGATCCAGCAGTCGCCGCTCACGCTCGGTGAGGCTATGAGGCTCAGCAAAATAGGTTGAGAGCATCCCTAGCAATTCCCCGTTCCGGCTAATTAAGGGTGTTGACTGCATTGCCCGGAACCCTACCCCCAGCGCAATCGAGCGATAGGGTTCAACAACTAGGTCTAGCTGTACGTCCCCAATAAGAACCTGCTCTTGCTGGCTGAAAGCACGACTCAGAGGGGAGCCATCCTGCCGCCGAACCTCTTGGAAATACCCTAGAACGTCTTGCCCAAATCCATGCTGAACCACCATTTCCAGCATGTCACTTTCAGGGTTATAAAGGTGCAATATCCCCATGGTTGTACGATGAACTGCCATAGCCGATTCCAACACTTTATGCAGCGCCTGGTTGAAGTCATGGGATGCAAACAACTCAAGACTGAGAGCCTGTACCTGATTCATTGCAAACAGCTCTGCTTCCAGCTGAGCTTGGCTATCGCGCAGGTTTTGCTCAACCCGCTTGAGGTTATCAATATCCACCAGCATCACGACCGCTCCATCAATCTGATTCTCAACGGTGCGGTAGGGGCGAATTCGTAGCAGATACCAGTGCCCATCCCGGTCTTGCACATCGCGCTCGATCGTATTCAACGTCTCAATCCCCTGAAAAATTAAGGCTTCTAAATCAGGAACCTCAATCTCGAAGCGGATGTCGGTAATAGGCCGCCCAATGTCAGACGGGATCAAGTTAAAGATACTGGACATCATCGGAGTAAAGCGCCGGATGCAAAGATCATTCGACAACATCAAAATGGGAATATTGACGTTGTCAATCAGGTTGATCAGGTCATCGTTGGCCCGACGCGATTCCGCATTCCGACTTTGCAGTTCTTCGTTGGTCGTTCTCAGCTCTTCATTAGCCGCCTGAATCTCTTCTTTCGCGGTTTGCAGCTCTTCGTTGGTGCTCTTGAGTTCCTCGTTACTCGATAAAATCTCTTCGTTGGCGGCGATGAGCTGTTGATTGGTGCTCTCTTGCTCTTCAATCGTGAGTCGCAAAAAGGTTTGGGTATCCAGTAATTCCTGCCGAGCGTTGGCCAGTTCCTGTAGGAATTGATTGGTATCAGCATCCAGCGTCACTTCCTCCTCAAGGGGGCTTAGCGGGCGATTGTTTTCTGATACAACGGTCTCCGCAGAGGTGCGTTCAAACAAGACCAAAAAGCAGCGCTCTTGAGCCATCGAAACATTAAAGGGAATCACCTCCAGCGTCACGTCCCCGACCCGCCGATCCTCAAACGGTAACGATTCCCGCTTGATCGAGACGTTCTGTTTTTTGACCTCTTCAATGGCAGCCCGCACATCGACCAATAGGCTAGGACGAATCATCTTCAGCAGATTGAAGCTGGGTTCTCCCAAGGGCGGCCTCAGGTAGGGGCTGGTCTCGCCCCGAAACTGCAAAATCTCTAAATCGTCATTGATGACCACACCCACTGGAGCATAGCGGTTAAGTACAATCTGGTCAGCCCATTGCTGCATGTTTGTGCGACTCAATGAGACAGGAAACCCCTGTCGTTGTCCCGCTAGCGCTTCCTGCGGGTCATGGTGGCTGGTAACAAAGTCAAAATTCAGGCGTGTCGGCACCGCGCAGGGGGTATAGACTTTCGCTGAGGCGTTATAGACCTCAAACAGATCGGAGGTGTCACCAATACTTTCGGAGCCGCCCAAGATAAGAAAGCCTGTCGACTTGAGGCTGTAATGAAAGATGGACAACACCCTCTGCTGCAAGGGTGGTCGGAAGTAGATCAACACATTGCGACAGCTCACTAAGTCAATGTCAGAAAAGGGCGGATCGCTGCTCAAATCCTGGCGGGCAAAAACACATAACTCTCGCACCGACTTGTTAATCTGATAGCCGCCCTCTACCTCGACAAAAAAGCGCCGTCACCGTTCGGGAGATATCCCCTCCATGCGGTTTTCTTGATAGATACCTAATCGCGCTTCCTCAATGGCTTCATCGCTGATATCGGTGCCAAAGATCTGAATTGTGGGGCTGATGAGCATTGAGTTAAGGCACTCAAGCAGGCAAATGGCGATGGAATAGGCTTCCTCACCAGTGGCGCATCCCGGCACCCAGATGCGAATCGAGGAGGCAGTAGACTGCTGCTGCAACAGGGCCGGAAAGACATCCTCTTGCAGTACCGCGTAAATCTCAGGATCCCGAAAGAAGCTGGTGACTGTAATCAGGACATCGTGATACAGGGCTTGAATTTCGGTCGGGGTCTCTCGCAGATACTGAATGTAATCCGCAAGGATCGGTAGCCTATGCAAGGACATGCGTCGCCGCAACCGCCGCTGAAAGGTGGTGGGCTTATAGTTGGCAAAGTCAACACCCGTGTTTTTTTGCAGGAGCCGAAAGATAGTTAACAGATCGTTTTCCTGAAAGACCGATCCTTCTTCATCACTCCGCTCGGCAGACGGTTCGCGCAGGTAAGGGTGACGGTTGACTTTAATCAACTCCTCCGCAATCTCAGCGGGCGGCAGAGTGAAATCGACTTGCCCGGTAGCGATCGCCGCATTCGGCATATCGGGAAATTGGGCCGTGGCAGGGGCCTGAGCAAAGGTGATACCCCCAGCAGACCGAACGGCGGAAACTCCCGCAGCACCATCATCATTGCTGCCGGACAAAATGATGGCGATCGCCTTGTTCTGCTGGTCATCAGCTAAAGACTGGAGAAACAAATCCACAGTTTTGACTGGCCGCTGAACCTGGTCACATTCAGTGAGTTGGAGCCGTCCTTGGGCGATCGTCATCTGCACGTTTGGTGGGATCACATACACCTGATTCGCCGTCACCAGCACACCATCCTCTGCGGTCTGAACGGGGATGCGTGTGGTTCGGCCCAGCAGCTCACTCAACAAACTCGTCTGACCGGGAGCCAGATGTTGCACCAGCACAAACGCCATGCCCGTATCAGAAGGCAAGTTGTACAACAGTTCGGAAAACGCCGCCAGCCCCCCTGCTGAAGCCCCCAAACCCACCACCAGCATCACAGCATCTTCCCCACGTTGATTGTTCATCAGAAATCTCTTTGAATCTCACTAATTGATCTGATGCTCACACTCAAACCCGTCCTTATCTCGGTCAAAATTATACGGATCGGGCTCCTGTACCGTAAAACTTCAATCGAAAATTCCCCACAATCCAAATCAGGTGGCGAGGCAAGATACAAACATAGGGATAGCTAGGGCTGCAATTGGAGCGCTGGGTAGAAGCGGTTGGGGCATCCACAGCAATAGAGCCAAAAACAGACCGAGCGATAGCCTCGGCAAATCCTTCTTCATGGTGTGCTGGAGTGATGCAGCCACACAACATCTAACAATTTAATTTTCGCAGCATTCATGGGAAATCACCGAACTACTGCATCCTCTTTGTAAAGTTTTATAACTCGCAAGATTGTGACGTGTTTAACAAAACATTCTAGAGCAGCTACGATCCAGGGCGGCTCTCTACCTACATCTACTTCAGATATAGGATGATTGCCTTCCGAATCAGCTTCGACTTTGGGGTACGTTCCAGCAGAGCGGCGACGGCAATCTCTTCGTAAAAATCCGTTTCCAAGTCCAGGGTTAACCTGACCGTTTTCTTGGTGCCTCGCGGTTTGTTCATAACTCTCCTCCTAAATTTTATTGCTTGGCACCGTCCCGTTCTGGCACATTGGCGGAGAGCACATGAACCACTAATAGTAAGCCGAAGGTATCTATCAAGATAAAGCGCTTGCTTCTCTCAATTTTCTTCCCCGCGTCATAGCCGACTACCGCCAATAGTATGACGGCAGTCGGCTATGACGCGGGGAAGCGAGAGCATCGACACTGGGAGAGGGGAAATGAGCTTCACTCAACCACACCCATTGCACTAAATGGTCATGCAACCATAGCTGATGGACAACGACAGAAACTGATGAGATTTCTTTCTAAATTATTAGTTAGAATCCTTGAAAACTCAGTCGCTTCCTATCAAGAAAAAACGCTGAAACGATGCCAGGAGGCGGACTTGAACCGCCGACACGAGGATTTTCAGTCCTCTGCTCTACCAACTGAGCTATCCCGGCGAGGGATGGTGGCGCTTGCGGAAGATACAGCCAGCCTGTAAGGAAAGTGGCTGTGCCGCCTCTCAAACGCGCTTTCCGATAATAACAGTGCGATAAAACGTTTTGCAAGGTGTTTGTTTAATTTTCTGCGATGTGTTGCTTCTCGGGGTTGTAGAGCGATCGCCCACCCCCGCCAGACACGCCCAGACAAACGTGCTTTCGCAGGCGATCGTCCGGGCTATCTCTGGGTAAAACAGCTGGAAGTTACCAGGGGTTGCCGATCATGGTGAAGGCGGCCCAATAGTAGGGGTGATCGAGGGTTTGCCCGAGCACTTCCTGGGCACTGGAGGCTGGCAGATCCAGTGGGTCGATTTGCTCAAGCCCCTGGAGTCGTCCGTTTTCATCGACGAAGACCTCGCCCCGTGCCATTGCTAGTTGCGCTTGGCGGAGGGCTTCGGCCTTGATGGGTGCGTCGAGTAGTTGCTCGTAGAACTGGGTCATCAGGGCGGCGGTGGCCGCATCGCTGACGTACCACAGGCTTGCGACGGCGGATTTGACCCCGCTTTGCACGGCGAGTCCGGCAAAGCCTAGCTCAGCCTGCTCGTTGCCCAGGGCGGTGCGGCAGGCGCTCAGCACCAGCAGCTCCACAGGTGGATCGTTGAAGCCCAATTCGCGGATCTGGTCGAGTTGGATGCGTTCATCCCAGAGCTGGATGTAGGATTCGCCGATACCGCCCGGAACAAAGTCGGCATGGGTGGCCAGGTGGATGATGCCAAAGGGCTGGATTTCCCGCGCCTGACGCAGGTTGTCGATGGTGCTGGCTTCATTCAAGAACACGCGCCCTTTCCAGAGCTTGGAAGTGAGGGTATCGACTTCGAGCGGAACAGACGGCAGGGGCGTTTGTCCTTGGGTGCTCTCGGCAACGCCCATGGCTAAGATTTCGGCATCGCGGACATCCACATAGCGAGTGTCGGTGAGGCTGAGGCTGGGCATGAGGCCAACGCTGAATTGCTCGATCAAGAACACCTCCCCATTGTGGAGAGCGGCGTAGGGGAGCGATCGCAATCCTGCCTCTGGCAAAAACACCAGGTTGTCGATTTCAAGCAACTGCAGGTCAGCCACAATCGGTGCCACAAACCATTCATAGATCTGTTGCGACGACGGCAGATAACTGGTTGTCCGCACATTGCGAGGATTGGTGACCTGGTTACGGAACTCGCGGGCAACTTCCATGACTTCGGCTCGCGTTACCCCGGCTAATCGTCGTCGCACCAATCCCCCGTCGGCAGTCACAACGATCAGCTCTAGCTCATCCGTGTCTTGGGGCACAGGGACAACATCCCGCACCACACTCTCGGGGGGGACAAACCCGACATAAACGAACGCAGGTCGAACGCCCGTTGCCTCTTCAATGTCTTGGGCAATGCCAATCCCTTCCTCTAGGGTTCGGGTTTCAACAGGATCCAGTCCCAGGTAGTCGGTGAACTCCCGGTTATAGCGTTCTTCGGTCGATCGAAAGACCGGGTCAATGGTCGTAAAGGTCGGTGTTGAGTAGTCCCCAGGATTATCCGGCACCTCCGGTAGTTGTTCCACCACTGGCAATTGTTCCACCAGGGGATCCTCAATAATTTCAAGAATTTCCTCGGGTAGTTCCTCGGGTGGTTCCTCGGGCGGTAGTGGCGGCGGTGGCGGTGGCGGTGGCGGCGGTGGCGGCGGTGGCGGTGGCGGCGGTGGCGGCGGTGGCGGTGGCGGTGGTGGCGGTGGTGGCGGTGGTGGCGGTGGCGGCGGTTCGTCTGTGACGTTGACTTGTGCCACAAAGGGGGTGGAACTGCTCAGGGTGGGGACGCCATTATCTAGGTCGCTGGCAACGACGCGGATAATCGCGACGGGGCCTTCTTGTCCGGGGGCAGGGGTAAATTCATAGACATCCGCTGCATTCAGGGGAAAGGTTTGACCACTGGTGACAGGCACGCCGTTTCGGGTCAGGGTCGATCCAGGAGGCAGGGGTTCAACGGCCAATACCACGTTCAAGTTATCGTTGTCAGGGTCGGTGATGACTCCGGTGCCCAGCTCAGCAACGTTGATCAGGACGGCGGCTCCATTCTCGGAGGGAAAAACCTGACCGGGGTTGGGAATGACGGGGGCACCATTGACCGATCGGAGCGTAATGTTGTTCACCTCAAATGGAAAAACAGCATCGCCGCCATTGGGTAACACCGGAAAAGAGCCAGCATCGAGAACATCAAATCCCGCCAAAATCCGGCCTGCAGTTCCATTTTCGACGGCTCCACCCGCTGCGACCGTGAATGGGATATTGTCTGGCCCACCCCGATGGGTAATAGAAACAGAACTCGTGTTTGCAGCATCGATACTGACCGTGCTGTCTTCGAGTGTTCCTCGGACTCTAAACAAGTCGGCATCGACAGTCAGGATTCCGCCTCCTACAACTGGAAAATCATCGCCAGTGAAGGCAGACACATCGATGCTAAGGACATCAATCAAACCGTTGGAACTCAAGAGGTCGATGTTGCCCGCTTGGTTGAGGCCGTAGCCACCCCCCCTTGCAACCAGACGACCCGTTCGAATCAGGCTATCCGCCTCTAGCAGCAGGTTGCCGCTCAATCCGTCAAAGCCGCCGCTTAAATTCAGGTTTCCGGCCTCAATCCTTGCCCCTTGAATCGTCAGATCGCGGCCTTGGGTGAAGATGCTATCGGTCGCCCCCATCGAAAATCTCCCCACGCCATTGTCATCGGCATCGGCAGTGAAGCGAATGCTCCCTGTGGTTCCAGGGGAAAAGAAGAGGTTGATGCCGTCGGTGATAGTGATATCGTTGGTCGCCTCAAGAACAATATCGCCGGTTTGCAAGGTCAGGCTGTCGGCATCGATGGTAATGTCTTCGCCCGGAAATTCCCCAGCCAGAATATCGGGTAGAGCAGCGTCAACGCCTGGGTCACTACCCGTGCCGCCCGCCGCAATGACGATGTTTACCGGGTCGAGTAGTAGAGTTCCTGCCGCACCATTGTCACTGCCAACATCGACTTGTCCCCGGAAGACGAGGCTGTCTGCCCCCGAAACTTCGACAAAGCCACCATCTCCATCGGTGGCTCGGGCCTCAACATTGCCCAGAAAAGCATTCAACCCATCGGCCCAGAGAATGACGCTGCCGCCATCACCCTGACTCAGGCTATTGGCCGTAATCCGGGTGTTCTCGTCAATAAAAAGGTTTTGCGCCGCCGGGAGCACCGATCGCCCTTGATAATCGCCCCCTACCCGGACGTTGCCGCCTTCCCCTGGGCCATCGGCGTTCAGGGTAGCGCCGATCAGCGCGACGCGATCGCCCAGCACAAAAATCCCCGGTTCTGCCAGGGGGTCTGTCGTTGCGGCATCTAGCTCACCCGCAGCGATCGCCGTTCCCGGCTCGGTCGGAATCGTGGTTCCAGAGTCCGTTAGTTGCACCGTCCCGTCAGGCTGCACGGCCAGTCCCGTTGACCCATCTACAACACTTCCGGTCAACAATTCTGGCAGCGAGAGGGGATCAATCGACACCCCTGCCCCCTCATCGGCCAGTGGTTCAATTTCCAAACTCAGCAAGCTCCCCGGCTGGCTCAGGCGAACCAAATTCTCACCCGGCACTGCCGTCACGATGATGCGGCCACCGGGAGCCGCTAGCCGTCCGGTATTGACGACACTCCCCCCCAGCAGCGTCAGGCTTGCACCTTCGGCCACTGCCAAATTGCCCGCGTTGACGACGGAACCGGGGACGTCGGTGGAAAAGGCAAAGTTAGTGGGCGTCCCAACCAAGCTGGAAAAATCGGTCGTGCCCTCCACATTAAACCAGCCATTCTCAAAGCCAATGCCCGTAGCAGTGGTCGCGGTAAAGGAACCGTTCAGGTCCAATTGCGCATTGGGGCCAAAGAGAATCCCCGCCGGGTTGATCAGGTAGAGGTTGGCATCGCCTCCCGTAACCCGCAACAGACCATCGATCACCGAGGGATCGCCACCGACGATGCGGGTGAGGATGTTTTGAATATCGGGGTTGGATTGGAAGTTAGCAA
>JBCBSL010000014.1:0-28475 GCA_039819145.1 Cyanobacteria bacterium J06638_22
GCCGCCCCTCTCTCTGGGATTTTATTTTCTGGCTAATCCCTAAACGCTATAACCGACGAGATGATATGGATTCCCATTTGCATGGGAATGACACATTCCTATTATTCTGATGCTATGGCTACAGCTATATTTTTAGACTCAGCTCAGTTGGACGCCGTCTAGCTCCAGTGAGTGTGAACGTTTCCCGATCGGAGCAACTAGCCCTTGACCTGACGTTCAACCATGGGAGGAGTGGTTTTGAAAACCTACAGTGTGATCAAGCTGATCAATGCCAGCCCAGAGACAATCTGGTCAATCTTAACTGACAGTTCCCGATACCCTGAATGGAACACAACTGTCACGAAACTTGAAGGCACCATTGCCCCAGGAAACCAGCTAAACCTCTACAGCACCATCAGTCCTGAGAAAGCCTTTTCTATCAAAGTTGTAGAATTTGAACCGAGCACAAAGATGGTGTGGCGCAGTGGGATGCCCTTCGGCCTGTTTCAAGGCATCCGGACGTTTACCTTAGCTCCTACTAGCAACGGACAAACGACGTTTCACATGGAGGAGTGCTTCAGCGGATTAATGTCGCCCCTCATCATCCCGTCGATTCCAGATTTAACCCCCTCATTCGAGGAATTTGCAGAAGGACTGAAAACAAAAGTGGAAAGCACCCCATGACGGAGCTTCGCTGGAAGTGACAGAATCCAAGGATGATGTTGTGATATTAAATCCGGCTGAAGAACCCAACTATCGTTTGTGGCAGCTATTTTTCAACGTCCACAAACGATAGTTGGATGTTACGGCTATTTAACCGGATTTGATAGGAGTGACTGAAACGGGTGAGCCACAGTCCGTTGATTGACAATTCCCGTCGATTTTTTGTGGAATACACCTGCCATAAGCTCTGGCTTTTAACCATTCGGGTTCAGCCGAATTTCCGTACCCCCATTATCAGTGTGATAGACCCACGATTGGTCACCATCGCTCACAACCGCACGCCAGCCGAAGATTCCAACTTCAGGACATGCATTATCTCCGGTGACTTCAGGGGGAATTCCGTAACACCCATCCCAAAGGCGGGGCTCAGCTGCAACAATAGACAGCGCCTCAACATCATCGGTCAGCCCCTCCTCAACGATGGTTTGGAAAATGCGATCACGCAACGAAGGGGGCAGATTATGCTCCAGGGTCGAGCGGCGAATGTTGTCACCAGTGAGGTCTGTGCGGTAGAAATAGCTTTGGTTCGCGCTATCTGTGACCTCCACTTGCCAGCCCTCGGTTACTTCAGCCAAACAGGATTCGGCGGCCCCCCCTAACCCTAGGCAACCATCTGACCAGCTCTCCCGGCTGTAGCGCACAATCTGCAAGGACGTCTCATCGATTTCTTCGCCAAGAGCCGCTTTAACATTAGTGGCGATCGCATCCGGTAGAGGTTCAAACACCACATCCGTCGGATCAATCGGATCAATGCTCGGCTGGGTTACGGCATCCGATGACACGGTGTCTATTGAGGAAGCCCCTGGCTCAGGGCTAAGGTCAGTCATGTTCGACGATGCTGAACAGCCCAACAAAAGAGCGGTACTCAACAGTAGGGTAGCCAATTGCGGAAGAGAAGGCATGGTGACGCAGACCTCCAAACAATAAAGAGCATCTTCAGGAAAAGTAGTTCTACCGTAGAGCGATTTATCGGAGAGCGTTGCGTCGTTACAGAATCTGATACTTGATTGTCTGATGAAGAGAAGAAATCTGTTGAGGCGTTATGCTCAACAAAGGCGCACACCTGGCCAGAGGCGTCCGAGTGCTAGATGATGTGCTCCTCCCTATAGAAAAGCACAAACTGAAGAAAGCTCCACGCCTCCGCCTTCTCCGTTCCTGGGCTATAGATGCAGAGCTGTAATGTGTAACTTGTGATGTGTAGTTCAGGTGTGATCGCGACTAGCGAATCCAAGATTTTGGATTCGTTACTAAACTGATTACTAAGGTGATTTCTGCAAAAGAATCTTCCGCTAATAGGAGCGCTCCGTCATGCCCATTTTCATGGACATCCATTGCAAGCCTATCTGTCATAGCCATTCAGCTTCCCATCATTCCCGCGTACGCGGGAATGATGGGGGTATGTTCTTTCCCAGAAAACGCCTAAGCACAGTCCACGCTGTACCATCCACCATGACGATTGCCCCGAGCCAAACCAAAACCTACACCGCAGAAGAGTATCTCGCGTTGGAGGTGGAATCTGAAACGCGCAGCGAATATCGCGACGGAGAGATTATACCCATGACCGGGGGAACCCCTGCGCACAACGAAATTACGGCAACTCTAATTTTTCTGTTGAAGTCGGCTTTGAGACAGCAACCCTACAGCATTTTTGTAACAGACCAACGACTATGGGTTCCTGATGGCGATCGCTACACCTACCCCGATGTCATGGTGACGCCGCGTCCTGCCGACCTTAAACAGGGGCGCAAAGACACCGTGATCAACCCTATCCTGATAGCCGAGGTTCTTTCTGATTCCACCCAAGGTTATGACCGGGGCGACAAATTTGCGGCCTATCGCACCATTCCTCCCTTTCAGGAATACCTCCTAATTGACCAATACAAGCCCCATGTCGAACAGTATGTGAAGCAGTCCGAAAACCAGTGGCTCTTCACCGAATATGATGACCTTGGCCAAACCTTCACGCTGCAATCTGTTGAGGTGGCGATCGCCCTTAAAGAGCTTTATGAAGCCGTCTTTAGTGACAAGTAATAAATAAGGTGAAGGTATGCGATTGAAAGGCAGTACAGTCCTTTGCATTGGAGGCAGTAGCGGTATGGGGCGAGGCGTTGCCGAAGTCGCTTTGGCTGAAGGGGCAGAGGTGATCGTCACCAGTCGCACGTTGGAAAAAGCGCAGGAAACAGCTCAAGAACTGGGCTGTAGTGCTGAAGCTGTAGATGTCGCTGACGACGCGAGTGTCCAGCAGCTTTTCGCGCGGTTAGACAATGTGACTCACATGATGATCACAGCGGGAGCCGTTGGTCGATCAGCATTTGACGAGACACCCCCCGACCAAGCCCCCACCTTTATGGATGGCAAGCTCTGGGCGACCCACAGATGCATCTGGTACAGCCGCTCCATTCTGGATCAACAAGGGTCTATCACCCTGATCACAGGGGGCTATGCCCAGTGGGCCACCCCAGACGCTGCCCATGTTCACGTTGCATTTGCCGCCACCGAAGCCTTAGCCCGAACCGTTTCCGTTTCCCTTGCACCGATTCGCTGTAACGTCATTCGCCCAGGGTTCGTTGACAGCGCTCTGTGGGATTATCTTGACGATGGCGATCGCACCACTCTCAAAAACGAAGAGCGAGAACAAACACTGACGGGTGAACTGGTTTCACCGCAAGACATTGGAGATGTAGCTGTTGCACTCATGACGGCGCGAGCCGTAACAGGGGCTGTAATCCCCGTCGATGGCGGTCGTCATCTCAAGCCTGTCAGTTGATCCGAGTCAATCGCCAAAATACATTGAAACCTTCGTCAACATAATCTTTCAGGAAGAAGCGCGATGGACATCTGCAAGGCACAGCTTGAACAGTTGGATGAACTTTCGGTGCTGTTTGATCAGTACCGTGTTTTTTACCAACAACCTTCAGATATGCAAGCGGCCAAAGCCTTCCTGAGAGCGCGGTTGCAGCAACTCGATTCTGTCATCTTCATTGCCCAAGACGAAGACCATGCGGCGGGCTTTACTCAGCTTTACCCCAGTTTTTCCTCCGTTTCGATGAAGCCTATCTGGATTCTGAACGATCTATTTGTGGCATCATCCTATCGGCGTCAGGGAGTCGCAACGGCTTTGATGCAGAGGGCGATCGCCTTTGCCAAAGAAACAAACGCCATCCGCCTAGCCTTAGCAACACAGATAACAAATACCAGTGCTCAACCCCTGTACGAATCCCTGGGATTTAGCAAAGATCAAGACTTCTACCACTACGGTCTACCTCTATAAGAAAACGTGAGTTCGGGATAATGCCCTAGCGACTAAAGTCGCGGCTATCAGAACAAAGTCCGTCGTTGCGGACTAGGAAAATTCGTAGTTTGAGAACCCGCGCAAGCACGAGAGAGCGGAGTTTTGTTCCACTAGTCGCGATTTCAACCACCAGATTTTCTGATAAGGGTTTTATGCTTTCTGAAAGCATAAAACCTCGCTCTGCGGCGAGGTTTCAAAAATCGGAGCGGCGGGATTTGAACCCACGACCCCCACTACCCCAAAGTGGGATGCTAGCAGCCATAACAATCTTAGGGAAAGGCTTTTAGAAATATCTTGATTTTCTCCGTACCATTTTCGACCCATTGGCGTTTTTAAACATTGGCGCGATCGCTCTTCACCCCTCTGCACCGATGCCACCACCTCCGAATCGGACAGGTTTTGCGCGGGGATCCCTGCACCTATTCATGATGCAATCAATCAAAATATCGTATAATGTGTATACGTGAGTGATTTAGCTATGCGGTACGCAACGGTTTGTAGTGGAATTGAGGCTCCTAGCGTTGCTTGGGAAGCTTTGGGTTGGGAACCTTGTTTTTTTAGTGAGATTGAGCCGTTCCCCTGTGCGGTGCTCCGACATTATTGCCCGGACGTGCCCAACCTCGGAGATGTGCTGGAAATCAAAGGGAGTAAGTATCGTGGAGCAGTTGAGCTTATTTGTGGAGGAACCCCATGTCAAGGGTTCAGCGTTGCTGGAAAGCGTGGTGGCTTACGCGACCCGCGTTCTAAACTCTCCCTTCGATTTGTTGAGCTTCTTGCAGAAATTCGCCCTCGGTGGTTCATTTGGGAAAACTCGTTTGGTGTTTTGTCCAGCGACAAAGGACGAGACTTTGCAAGACTTTTGGGATGCTTCAGCGGACGGGCGATCGCTCCCCCTTCTGATGGATGGCGAAATTCCGGGATTATTAACGGCATCTCAAATGCCTACGGTGTCGCATGGCGAATCCTTGACGCTCAGCACTTTGGAGTTCCACAACGCCGCCGTCGAGTCTTCGTTGTCGGATGTCTTGGAGACTGGCGACCTGCCGCAGCGGTACTTTTTGAGCGCCAGAGCTTGTCAAGGAATCCTGCACCGCGCCGAGAAACGGGGAAGGACGTTGCCGCCACACTTAAGGGTGGCTCTGGAAAACGGGGCTTCCCAGTCGACTTTGAAGCAGGGCTAACTGTGCAGAATAAAATCGCCAATGCCTTGACTGCCTCCCACACTGCTACTGGAAGGCTTGACCCAAGTGAGCAGACGTTTGTGGTGCAGGGCACGCAAGATCCGGATGTGTCTTGCATCGCGCATTCTTTGGGCACAAACCAGGGGCAGGAGAATGTAGTATATGGGTTTCTCGCTGGAGCCTCTTCTAAGTCAGGTACGACAGGATGCCAGCCAGAACAAAGCCCTACGCTGCGTGCAGGACATGGGTCAAATTCGACTCCTGCGATCGCCTTCACAGAGCGAACTCGCAATGGAGAGCTTCAGATTGAGTATCAAGAAGATGTGACCTATGCCCTAACCAATCCCGGCGGCGGTGGCCGAGCGAATTCTCGCTGTGTTGCCTACACGGTGCATGGCGAGAATTCTGGAGCAATGCAGTCAGGTAGTTGTCCAGCGGCATTCCAGGCAGCGATCGCTCGCTGCCTGGACGCAACAGGACTTGACCCAGCTCTTAACCAAGGCTCTACTGTGGTTCTTGCGCCTACTCTATCGACCAAAAACGAGGTGGCTAATAGCTCTAGTACTAGGGAGGAGTGGTATACCACATCAGCCCTGCTGACAAATTCTGTTCGTCGGCTGACTCCAACAGAGTGTGAGCGGTTGCAGGGATTCCCAGACGGATGGACAAATATTCGATTCAAGGGGAAACCTGCATCAGACTCAGCACGATATAAAGCACTGGGGAATAGCATGGCAGTTCCGGTTATGCGATGGCTAGGAGAACGGGTTCAACTTGTAGATGACATTCTCTATGCAGGCAACCGCCATGATTCCCATATTGATTGACATGGCGGAGCGATCGCCCGCTTTAACCTTCCAGCATCCTGACTATCCAGAGCGATTCGGAGGGCGTATACCCCGAGCCATTCGGATGTTGCGTCGGGCTGGCATGGGTAAGGCGATCGCACTGGGCGGAGCCGACTACTGGGCATGGGTGGATAGTGACGGCAGCGTGAGTGCGATCGCACCACCCGGATTGGATGATGGCAACAACTGCAAGATCCCCCTACAGCCGGAGGATTTTGCAGTACTGGCCTATCACGATCCCGTTGCCTGCTCACTCAAAGATCTATTGCATCTTTATCTCAACCATTTCCCGGATCGAGCGGCAGCGGTGTCTGCTGCCCCAAGCGAGATCTTTCCTTGCAAATTTAAGCTTCAAGTAAGTGAGCAGCCTGCCCCTATTGATATTGAGTCAGCCCTTCGCAAAGTAAGTCCCAGGGGTTTTACTCCGTATTGGCAATTTGAACCACTGGCAACCTTCTTCGAGCGGCGCACGTTCAGGCGGCGATTTGGCCTGTCTAAATTGAAGCTAGCGGGTTACGGGCAGCGGTACCTAGAAGAACAGGTGCAGGAGGTTAAAGATAATATGAAAAGTCTGCTGGCAAAGCGATCGCAACAGGTTCTAACAACGGGGTTTTGTGTGGAGCGATCGCAGGTTCCCGGCGCGATCGTTATTCATGTGCAGATGGAAGCGTTTCTTGGGACGCTCTAAAGGAGTTGCGAAGCAGTGCCACAAACTCATCTAGGGGAAGAGGCTTAGAAAACAAAAACCCCTGACCCAGCGATACCCCGATCGCCCTCATCGCCTGAACCTGTTGGGGGGTCTCAATGCCTTCGGCAATCACGTCTAATCCCAGTTTTTGAGCCATCACCACAGAAGCTTCACACACCGCGAGGCGTATTTTGTCGTCGGGTGAATCCGCCAAAATTCCGCGATCGAGCTTGAGGGCGCTAACCAAGGGGAAACGGGTAAACATCGTTAAGCCGTTGTTGCCCGACCCGAAATCATCAATGTCGATCGCTACATTTCGTTGCAATAGCTGGGTGAGGCTGTCCTCATACTCTTGAGGGTTGCCAATCAGATCCCGCTCCGTGATTTCGAGCTTGAATTGCTTTGTATGCATTCCCTCATAACTGATTGTTTGGAGAAACCAGGGAGCAAAGCGATGATCCTCCAACTCCCGTGGAGATACGTTGATTGATATCCAACACTCTGGTGCAAAGTCTTCCCAGTTCTTCAGGGCCGCGATCGCTTGCCCCAAAACCCAGTTCGTGACCTGGGCGATCTTGCCTTGCCGTTCTGCAGAGGCGATCGCCTCATCTGGCGCAAAACCGGGAGGACGGAATAGTGCTTCACCGCCGACGATCACACCTGTCTCCAGATTGACGACAGGTTGAATCTCGACTCGAAACCGTTCGTCGGGATGGCTGGCCATGAGCGCATCCACTTGGTAACGGCGTTGTACTACCTCATTTATTTGTGGTGTCCAGACAACAACTCGGTCAGCTGCACTTTCACCTGGCTGTAGTTTTGCGATGCGGCATGCTAGCTCTGCATTTTGGTAAGCAACCTCGATTTGAGGGGCGATCGCCACCCCAACCGACGCGGAGCAATGGGCTTTCCCTACATACGTCTGCCGTACTGCTTGGAGTGCGCTGATAGCGACCATTTCAGCATCGGTATTTGGCAGCAGAACCATGAACTCATCGCCCCCCATCCGAAGGGCAACCCCATGGCACTGATCCGCTATTTTGTTCAGCTCTTTTGCGATCGCCTGCAACAATTTGTCAGCAACTGGATGTCCCAGATCAAGGTTGTCGTTGATCGCTTTGAATTTGTCGAGATCGAGGAATAGCGCTGACTCATAGCGTTCATCCAGGAAGGCGATCGCACCACGGTGGTACAACCCGGTCAGCGGATCCCGGAATTTGGCATTCTGATCAACGGTAGCGTCTCGATACCAGATTATGCATTTCCCCGCCGCAACTGGTTCCAACCACAGCTCAAACCAATCACCGTTCACATCACCGCTGAATTGGATCAGACGGTGGGTCGGCTGTTGGCGCGCGATCGCCCCCAGATAAATGTCGATCAATGGCTCGTTATATGGGGAGGCAGGTAACCGATGTTCTGGCAAAACCTGACACAGCATGGCTCCTGGCCGCAAGGCTTCTTTGCTAATGCGAAGTCCTTCTCTGTTGGAGTAAAGGCAGCATAAGTCGTCACCTACTTGCTCAAAGACGGAGCAGCCGAACGGGGAGCTTTCGAGAGCGATCGCCTTGTAGCAGGGCGAGTCACAAGCAATAAAATCAGGCACCAAGCATCCGCCCACCTATCAACTTTTCAAGGCTAGCTAGGTTTTATGGCGATATCCTCTTGCCCCTCATCCCGTTAACGGAAAAATTGAATAGGAAAATAGACACACTTGGGACGATCGCAATGATCCTGGATACGCTGAGGGCACCGTTACGATCGGAGGATGCGATGTCTTTTAAGCGTTGGTATCAAGATAATTTTCAGAACTCAAACAGCCTGATTGAGAACAAGGTAGTTGGTGGTTCTATCGGCTCCATCTTGGGTGTTTTGATTGGGTCATTTGCAAAGAGTCATGGAGTTGACTTGCCTGCCGAGGTCACCGCTGCCGTTGGAGCGGCGATCGTAGGATGGTTAGTACCTAATTCAAGAGACTCGCGCCAAAGCGTAGATGTTTGATCAATCAAAATTTTTGTTAGCATGAAGCTGCTGATGGCTTTTCAGTTGTGAAGATAGGAACAGTGATGGTTTACGCCGGATACAACGCAATATCAGGAACGATGGAGCGATCGCCAAAGGTGCAACGAAGTTCCGGCAAGGCCAGTGCCACCTGACCATCTTCTGTAATGGTATTGATGGCGTTTGTGAGCTTCTGTTGAATGCGACTGTGTTGGCCCTGGGGCATCGGCTTCTGAATGATCCGTCCATCAATGTATTCACTGGCAGGCCGCGTTTCTGGCAGGCGCAAGAACTCAGCCAGAGCCATAGATTTCTCAACAGATTGAACCATCGTCCAGTCCTCTTGGTTGCCCTCCTATTCTACGAGGGTTTTGATTGACAACCGCCTCTCCGCCACTGTCAATAATTGACAGTGGCGGAGAGGCGATCGCAGTAATAGCAACGATTCCCCGGACTCTGGTTCCGTCCCGTCAATTTCCGTTGGCCGCGAGCCATAACTTTCCGCTCCTCAAAGGCTTGCAGCAGCTTTGATCAGTTCTATATCAACCTGTACGGGCACCCAGGATGGCACTTTGTTCTGTTCCAGTAGCTCCATAAATAACTGAGCCGCAGCAAAGGGAACCTCACGCCGCGCCTCAATTCGGAATAGTGCCTCTTCATAGCGGTTGAAATGACGAGGTTGTACGTTTTTGGCACCATTGGCGATCGCAAAAATCGTTGACAGATCAGCCGTTGAAGCTGAATCTTTTGCTCTGAGCATTAATTCTGCTTCTAAGCCTTGCTGGATTTCGTGGAGTGGGATGTTTTGGAAGTTGTCGGTGCGAAACCTTTGGGGGAATCGGCTGTTGAGGATGTAGAAGGCGCTTGTGACGTAGTCGATGAAGGATTTTTCGTAGCGCGCCCAGTCGACTTTTTTCCTGACTCTTCTCCCTCGCCGTCGGGATGCTCAGCCCAGCGATCGTGCTCCCGCAATAGAAACGCAGACAGTTCTTCTACTAACGGTTGAGCCAGTCTCTCTGTATCAGAGTCGAGCCATCCTGAGCAAATACGCTGCATAGCCAAAGTGGCTAACCCTTTGTGGCACTCAAACATAACGCGCAGATCATCACCTTCGCTGAACCCCTCCATCTGCTTAAGGATTGGTAGTGCCAGTAATTGCTCTCGACAAGTGACGCTTCCGTACTTCGGGATCTTTATTGTTCCTGCTTGCTCGTTGCCAACAGTTACGAAATTATCAGCAGGTGGGATATCAAATGGGATTGCGATCGCTTCTTCCATCTTGACTCAACTCAAAAACGGCATTGGTCTGGGTGGCT
The DNA here is from genome assembly GCA_039819145.1 of Cyanobacteria bacterium J06638_22. Lineage (GTDB taxonomy): Bacteria > Cyanobacteriota > Cyanobacteriia > Elainellales > Elainellaceae > Vacuolonema. The sequence continues at coordinate 10,029 of JBCBSL010000014.1, forward strand.
TGCCCATCAGGGATCAGGATAACCAGCTTTTCACTAGTCTCCGGCGCAATAACTTTCAGCTCCCCGGCGGCGCACGCGTCGGGGTTGATAGCTAAGAGGGCGATCGCCACCCGATCTGGGTAGACGTGGCAATAGACGCCAAAAAAGCCCCGTCCCTGAATGTATCTGGTAAACAGAGGCGGGGCTGAGTTTTGGGAGAACCGTTGTTGTGCGCTGAAAGCTGACATTAGGTGAGGTCTGTGTCAAAGGGAGTACGCTCGGTAGCTCGGCCTCGGAAGCTGAGTTCGATGTCGGCGGTCATGTTATCGGCGACCGGGGCAGGCTGCGGCAAACTGGTAACCATTGCACGACCCTGGATAATTGCATATTCGTCGAAGTCCCCGCTCTCATCAGCCGGTGGATCAACAACGATCGCGTAGACCTGCTTCTTGTTTTCGGCAGCATAGCGAAGCGTCAACCACCCTGCATTTTTGATATTGAACTGCCCTGGAATTGATAACGACTTTTCGACGGTGGTGTACGTCCCGTCAGTCTCACCATCGGTATCGAAGGTTTGGAAACTTGACCCGTTATAGGTTCGAGCAACATCGGCTGCCGTTCGGTCAAACACATAGCAAGGAAACTCAGCGCGTTCGCCCCCGGCGATCGCCTGCGTGAGCGGCGCATGCTGAATCTCTGTTTGCCCTGGAAGAGCTGTTGCAGTCAGCTTAGCAATGTGCTCTTCACTAAAAGCGTCAGCGAAGCAGAAATGCTGCCCCACCTCGATGCGTCCCGTAATAGGCTCAAACAACTCTGTTGAGGTAGCTCCTTTGGCTGAGCTTCCTGCGACTTGACCCACTGCGCCGACCGCCAGATCGGTCTCTTCCTCGCTGACGGTGAATGTATGGCTACTGACCAGCACAAAGGTGTGTTCACCTGTACCCGGTGCCACCTTGCCTGCAAACACCTCAGTCTTGGAGATATTTTCATACTTATTGATCTCTGCAACTAATGCATTCGCAACCGTTTCAGTCGTTGCACCCGCCGCCGGGACAGTGTAAGAAATTACGGTGTTTTCGATTGTGATCCGCAACTCTTCGTTAGCTGTTGCCTCGCTAACAGTGACTGTGGCTTGAAAACCGCCGTTGACGATCAGCACTTGATGGACAGGCTCCACCTGCTGCCCATCAAACATCAATGAGACAAACACCTTGCGGAGTCGTCCAATGACAGGTTGGTGGTTGGCAACACGCGATCGCGCGAGACTTGGAACGTTCATACAAAGTTCTCCTGTTGCACGGTATTAAGCTCAAACTGGAAAAGCATGGTGTAGAACCATTCGCCTGTATCTTTGGGGTCGGGCTGTTGATAGCTATCTCCGTCCGGGGCAAGGCGAAGTGGCCCCGAGCGACTTGGATCAAGTGGGTAGAATCCATTCAGCATAGATTCGATCTTGTCCAGGAATTCGTAGATCCCTTGATGCGTGCGAATTTCGACCATTCGCACATTCACACGGTAGGTTGCCAGTCGTCGCTGGGTGAGTCCACTGGGCGTTTCAACCGTTGAGGCGACTGGCCCTTCCTCATAAAAGATTTGAGCCTTGACCCGCATTTTCGGAGCCCGTTCGGAGGGGCGGTTCTCAATCGCACATCCAAGCGGTACAAGCGGAAGTAACCGATTAACGATCGCATCCTCGGCTACCTTTCGCCAGTTGTCTGGATTTAACCCTTCCGTTCCAGGCTTCACTCTTGGCATGGCTACCCTCCGGCATTGGCCGCAACAGCATCCGCAACCATCCGCAGCAAGATCTCCTCATCCTTTTCTGAGATGCCCAGGAAGTCGAAAGGCTTGGTGCCAGGGTGATTAACCTCTTTCACCGGATGCTCTGCCCCTTCCCAATAGAGCGCCTTTTTCTTGCGAGGGCGGATCTTATGGGGGCGGGTACCCAATTGGATAAATTTGGCAGCGGGGTGGGTTGATTGGAGGAGAACGGTAGATCCTCGCAGGTTGAAGACGATACTCTGGCTGAGCTTGATGCGCGATCGCCGTTTCGTCTTTTTGGGCGCTGGGCGCTGAGTGATAGTGGCCCAGGGCTTGCCATTCGCATCAATTCGCGTCTTAGCTCGCCGCTGCGCTTGCTGTTGTTGGTGCCGTCCCATTCGGTTCAATACTTTCACCTGCGCACGGGGCGTTAGCACCTCCAGTGCTTGGGCGATCGCATCCGATGAAACCTCAGTCGAGAAAACCATGGGCATCAGAACAGTCCTCCCACGTTGCGCTCTGTCCAACGGGGAGCCGCAACCCCGAATCGGATCGCGGGAAATTGGGTCTCTCCAGCCTGAATGCCTGGGGTTGCAGCTTCTAATGTTCTGCGCCCGTTTGCCATCTCAACCAACGCATCGTTGTCCACCAACCCTTCCAATGCTTCTCGCGCGGCTTCCGTCGCAGCCAGGGTTTCTTCGTTCGGGTTGAGGCTACTGCGAACAAAAGTAGCAGCGATCGCCTTGAGTGCTTCCTCAGCTTGGGGTATAGCTTCAAAATCAATAGGCAACTGGAACCGCCGCATCAATACGATGTCGATCATTCCAGTTGCCATATCACAATGCTTTTGCAGGCGAGGCGTATTCACTGCACTTGCGTCGGGATCTTCCCAGTTCGTCGCGGAAATTGCCTCATCTTCTGAATAAAGCTCAATGATGTCTTGAGGTGTGCAGTAACTCATCTAAACCTCCAAGGCATCCACAATTTCAGCCCATTGATCATCAGACAACTCACTAGCGACCTGAGCATCTTCCAGGCTTTGCAACGGACGAGCGGCAATGAGCTTAGAGGCTGTTACCTTGCCAATGTGCTTCAGGGTACGCAGGGTAACCGCATCAGCTATGTTCAAATTGGTTTTGTAGTTATCCGGCAACGCCGGAGTAACAGGCACTGCCTCTGAAGTAACTGGAGGCTCAGGCGGAGCGATCGCCTCGTCGGGGGTTTTAGGCTGTTCAACTTCTGGAGTTGCTTTACCTTCTTCGGCGATCGGCACTACAAATTCAGATAGGATCCGAGCCTGTTCGGGTGTCAATACAGCACTATCGCCCGGTTCGGCAACAGTTTTGCCTTCAACCAAGCGACAGCGAACAGGATAGATGAACTGATAGAGCATGGGAAAAGCCTCAGAAGGGCGATCGCATCAGATTAGACAACACAAGCTGTATGCAGGTAACCAAAAATCAGCTTGTTGCTGTTGTCAACGCCTGTGGCCTCCGCTGAACGGTTGAACTTGAGCTTGTAGCACCAGCTATCGGTATCCTCATCCCAATAACGGTTGCTCATCCGGGGTTGACCTTGATAGGTGTAGGTAAACCCAAAGCTGGCCATAAAGCGAGTAATGCGGCGGTTGATCTGGTAGGGAACCCGGAAACCGCCTGCCAGGTCAGCTCCTTGGTTTGTTGGTTGCCATGCAGCGAGGATGCGTGGATCGACGTAAGCGGAAAGTGCCAATCCCTTGAACGTATTAGGCAGCATGACCTTGACAGCCAACTGGTAGTTATAAAGGTTAGCCAGCATATCCATCGTGATGGAATCTCGGCCCGTGTGCTTGATCCGATCCACCACAAAGGGATTCTCAGCTAAAGCGTCAGCAGAGTCATCGCCCAGTACCAAGACGTTGGTATCTCGCCCAATCTTATTTCGGACAACAGCATTCCCCGCTCGAAGCGTTTCACCAGGGTTAACAGGCGTTGCCGAAGCAGTATTGAACTTTTCATCAGCACCCAGGGCAGCCGTGTGCCCCGTGGCATAGTTGGCAGCCGTGCCTGCGATCAGCGCTTGCTCACGCTCCAGCTTGATCGCTGTTTTCTCCATCAAGACCTGCACGGCACGTTCGCCAACATTAATACCTTCAGTGTTGGCATCAACTTCCTTCTCTTCAGGAATTTGATACTTCAGACCCCGCCCATCCAGCTTATAAGGGCGGCTCCCCCAGTCATCATCCACAACGTTATAGTTGCCGCCTGGTGCGCGGGCATCGTCCTCTTCTGTGCCATCCCAGACTGATTCAAAGGTTGGCACCAATCCACCCATTTGGCCAACCTCGGCAATTGGGAATAGGATCCGGAGCACCAGTTCCGGCATCATAAACTCGGTTTGTGCCAAGTTAGTTAGTAGGCGGTTCGCTCCAGCGCGAGCCTCGTATGGATTAACAGACATTGGTTGATATCCTCACATTGAAGAGATGACTAAGAAGGAAGGCTTGGATTAAGCAAGCGGGGCGATCGGGTTGAGCGGAAAGACCTCGATTTGGTCACCGACAGCTCCAGCGGTTTGACCCGCCTTCAGGACAGCCTGGGGAGTGTCACCCACTGTGCAAGGGATGGCGCGCCCATTGGCATCAGACTTGAGATGGATGACGCTGCCATCAATCACGGCCCCGGCTTCGATAATTCCGGTAACACCCATCACGACCAAGCCAGAGCGGTTGGCGACAAGATTTTCAAAGGAGATACCCATGCAGTCTTCATCTGCTGTGGCCTGTACTCCCGCCCAGGTAACAAAGCGATGCTTGGCAATATCAGCAGCAGGCACAACAGTCGTAGTGATAGTGGGTTGAGATTGAGCACTCATGGCGATCGCCTCAAAGAGCTAGGGGTTAACAGAAAAGGGAAAGAGCGAGGACTAGGCTTTGATATTGAGATCATCCATCGCCTCGGAATAGGAGCCGCCATTCTCTTTTCGATAGGCTTCAACGCGCTGGTGATCGGTGTTACTTTCGACATCGAACGTCGGATCTAGGCGTTCGCCTCCTTCAGCAAATACTGGTGAGTCGCTACGCCGGGTTGGCAATGGAGAGCTTGACCATAGTCGAGGGCGATCGCGAATTTCTTGCATAGCAAACTGCAATGGCGTTAGTTTGCTTTCGCCAAACTCAATGACTGTATTGCCGGAAGAATCTAGCTGTTTCAGCTTAGAAACTTCCTCTTCTAGCTTTTGGGGAAGAATCCGACCTTCATTCCGCATCGACTCAGCAAAGTTCCGGATCTCCGATTCGGTTTGGCGCAACCGCTGACTTTCTAAAGCTTCCTTCTGGCTATCTACTTCAGTCCGAATATCTTGCATGCCTTCCTGAAGCTGCTTTACCGAATCGGTCAGCGTCTCGATCGCACTCATCAACTTCGAGAACCGCTCATTCATATCAGCGTTTTGATCGGCATCAGAAGTCGTACTTGTTCCGTTTTCGTTTGATGTATCTTGACCATCTTGGCCATCTGCAAATTCAGGCATTAGAGGATCCTCATATTGAGCATTGGGCAAGCCTTTGAGGCGTTTTTCTAATGCCTCAAAGCGTTCATCAGTCCAAGCTGACAAAAATCTGATCTGCTCAGAGAGCATGTCGTATTCGTAGGGGGTCAAGAAGCGGCGATCGCCCGCATCCCGAAGTGATTCCAATAGATCGGGTGGGAACTGCTCGTCTGCTGACTCAACATCGGATGCGGCGATCGCCTGATCCCGCATCTTTTGGAACAAGTCATAAACCGCGCGCAGCTGCCAGATCTTGTCCCCAACCCATTCCTCAGCAAATTCGTAGAGCAGAGTTGGAGGCGGTGCAGCAAAAACGTGATCTGTCAGCCCCTTCACGGCAGGGTTATCCTCCCCCTCTGCGGGGAGGTACGCCACATGCCGAATGTTCAGGCGTTCTGGAGTTGGGTTGCCTGGGTCTTTACGACCATAGAAGGCAATTGAGCGCTTGGGGTGCGACCGATCGTTCACGCGCTGCGCAAACTCAGTTTTTACGTCTTTGTAGTCAAGCTTTAGGTCGATCCCTTCGACCAAAGAGCCTGCAATCCATCCAAAAGCTTGGCTGCCATTGTGCCCGTGCAAAATAGGCGCTTCATGGATCCCCTTTGCATAAACTTCGTTATAAGCATTGGAAGCCTCTAGAAGCTCCTCAATCGTCCAGTCTTTGGTGATGCCTGCGTTGTCGGTATGCCGCCCCGCACGAAATGCTTCCACCCCATGTGCATTAGAGGCAACTAGGGGTCTTGCTATAGCTGAAGAGGTGATGACGCTAGGCATAAGGGGAAAGCCTTGGAATGTCCATTTCCCCTATCCTGTAATGGATCTTTTGTAACTGAGAACAGCCCAGCCGGATTTCGACTATTGTGCGGGCGATCGCTTGCATTCAGCAAACCTCGATATCGTGGGATCTGAGTTCAATAGAACAGGTCAAATGTCAGAAGAGAAGGCGTCAACCTCAACGGTGGTTGGCAGAAATGTTGGAGAACGGCGAAAGTTTTTGATGCTTACAAGTAGCGAGCCACGCTATTGGAGCCGAGAAGCGCTCGGGCAACGTACTCCTATGACAGCAGGATGGTGGAAACGGGTAGAACGTGACGGGCAGGATGTTTCAGCCCTCTTCCTGAAAGCGTTGAACGAAGCACTGCAAATCCCGATTCAAAGTCCAGAGGATGTGTATCAAATTCTTCAACGTGACTTTGATCCGACGATTGCTCCTCATCCTGCTGCCAGTCCCCACCTAGATCTTGGTGTATCCCGCGCTGTCAAAGTAGATCAAGCGTGGCCAATTACCCCTCCTCAAACTGTCAATTGTTGACAGTGATGCCCCAAAACATCGTTAGCCTTTGGGGATAGAGTTATAGAGTTGAGGACAGTCAATTGAGTGGAACTTGGAGCGATCGCAGACACGACTGGCATTGGGGCGGACAGCGCTCCCGTCGCCTGGCCGCAAATACAGCGGTTACGGGTAGCTTCTACGGAATCATGGCCTCCGGGGAAGGCTGCACAATTGGCTCAGTAATTGGCACGACGGACGACTGGAGTGGTTTTCCGCTAATTGCGGGACAGTTCCTCCCGTTCGGGCACGAGGAAGTTACGAGCATTACGCTGTCTGAAGGCTCTGGTGCGGCATTTGAAAGGTGATCTATTCAACATGCTCTTGCGATACATTCGCCTCACAAGATTTGAAGATGGAAGCCAAGGTGGATCATGGATGAAGCAACTTTCAGACAGCATTTGATTATTGCGGCGGTTCAGGGATTTTCGTCAAACCCCTTCCTTGCAGAGCAGCTTGCAGTAAGAGATGCGACTGCCATCGTGTCAGCACTCGCGATACTGGTAGCTGACAAAGTTATACAGCAAACCTCAAAGGAGGATTTATGACCACAAGCGAAAAGCCTGCTGTTAGGCGAAACGATCGCACATCTAACGGATGGGATGGAGGCGACATAGACGAACTGGTGCTGCTGTTTAGATCTGCGGTGGTATGGGATGGCAATCACCCAAGCAAGTCAAGTCGCGATTATCTTGTTGCGAATGGCTATGCATTCCGAGTAGAGGGCTACACTGCCCTGACAGGAAAAGGGAAGATTGCAGCGCTGTTCGCATGGCCTATGCCCCGTGTATGGTTCAACATTTGGCGACGTGGAGCCATTCGTCCAATTTTTACGAAGGTTAACCCTGAAGAAGCTGCCAGATGATTGCAGCTGATGTTACCTTCCGCGATCGCCCAAGCGTCCCCGCCAAACCTGGATAAGTTTGGAGGATGAGCATCCTTGACCTCTCCGCGATCGCCATCCGCGCCTCGGTCGGCATTGAAGACCGGGAACAGCAAACGATTGATTGGCTGAATATCTCAACCGAATACTTGAGCTTTGATCCGGCAGATGCGCAGATCGCTGCCGGGACAGGTCTTGCAACAACATCGGGGACACTCACGATCGCGGCTTACCCAACAGACGGATCAACGGAATCCCTGAACCCCCTCCTCAACCCAGAGAGGTGGAGCAGGGGAAACCCCATCCAGGTTGAGTATTTCGATGAAGCTACCGAGACCTGGAAAATGCATCCCAGGGGTAGGCTGCGGCTGCTAGAAACTCCGACAATTCCGCATGAAGGTCAAGTCGTTATTGACATGCCGGTTGGGTGCCTGCTGACATTGCAAGATCGGCGATCGCTCCCTGACGATGTGAGCGGTGTCTCTTTGGGTAGCGGGGCAACGGTTGAGACGATCATCAACCGTTTGGCAGCGGCAGCTGATCTGCCTGCTCTGACCGGAGGGATTGGGGGTGGTACGATTCCTCACCCAATAGAAACCAGTAATGGGTATGTCAGCACCATGGGCACCCTGGCCTGGGAGTCTGGGTATGTGCTTTGGATCGACAGCCAAGAGCAGCTCCGAGCGCAGAGGGTGCCATACCTTGACACCGATACCGTCGACTTTTCACTTCTGCGCGGCATCAACGAATTCGGAACCGTCCCCCAGCAGCCCAGCGAGGTGCCGATCAAACGGGCGATCGCAGCAGGGGTAAAACGGCGGGTGCGGCGATCGGACCCCCCACGGGGAGAATCCTGGAGCCGGACAAAAGACGCCAAATACAATCCGGCTTCAACGACACATTCCAAATGGAGTGGAACGCTGGCCAACCCCATCCGTACCGAGACAACTCGCCAGAGAGCCGAATATGTCTATGGAAGTTCCGGCGAGATTCGCTACCCAGACGGACTGGTTGTAACCTTCAACAAAGCTGCCATGGTGCTGAGGCAGCGCACCATTGAGCGGTGGGAATACAACGAAGCTGATCTGACCCTAAAGCTAAAGTCAGAAGAAGTCGAAACGCCCGTTTACCTTATCGCTGGCACGGGATGGCAACCCTACAACGCGATCGCCGATGCCAGCGCTACAGATACGGCTTATCGCTACCTTGACGAGGTAACCCGAGAGGAGAAAACCGAGTCGAAAGAAAGTGTCTACTCTCTTAACGATGACGACCGCGCGAACATGCCGGGGCGCGGCTCCCTGCGAATTGCTTCATTGGAGCGGGTTTATTGGGAAAAGCAGAATCGCCGATGGGTGGAAATTGTTGAGAGCCAATCATTCAAGGTGGGAGAGGTCGGGCGCAGCGGTACAACGACCTCAGGCGGTGGCAACAATCAACCGCCCCAGCCCGACCGGATGGATCCACCTTATTACGAGGAAGAGATCCCGGTCAGTGGGGAGTGCGATTTCGAGTCAGCTGGCGGATATGCCGAAGACGACCGCACGTTTGAAATGATGTTTCCCCAAGGATCTGGTCATTGTGCCCAATACGCCACGATGCAGGGCACATTACTACATGGGCGGATAAAGGCAGTGAACTGGGGAACTCATTTACAACCTACCTTCCTAGATGACTACGAGCCGCTCAAACTCGGCAACATTCAGCTTCTGGATATTGAAACAAATACCCTCTACACCATCCGTGTCCTGGCAGATGGGCTCGCATTTCAGCATACCGACACGCGCGCGGCGATCGCTGGGCATGGCCTTTACCTGGGCCTAGTGACAACAAATCCAGACGCTTCGGTTTCAGTTGCGCCCTTTTACACCCGCCGATTGCGCGATCGCCCGTCACCCATTCCACCCTCTTCGCAAAGTTCATCCACGCCGGAAGAGCTAACAGGAGAGCCAGAACCAGCATGGATCTCAGGGATCTACACTGACCCTGGACGGCCAGCAGATGATCCGGCGATCGCCTGGGTTGAGCAGGTCTATGCTGCTGAGTCCCGAATGACTGGCATTATCGAGTTTATCGGCGACATGGTTGCGTTGGAAGAGGGCGTTGCACCTGTCACCCAGGAAACATTGCCTGACTGGATGATCGAGTTCATCGGCGACATAGACGAAGGGTCTGAGCCGCTTGAAGGGATGATCGAGTTCATCGGCGACATTGAGTCGGTTCCACCAGAAGCCGATGTTGCCATCGGGGTAGATGGCTCGGCCTCTGTGCTGCCCGTTGACATCTCGGCAACTGGGGCGATCGCCGCCGATGGTACTGCGATCGCCTACGTCGAAGACATTGGAGACGCGACTGGCACCCTGGCGGTCGACGGCGGAGTGCCAGTCCTGGCCCCGGTCAACATCTCGGCAGCGGGAACCCTAGCAGTGGATGGGGCGATCGCTGCCATCGTTGTTTACCCAGAAGCGGTTGGCATCCTGGCGGTGGATGGCGGGGTGCCAGTCCTGGCTCCGGTTAACATCTCAGCGACGGGCGACTTGGCCGTTGACGGATCCGCAACTATCGCGGTCTACCCAGAAGCAGCGGGCGCTCTTGCGGTGGATGGGGCGGCAACCGTATTTGCTGCATTCTCTACCACGGCTACAGGCACCATCGCTGTTGACGGTGAAACCCTCTTGGTCCCGGTTAGCGTTAGTGCGACTGGCACCCTGGCGGTGGATGGAACCGCGACCATCACGGCCTATCCAGAAGCATCGGGCACTCTGGCAGTGGATGGTGCTGCGACAGTATTTGCCACGTCCTCCGTGGCCGCCACAGGTACTATTGCCGTTGATGGTGAAATCCTCTTAGTCCCGGTTAGCGTGAGCGCGACTGGCACCCTGGCGGTGGATGGAACGGCGACACTCCTGGACTTCCCCTCGGCCACAGGCACCATCGCCGTTGATGGCACTGTTGAGATCTTGGAATACACAGGCGCGACCGGGGCGATCGCCATTGATGGCGCGGCCTCAATTCTTTCCTATCCGAGTGCTGCCGGGACTACATCCGTTGATGGCAGCACAGTCGTTTACAACCCCTACAACATCTCGGCAACCGGGGCGATCGCTGCCGATGGCGCGGCGGAGGTCTTCAACCCTGATACCCAGGGAGAGGGAAGCCTCACGGTCGACGGCGAAGCGGACGTCTTTGTTAGCGTTACCCCCGAAGCGACCGGGGCGATCGCCGCTGATGGTAGAGCGGAACTGTTGGCGTATCCATCAGCCAGCGGCATCATTGCGGTGGATGGCAGAGCGGAACTGTTGCAGGAAATTGAGGCAACCGGGGCGATCGCTGTTGATGGCACTGCCGAACTCGAAGCCTCCGAAAATTCTTGGTTTACCCAATACAAGGCCGACTTGACGGCGGCGGGGCAACTCAACAATGTTTCGACGGCTGACTTGGCGATCGCCGGAGCATTGTTGGACGGAATGGTTGATGACAGCCTACTGCCAGCAGACCCCGCCAATCATGTCAATACTGACCCCATCCAAGAATTTTATTTATGGATCGGCAACACCCTAGACGCCCTGCTAGTCAAATTAGTGAAGCGGCCAGGGGGGAATGCCTCGCTTTCCAATAGTGGGTTTGTCTATGCGGATTACGGTCGCACATCAGGATTTACGGGTGATCTGTCTAGCTACTTTGAAACCGATTACAACCCAGCGTTGCACGCCAGTAGCATCAATCATCTGGGTCTAGGGTTTTACTCTCGGATCAATAGTGACCCCTCTCGGGTCGAGATGGGCGTCAGAACGTCGGGCGGAGCCAGTTTTGCCGTATATAGGTTTGGGGGCGTTCTATATGGAGAAGTTTGCAATGTTGGCACTCGGACTTCTAGTAATGGGAGCGGAGACCGCACAGGCACAATCATTACAACCCGTCGAGCCAGCAACGACCACAAGCTATACCGCCGAGGAACGATAATTAATTCGACAACAAATACAAACGCAGGCGTATTACCAAACGGACAAGTGGCGATATTCGGGCTGGGCAGTTGGGGGCCAGTGAGCTTTGTCACAAGCACCTCGCTGGGTTGTGCATTCATCACCGCAGGATTAACGAGTGCGCAGGTGACAGCACTGACTACTCGTGTTGATGCAGCAATGCTGGATTTAAGCCGAAATGTTTGATCCGTTTTCTTGAAAACCTGGATAGGTTTGGAAAAACGGGATTGAGGGCGATCGCCATGGAAGAACGAGAAGAGCAAGAACGGTATAACGAAAACTTCTTTTATTTTTTGCGGTGGAACACAATTCAACTAGCCAAGTGTTGGTGGACGCACATGCGTTCCCCAAGCAATGAGTTCTGGCTGATGATGGCATGGAACGCCCCCATCTTTGATGAGGGTAATGGCTCCACCCTTTATTCTGATTCGCATAATGAAGCTTTTTGAGGGCGATCGCCAATGTCCATCAACATGACCAATGTCGGGCTTGAAGCCCTCCGCGACGTGTTGCTGCGTGGGGGAACCCCTCCTGCGACATACTACGTGGCGGGGCTGACGGCTGCAGCCGATATCCGTGCAGGCACCGTCACTGAGTACACGGCTGTGTCTCGGATCGCAATAACCAACGATGCATCCAACTGGACAAACGGCACGACAAATGCGACGGATGGAGCTTCATGCTCCAATACGAACCGCCTGGAATCTAGCGCCTACGACGCTGATACGACAATCAGCCACTTGGGTATCTATCCAGCCGCCAGTGGAGGTACTCCGCACTGGGTCTTTACCCTGGATTCACCTCAGTTGATCCCCAACACGAAGACCCTGATCGTCCCGGTGAACAAGCTTGTCCTGAAGTTCAAAGCTCCCTCGCCGGACATTGCTATGACCGACCTGGGTCTAGAGTATGCCCGCGATCGCTTTGTTCGGGGTGGCGCAGCGCAGTCTACCTATCATATGGGAGTGCTGACCGCTGTCAGCAATGCACGGGCAGGCACCGTCACTGAGTACACAGAGGTGTCTAGAGTTACGATTAATGCCGATTCAGGTAGTTGGACAGCAGGAACGACAGATCCGACCGGAGCACCCTGCTCTAATACAAACGACCTAAATACGGCAGCATTTTTACAAGACAGAACCATAACCCACGTAGGGTTGTTCACTACGGCAGCTTCCGGTGGCCTGCACTGGATTGCAAAGCTGGGTGCTGCTGCCAATATCCCGACTGGCGAGGTCTTTCCCCTTGCCGCTAATCGCCTCACCCTAAGAGTTTCCGCTCCCGCCGCATAACATGATCACACTAACAACTGAGGAACAGGATCTCATTGACTTCCTCGCTGGCAAAACGCTGGCGCAGGCTGCAACCAAATACGATGCTGCCCTGCCCGAGGGTGCGCTAACCCTACGCGATCGCCTGCGGGAGACGCTCGTCCCGCCGAAGGGAGAGTCTTTCACGGAGCGACAACGTGCCCTGCTTCGTGAGATTTGGATGGAGATTCCAAGTCTGGTTGCGTTTCAGGCGTTTATCGACAAATGCCCAGATCCCCATCGGCCAATCATTCAGTACTGCAATCAATCGGCAGAGCACCCTGAAGGGTTCCCGTTCACCCCATCAAAGCCACTGACAGATTGCCTCAATCCAGGGGATAGCTGGGGCTACTATGCCCCCTATTACTACGGCGTCCTCATCATGCGCCGTGGGGCAGACCTGAGCTTCCCACCCGAGGAACCGATGGAGGGGTTGCCGTGAACCAAAGCCTCTGGGCATCGGTGCAAGCCAATCACGACAAATTAGACGGGTGCAAAAATCACGTTTTTTCGATAGACCTCACCCCAGAAAAGCGTTTTGGCAAGCGATGGCGATGCATCTATTGCGGAGGGGAGGTAGATACGGTGAGCAAGACTTGGTACGAGCTGGGTAGGCGTCACGAAGCCCAAGGAGATTAACGTGAAACATCAGAGGATTCGAGATATTGATGTTTGGCATCTAACGAAGTCCATTCGAGTGTCATTTTTCCCGGTACGGCTTTGGGAATGGGCACTGCCAGATGTGGTTAGCAATATTGATACCAAATCGGCTCCGCATGGGTGGACGATCACATTTCCGTCCTTCGCTATCAGCATCTCCAGGAGGTAGCCCTTGACATTCATCGGCACATATCAAGGGATGGGGTGGGCATTCAATCGAGTGTTTCGCGAGGGGAACCCCATCCTCCACGGCATCCTCTTGCAGGACGGCAGTTATACGCTTGGCATGGACTTAGATGATGCCGTGCTACTGGAGCTGTTGACCACGCAGGGTTACTCCAGGCAAATCGTCTCGTTTTCTGAGCCGGTCCAAGCTGCTTCGGTGTCCGGCGTGCTGGCTCCCAATGTGGATATCACTTTTTCTCGGGGGTCTACCCCGAACGTGATCCTCCAGTACGATGCAGTCGCGTTGATCGCAGATGGGGCGGCGATCGCCAACACCGAGGTCACAACCATATCGGGTAGCCCATCGACTTTCACGACGACGGCAGCTCATGGCCATGCGGAGGGCGATCGCGTTCTGTTCAGTGCAGATGGATTGCCGACTGGACTGGTAGCGGGGACACCCTACTTTGTTCTGGCCAGCGGGTTGACCACGACAGAATTTCAGGTTGCGACGGTAGCAGGGGGAACAGCGATCGCTGCTGGAGATTCTTGGACGGGGACATTGACCTGCCACCATGCAAAGGGTTCCTTGATCGGAATCCAGAGAAACATTGCTATTAATGGCAGCACAACGCGGGATTGGAATCCCGCGACAGATTTGTCACTTCGCATCAAGTTAGGAGCAAGGGGGGCAGCGACATGATCTATGACTGGCAATATGGTGGCAAGCGGCCTGTACGCATCAACTCCACCTCTGGTAGTGCCGTCACGACGGAAGCCGGATTCTACTTATTGTGCGCTGGAGGCAACGGCGCAACGATCTCATCCGTTACTGGAGCAACTTCGGACTGGGCGGACTTTCCGCTTGCGCCTGGGCAGTGCTTGGCGTTCGGCGGCGAAAAAGTGACTTCTGTCACCCTCTCCGAAGGTGAAGGGTTTGGATATGAGAGGGGGTGAAAATGACAGGTCTAGGGTTAGGGGTGAGGTGCGGGCGATCGCGAGTTTTCGCTACTGCTGCCGAAAACGAATGGATGCGCGATCTGCGATTGCGCATCGCCGCACAGCCTCAGACTGTGCGGGATGACATCCCTGAGGCGCAGATCTTAGCTGTGGCTCCGTGGTATACAGCAGAGATCTCAGTGAGGCGTTTACCTGCAACGCCAGCAGAAGGAACCGGGTGGTACTCTCAAGTATTGCCCTTTTTCGGCACAAGTAATATTACTGCTGCAATGATTCCGGCTGTTGGTGTCTCTCCTACTAATGTGAATTTTGCTAATAACGATCGCGATCCGAATGGGCGTGTAACAGGCGATGGAACCAGCCATATTACTTCTAACGTGTCTGGTCTGACAACTGCACTATCTATGTTGTGGGTAGAAAAACTGCCTATTATATACGATTTTTCAGAAAATTTTAATCCTTGTATTATGGCTGCATCAGATGCCGATTCCAATATAATCGGAGTTTCCACTAATGGTGCTAGTGGGGGTTCATATAGAAATTCCAGAACTGGTGGAGCAGGAGCACTGTCTTGGGGTGCTGGTGGGTTTCCTGGAATTCAAGCTATTAACGGAGTTACGGTAAACTCATCCGGTGAATTCGATGCTTATACAGGTACTTCAAGTACTCCAATATACTCAGGCACAATAGCAAATACACTGCCTAGTAGCACTTATGGCTACTATGCAATTGAAAGAGAGAATTCATTGCCTCGGAGGTACTCTAATAATCCTTATTCTGCTTTTGCGATTATGAATAAAAAAATTAGTGGAGCAGAGTACGCAAGTATTGCAACTAATTTGCAGACACTAATGGCTTCGCCAGCATTTGGGAGAGTTGCTTGATGACTGAACAAGAGCTGATAAATGCTTTGAATGGGCAAACTTTACAGGAAGCGATCGCCCTCAACTCAAGAATCTTCACCGAACTATCTGCATTAGTTCGCCCTCCAAAAGGACAACCTTTTAGTGGGGAGAATAGGCGGTTGCTCCAAATGTTTTGGCTGAAGATCCCATCTAACAAACTACAAGAATTGGAGGCATTGATAGACAGCCAACCAATTCACGAAATTGCGTTGAAAGCTGACATCAATGGCGATATTTTTACCCCTACAAAATCTCTCACCAACGCCAGACAAGGCGAACCGTTTGAGCCGTATGCTCCGTTTTTGTCGGCAAATGGCGTGTTTACGCTGACCGAAACTATTGAATTTCCATCTGAGGATCCACCACAATGACTGGATTGATGGCGATCGCTGAACGCACGGCGGACGAACTAGAGTTATGATGCGCGATCGCCCCTCTTCTCAAATCGACAACGCGATCGCCCGCGTATTCCAGCGGCAATCAGAGACGACTGCAGCATCTTTAAGACAACAGCGGATCTGGGACAGGCAACCCAAGCCCACCTTCTATGCAGGGTTTGATGATTCGCGGCACTGGGCGGTTCAGCCAGGTTCCGCTGTTCGGTTCCCAGTGCCGCGAATCATCACGAATGGGGCGATCGCCCGAGGCACCCCCAGCATCCCAATGCAGGGGGCAACTGGGATTGTGCTGAACCAGATGCCACATCGCAGGCCGACGAGGACGATAGAGGAAGCGATCGCAACAGGCTGGCTCTGGCAGAACTACGAAGGTATTGCGACTGAGCTAGCAAACGAATCCGACCTATTTGAGATTGAGCTGGATTCGAGCATCGTGCCAGAGCTGCGAAGGGCGATCGCCTATGGTGTCCTTGGCCCCAACGCTCGAATATCCTTGTCAGGCTCTAACCTGTCATTTGCGGGAATTGTGGAGGTGACAGAACCTTCAGACATCAAGATAACGGTCACGCGAACCTTAGACATCGAAGGCTACAAGGAATTTAAGACGGAATTCTTGGGGAATGTCTTGACTCCTAGAGACTTGCCAGAGGTAACAGTCAACGTTGCACAATTTGAAAATGACGTGGATACAGTTCGCGGGGCATGGCCAAGCTCAATGCAAGCGCTGCTTACGTCTACCGCCGAGGCATTCCGAGCGGAAGCACCACCAAATCCTGGAGATCCACCCGCTTCAATTCCGGGGCCTCTTTATGCTCCGAGCTTTGGAGTCTACCAAGCCTCACTGATTGAGCTTCTAAATGGTCGGACACGCAGAGGAGGATGGTTTGATCCCCCAAACACTCTTTTCAACGCACTGCGAGATACGTTCCTGTATCCGCTCCGGTTTTATAGCAACCAAGCTGGAGATAGTAGTGCGCTAAACCTAGATGCATCAATCCTTTCAGAGCTTTGGGCTCAGAATGATTTGTTCTTTGGGTGGGCGAAAATTGTGCCACCCGATGCATTGATAGGAATTTCTCAAGCGTCGATTCAGGACGATCCGAGCGCGGTTGGGTCAGAGACAGTTGTTGGCACGATTGGCGGGCCTGTCAGCCAGTTTCCACCCTCGCCCTTGATTCATGAAGTTCTGATCAATCGCTTTTCCACGTCTTCCATTGAAGAACCTGGAACCTATCTCGTTACTGGTGCTATTCGAGCCTTCTACCCAGGCGTGGTAGAGCTGTACGACATTATTGACGGATGGTTTGCACAGCGAGACCTGGCTATATTCCCCTGTGTGTCTCGTATCAAAATAGAAGTGCTGCCGCCTCAACCAAGGGATTAGCCATCATGCAGAGCGCGATCGCCCAAGCCATGCTTCGAGTTGCCGAGCAACAGCGGCTCCAAGAAAAGACGATGGGCGATCGCGCCTTGGAGCAGGATGCACGTCAAACGCATACTGTTACCTACGCTGGCTACCGGGACGGCCGTCACTGGGGACGCGTCATCGACTCTATTGGAGGTTCTCCCCAGGGCCTTATCCCATTCACACCTGCCAGCAATGGGGCGATCGAGACGAACCAAGTTTTTCAGGTACAGGTGCAGCGCACCAACCGGATCGGATATTGGATGCCGCGTGGTTGATCCTGGCTACGATCAGAGCGATCAACGGCAAGTTCCTGAAAATGCACACCCGCCAAGAAACGATTCGACTGTCGGGGTACAATTCAAACCGCTTAACTTATCTCGAAAAAACCAAGGTCGTTGTTCCCGCTCAACGCATAAAGCGTGAAGGGAAGCAACGGGATCAGGTTTTGTACTCCGATACTCAAATTGAAATCCTTCGCCAACTGCGTCATCTTGAACAGTGGTTCAATATTGAGACGCTACGCTCCTACGTGAGAAACGATCCTGGTGTTCGGCAAAGAATAAAGGCATTTTTGACCGCCGGGGGCGATCGCTCCTGACAATCTCAACTGTCAAGAGTTGACAAACGCATTAATTTCGATTGCCAAAAGCGCCTGCAACGCATCAGAATCCGGCTGTGCTTGTACCCACTGGTCTAGCTCTTCCTCGGACATTTCTCCTAGGAAAAGCGCAAAGAACTCATCTTTGCGCTCTTGAGAAAGCGTGTTTGCCAACGTTCTTAGTTCTTCTATTGAAGCCATTAGCGACCGCCTCTTTGTTGTTGCCTGAGTTCTACGACTTGCCTTGGCGTAATAGGGGTTAACTTTCCTCCCCTCACGATACCGTACTGCTCTTCCCATTCATTAGGCGGGGTAAATCCAAAGCGTTCATAGAGGCTGGCACGCTCTCCTCCGAGACCATCCTCTCCCCATGGAGAGCACGTCAGGATCATCCCATCAGGTAGTGTTTGCACAAAATCGCGCATTCGCTGCCGGAGCGCTAGAGCAATTCGCAGCGCTTCACGAGAATCGGTCACGGTGCCCGCATCCAGGGGGCTTCGTTCATCTTCCCCAGATACAGCGGATTGAATATGGCTATTAACCTCAATGGATACATCCAGTACAGGCTGATCGTCTACC
>JBCBSL010000015.1:0-28089 GCA_039819145.1 Cyanobacteria bacterium J06638_22
CTTTGACGAGGATTTCGTAATCCGCCGTCCATTCGAGGGCGACGTTGGGGCGGTTGAGCAGTTCGCGGAAGAGGCGATCGGCTTCGTAGGAAATGCGGTTGAGGTAAGAGGCGGTGATGCGCGGCCCCGCTTCCTTGTAAGCTTTACGGGCAAAGCGGACAAAGGACAGACTTTTCCGGCGTTGCTTGAGGGTTTCTTGGGTTTCCTGGCGCTTACGGACAATCTCCTCCAGCCGTTTTAGCGTGCCCTCTAGCTCAGCAATCAGCGATCGCTGGGCTGGCAAAGCTCCCTGGAGGCGCGCGCTCTGTCCGCTCAGTTCGTCGTAGCGGGCGACGGTGGTTTGGAGGCGTAGCGGATCGAAGTCAGTGGCGAGGCGATCGCGCTCGGCTTGTTGGGTTTTCTCCTGCGCGGCAAGGGTTTCGGCAGTGGCGATCGCTTCTTGCAACTGCGCCTCTTGCTCCGGCAAGTCAGTCAGGGCTGACTGGTTCTGCATGTAAACCCGATGCCCCGCCTGATGCTGGGCAAGTTGTTCCTGGAGCGTTTCCAGTTCTTGCTCTTGCTCGGCAAAACTTTGGAGCTGCGTATCAAGGGTGGCGAGTTCATCGCTCAAGGTTTGTTCAATGGCACGTGCCGTCTCCACTTGCTGGTTAAGGGCATCCCGTTGGGCCAGTTGGGATTGCAAGCGACGTACCCGCCCATGGGGGTTATCCAATTCTGCTATCGCCAAGTCGAGCTTGGCTCGTTGCTGCTGCAAGGGAGCGTCTTGCTCCAATTGGATTTGTAGATCGGCCAGTTGAGTATCCAAGTCGATAGTTTCTGCCTGGAGGCGATCGCCCTCGGCCTGCTTATCCGCCAGGGTGCTATAGGTGGCTTTCTGTTGATTCGCTTTGCTGATCTGCTGACGAGTGTCCTTCAGTTCGCGGGTGAGGCGATCGCCCTCGGTCTGGGCGGTCAGATCGGTCAAAATCTGACGCAACTCCATTAATAACTCGCTGTTTAGATCGACCCCTGCTTGCACGGCTTCCATGGCCATGGCAATCGAATCGGCAGATAGCAACGGAACGGAGTCCTGAATCTGCTGCAAGATGGCGTAAGCCGCCTGCACTTGCCCTTGATGGCGATCGCGTTCAGACTCGCCTGCCTCCACCAACTGCCGCAGTTCCGCTTCGAACTGTTGGGCCGCCTCGATCCGGCTGAGCTGAGATTGGAGGCGATCGCGCTGCTGTTCCAGTTGGGGAATCGTTTCGACCGTTGCAGCTAGCCCTTGGATGGTGACAATTTGCCGTTCCAGTTCCTGGTGCTGTTTCTGAAGTTTGGTGCGTTGTTTTGTCAGGGAGGCGACCGTTGCCTTCGCCGTTTGCAACTGCTGAAGCTGTGCATTCAGTGTCTTCTGTTCCTGCTCCAGCCCCTCTTGCTGAGCCACCTGGGGTTGCACCCGCTCCAGTTCTGCTGCATCCCGCTCCAGCTGCTCGAGTTGTGCCATCAGCTTTGCTGAGGTTTGTTGCTGGCTGGCGATCGCCTGTTGCTTTTGGTCGCGCTTCTTCTGCAGGCTCTTTCGCTGCCGTAGAGCTTTTTGCACCACGGTTACCGAGGCTTGTGTCGTCTCGTAGGCGTCGTAGGCGGCGCGATGGTCGTTGCACAGGTGTACTTTTTCCTGGGTTGTCTTCAGACTTTGCTGCAGAAGGGCGATCGCCTGGGTCTTGCCCTCCCGTCGAGCCGCCAGGGTTTTCAGTTCCGTTTCCGCGGCCTCCAGTTGCTTGGCCTGGATCATCAACTGTTCCCGCTGCTGGCTCAGATCCGCCAGCTCAGCGGTCAACTGCGTTAGCGTTGCCTCATTCGCCGCCAGCTCGGCTTGCACGGTGGCAAAGCGCTCTTGGGCCGATTCCAACCCCTGCAACTCTTCCTCAAACCGCTCCAGATCGGCAGTCAGCGTCTCGGTTTGCGCTTTAGCGTGCTTTTCCAGCGAAAGCATGTCTCTGTTGACCTGCTTATATTCCTCCACCTTGAGGATGCTGTCGAATACCTTCTTCCGTTCTTCAGCGGTTTTGAGGAAGTCGGCGGTAAAGGTGCCCTGGGGAACGCCAATCGTGTTGGCAAACAGCCGTGCCAAATCCGTCCCCGGTGCGACGCCCAGATGTTGCCGCAACCAGGGCAAAATTTCCTCTTCGATGTTGTGATAGTCTAGCCGCTGATTCAGTTGCGGGTCATAGATGGTGTATCCCTTGGCGGTGCACCGCTCCACGGCATAGGTGCGGCCATCTCGGTTCGATACAAATGCCACCCGCACCTGAGCACTATTGCTGCCATTGCGAATCAGGTCTTCCTTGCGATACGCCCCCCGGTGGTTGAACAGCGTCCAGGCGATCGCCTCCAAAATGCTCGTTTTCCCTGCTCCATTCTCTCCAGAAATCGCATTCACCCCGGGATAAAACTCGATATGGCGATCGCCATGGGCTTTGAAGTTTTGCAGCGTAACCGAGTGAATATGCATGGCAAAGCAGAAGATTAAGAATGCGAGCGGAGGAACTCAACGTTAACCACGCGAAATGGACGGTAGCAGGCTAGGAGGGTGAACCCTCCATCCATCGTTCGTTTCATCCACCCTTAGTTATTATGCGGTGCTCAACCTTGTCCTATGACGTCCAATACCGCTCCACAATATTGTTGGAGAAATTATAAGTTCTCAGCCTATGTGTTCCTCACCTATGCCATTTCATGGACCGTTTGGTTGATTGGGCTGCTCATTCCAAATACCATACTCGCTAGCATTGTCTTCTATCTAGGGAGCTTCGGCCCAGCTTTAGCGGCGATCGTGATGCTCCGGCGGCGGGGCGCTAGCCCACTGGCTTGGTTCAAAGCGCTCTTTAGGTGGCGCATTCCGCTGCAGTGGTATCTCTTCGTGTTGATCTTTCCAGGGGTTCTCGCGAGCGTCGCAATGGGGCTCTACACGTTGGTCGGATATCCGATTGATCCGACACTGCTCCCAAATCGTCTGGCCACTTACATTCCGCTCTTGATGATGGCAGCAACAATTGGTGGGGGCAATGAGGAACCGGGTTGGCGCGGCTTTGGTTTGCCTATCTTACAAGAGAAATTCTCGCCGTTTAAAGCCACACTCATTCTTGGTATTGTTTGGGCGCTTTGGCATCTGCCACTTCTGGGCTCCGACCCAGCAGTTCAGACTGGTGAGGTGCAGGGCACACAGATACTCGCCAAAGTTGCACTATTGCTCTTAAGCATCACCTGTCATGCTTTCTGGTACACATGGATTGTCAATCGGACGGGTAGCGTCCTTCTCTGTGTTCTGTTGCATGCAGGGTACAACGCGACCAACAGTTCGCTAATTCTCATACCAGAGGCTGAGCTTTACGGAGAGGCAGAAATGGTGTTACTCCCGATCATGACAGGGATCACGTTGGTGTCCGTTATCGTCCTTTTGATTCTGACGAGAGGGCGGCTTGGCAAAGCCTAATCTGGATAGATTTAGGGGCTACAAGCTGGAGGGAGGTATCTTCCCACATCCAAAGAGCAATGTCTTCGCGAGTTTCGCAAGTCTGGTTCCAGTGATGAGACTTTACGACTCAGTATAGAAGTCGAACTGGGGATGGAAACGGGGATGGAGTAGTCGTTTGACCGGGCGATCGCCTTCAATATGTTCGGTCACAATTTCAGGTACGTCCTCCACTTTCACATGCCGATACCAAGTACCATCCGGATTCACCTGCACCGTCGGCCCCGACGCACACTGCCCCAGGCACGCGCTGCCAGCAGCAAAAACCCCTGATGGCACCGCCTCCTGAAACGCCGCCAACACCGCCTCTGAGCCATTGCGGACACAGGAACGATTTTGGCAAACCATAATGCAGCGACGTTTTGGATCAGGGGAAGTCATGGAGTGAATTTTGGATTTTAGATTTTGGATTTTGCAGAGAACTCGCTAGGGGGCTCAGCAGCCTCTAGCACCACTAGCATTGGGAATACCATCACAATACGAGTGTCGAAAAACGACGAGTGTCGAAAAACGCCTCAAGACAGAATCCCAAACACCAACTCGAATCATCGTTGTGTCTTCGTGTCTTTGTGTTTCTATAATCTTCGGGATATTCAGGGTGTAACGTTTCGATTCTAAAGTTTTCAATCCAAAATCTAAAATCCAAAATCTCGGATTGCCTCAGCGGGAGAAGAAGCGGTCAACTAGCCCAAAGAAGGAACGCTGCAACCGTCTGCGACGACACCAGCGCTGAAAGGCGATTTCGTAGCGATCGCCCCGCTGGAAAAAGGTATTCCAGGCATCCAGTGCCAAAAACATGCCCCAAAACAGCATAATCAGCGGCACCCCCAACAGGCTTCCGGTGCTGAGCCATGCGATCGCCGCCAATCCCCCATTGATCACGAGATAGCGCACTAACCGCTGATGGAACCGTTGTCGCCGGAAGCGATCGAACGCCTGCCGTTCTCGCTGCTCGCCCCGTTGTAGCAGCCAGGTACGCTCAGCCACCTCTAGCTCTGTCGCGTTGATACCCAAATCATCGGCAATTTCGAGCAGTTGCTCACGGGTTAACTCCATCTGCCCCGCCTGTTCTGCCTGATGGGCGATCGCCACCTCCAAAATTTGGTGGACATCTTCCTGACTGTAATAGGGTTGGGGCATCTCTACCCGGACCTCGGACGTCGTGGCTTGTTGGGCATCCATCATAGTGCTTGAATTTATTGTGGCAGGAATGGGCGGCAGGGGTGGCGTGATTCGGTCGATTTCTAAAGCGTTGGGCGGTGTCTTACGTCCCATTAACCAGAGGCTAAATGGGATACTACTACACGCAGAGCGATCGCCCAGCAACGTTAGCATGACGCTCCCACTTCTCTGTTATATGCAATATTCCTGAATTTGTGACGTGGGGAAGAGGTACGGATTCTGACACTGGAATCTGTTTTTTTAGATGGTTAGGCAAAAGCAAAGAGGTACTATCGAAGGATTTGCTGCAACCATTTATTAACGTTTGTTTGTCAAGGCATTTGTAAAGATGAAGGCGATCGTTTGTAACAAACTGGGCGATCGCCACTGAGATATCTTGCGCTTATTGAATTCATTTGAATTAATCATTAAAACAAACGCGGGAAAAGCTCTGTTTTTGGAAAAGTGAGCTATCCCCTTTACCCCTATAATGGGAACAATTGAAATCGGCATGATAGAACGGGCGTACTTAGGCGTTCGCGTGTGCTGAGTTTATTTAGTGGCTTCGGAATGGGTTGGGCACTGGCTCTATCCGCAGGCAATGGCAACCGAAGCGGATGTTTGAAGAAGCGCGAGGAAATAACCCATGACAAGCGCTGAGCCCAGTAAGCGGCGTGTACGTACCCGAACAACGGCAAAGGAGGAATCGGTGTCAGAAGCAAAGTCCGGAAGCAATTCAGAAAGCGCAAAGACAGGAACGACAAGGGGGCGATCGACCGCATCTAAGTCTAGTCCTAAGTCTGAAACCTCTGCGCTGGCAGTGTCCTCGAGTGATAACGCCGGGGCCATCACTTCAATGGGTTCCATTTGGGATCGTCCTGTGGGTCCAGCACAAATCGAAGTGGCAGAAAACATCTCCTCTGCTGGCATACGTCCAATCGCTGCCAGTCACATGGAAATTTACGGCACCATTTTGAACGATCGCCCCATCATGGCAAGCAACATTCAAGTCGCAGACACGACAATCCCTGGCGGACGTCCTATCTTTGCCAGCGACATCATTGTTCGCGATGACCTTACCTTGCCTGGTGGACGGCCTATTTTCGCGAGCCGGGAAGATCTGCTGGATGCGACCCTCCTTCCCGGTGGTCGCCCAATCGCCGCTAACGAAGAGATTGAAACCGAAGTCCTAATGGGCTACATCGACTAGTTTGCAGTCGTAATATCCTCTCTACCCTCTCGCGAAGCGCACAAGCTCACGGGAGGGTTTGTTTTTAATGCTCTTTCCCTCTGTGCGTCTGTGGTTCGTTCCTGTATCAACCTTCAGCTTCCTCCAAGAAGCGAATCTCCACCCGATCGCCCTCCGACAGCCCCAACTCTGTGGCGCGGCCACCGCGTAGTTCGATGACGCTATCTGACTGGCGATCGCGCGGCCCATAGGTGGGGCAAGGGTCAGCCTCACAGGGCGGAGCTGTCACAATAGCCTGCACTTCCCCATCCCGCAAGAACACCATATCCAGCGGAATTAGCACATTTTTCATCCAAAACTGCAAGACACGGGGCCGC
The DNA here is from genome assembly GCA_039819145.1 of Cyanobacteria bacterium J06638_22. Taxonomy (GTDB): domain Bacteria; phylum Cyanobacteriota; class Cyanobacteriia; order Elainellales; family Elainellaceae; genus Vacuolonema. The sequence continues at coordinate 6,239 of JBCBSL010000015.1, forward strand.
TCGAACACAAACAGCATCCCCCGGTCGTCCTCCAGCGAGGGACGGAACATCAGCCCCATTGATAATTCCGATCGCGTCCGTGCTACTTCTAGCTGAATGGTTTCGCCGTTGATTTCGGTTTCAGCGGTGATGGGGAGCTGTTGTCCCTGGTTTTCAACCGCGACCGGAGTCGGCGTATCGGAAGAAACTGCCGATGGGGCACTACAGCTTAGCAGTACTAGGGAGAGCCCAAAGGCGATCGCCCCCGGCACCGCATACTTCACAGGACGGCGGATAGAAGGCAGCCGAAATAAGTCAAAGACAAAATTCATCAGGTTTCTCGCAAAACATAGCCAACTCCGCGCACGGTCTGAATCAGGCGTTTCTCGCCCTCATCTTCGATTTTGAGGCGGAGGTAGCGGATATACACTTCAATAACGTTGGACTCACCCATAAAGTCGTAGCCCCACACATTTTCCAGAATTTGCTCACGGGTCATGACTTCGCGGGGATGCTCCATCAGATACTTGAGCAACTCAAACTCCTTCATGGTGAGTTCGATGGGGCGATCGCCTCGGAACGCCCGTCGCGTCGCCAGGTCAAGCATCAGATCGCCAAACCGCAACTGCTCATTGGTCGTGGTGTCGGGCTGGAGGTAAAACTGCACCTGCTTGAGGAATTCCTCGCTGCGGTAGGGCTTCAGGATATAGTCGTCGGCTCCTGCCTCCAGGCAGGCGATGCGATCCTCCACGGTGTCGCGGGTCATCATCAGCAATACTGGAAAGTGAGAGCCGTGGGCGCGTAATTTCTTGGTCAACTCCGTGCCCGACTCCTCCGGCAACATCCGATCCACAACCATCAGCGCAGGCTGTTGTTCCTTGGCTTGGTGGAAGCCTCCCTCTGCAGATGCAGCAAGTGCTACCTGGTAGCCCCATTCCTGCAAATCAGCCGCCATCCGCTGGGCGATCGCCCCATCGGGACAAACGAGCAATACGCAAAGCTTCGATTCACTCGCTGTAGTGTTCATAATAAATGCCAGAAATGAATATCCCTGATTTGTCCTGAACCGTTGGGTGACACGCCTCGGAGCATTTTAATCTGTCGCGCAATGCTGGATGAAACGTAAAGATCAAAGCTTCACACAGGATTGGTATGCAGGATGGGTAGGAGTGATATGAAGATGGAACGTTCGACGCGATGGAGAGACTCTTAGAGGGTTTGCGAATCGAGTTGTAAGTCGGAAGTTAGCAGTATAGCCCCCAGGACTCAAAACCGACTATTCTTGGCGGGCGTTTCTCTTCGTGGAAGATATGCTGCCTCCATCATCCCAGACAAGTAGGAACAAACTTTGTTCCTTAGCCGTTGATGTCGAGCTATTGCCCGCCCGTTCGCTTCATCAATTACCTCTGACAATTCCTACAGATGAGACGCAAGGTGGGGTTCGCACCGTAGAATCTTAAGGACAAGCTTGCTTCTGTGGAGGGGCTTGTAGGATAGAGCCTTTGCCTCCTTTTCAGGATTCTTGGGACTGTCTGAGAACCCCGTTTTCTCTGCATTCTCCTGGACGATGGATATGTGCTATCCGCCGATGCGGGAGACTCTGGTTGATCTGACGACCTCATAAAATTTCTACGTATGCTTTCTACAATTGCTCAACTTCGTACAGCCGTACAACAGGCACTGGCCACGGCGTTTGGAGAGGAGTTTGCCGCCACGGATCCGATGATCGTTCCGGCGAGTAATCCCAAATTTGGTGACTACCAGTCCAATGTGGCGCTGTCGCTGGCAAAACCATTGAAGCAAGCCCCGAGGGCGGTCGCTGAGCAGCTTGTGCAAAACCTAAACGTGGCCGAATTCTGTGAGCCCCCTTCAGTGGCGGGGCCAGGGTTCATTAATTTTTCGCTGAAGCATAGTTTTTTAGAGGAGCAACTCCAGGCCATTCGCATCGATCCGCGCCTGGGAGTCGAGCCGCTGGGGGCGGGAAAAAGAGCCATTGTGGACTATCCCAGCCCCAACATTGCCAAGGAAATGCATGTGGGTCATTTGCGTCCCTCGGTCATTGGCGATTGTTTGGCACGGATTCTGGAGTTTCTCGGTTACGAAACCCTACGCATCAGCCATCTGGGCGACTGGGGAACGCCGTTTGGCATGTTGATTGCCTACCTACGCGAAGCCTATCCCGACGCTCTAAACGATGAATCAGCGATCAATTTAGGAGATTTGGCCTCGTTCTACCGTGCAGCAAAGCGGCGGTTTGACGAAGACAACGCATTTCAAGAAACCGCCCGTCAGTCTGTGGTGCAGTTACAAGCGGGAGATCCCGCAACCTTAAAGGCATGGCGGATTGTTTGTGATCTATCGAATCAGACCAACCAAAAGATTTTCGACTCGATGGGGTTGAAGCCATTGATCCTGCGGGGCGAATCCTTCTACAACCCCTTCTTAGCAGATGTGATTGCTGAACTCGATCGCCTGGGGTTGGTGGTGGAAGATCAGGGCGCACAGTGTGTGTTCCTAGAAGGCTTCACCAATAAAGAAGGAAAGCCGCTGCCGATGATTGTGCAAAAATCGGACGGGGGCTACAACTACGCAACAACAGATCTGGCAGCGATTCGCTATCGGGTGACAGAGGATCAGGTGCATCGGGTGGTTTATCCCGTAGGAGCCGAGCAATCGAACCACTTCGCTCAAATCTTTCAGGTCGGGAAACGGGCAGGCTGGATTACCGACGACCACGAGTTTGTTCATGCCTCCCTTGGCAATGTGTTGGGGGAAGATGGCAAGAAGTTGAAAAGCCGCTCCGGCGAAGCCGCTCGTCTCAAGGATTTGCTGGACGAAGCGTGGCTGCGGGCAGATCCCGACCTCTACGAGCTGGTGTGTGCCTATGACTGGGAGGCGATCGCCCTCGCTAGTTTGGAGGAATCCGATTGGGACATCGCCGCCGCTCAGCTACCGGGTGATGAAACCCTCGCAGACAAAGTGGCGGCGTTGAAGAAAGCGACCGTCGAAGCACTGCAACGACAGGTGCCAATTTGGCTCATGGGACTTGAACCTGTGCCCTCCTTTGCCCAGTCGGCGATTGATCACATCCATCAAGGGCTGGAGCAACGCTGGGTAGAAAATCGGGGGCTGGGAGAAGAGCGCAGCTTCTCGTCCATCTTGGCGGATGTGCAAGTCATCGGGATCAATGCCATCAAATACGCTGACCTCAGCCAGAACCGCACCAGTAGCTATGTGTTCAGCTACGAAAAAATGCTGGCGCTTCAGGGCAATACGGCTCCCTACATGCTCTATGCCTATGTGCGCGTTCAGGGCATTGGTCGCAAAGGAGGTATTGATTTTTCTGAACTAGATGCAAAGAGTCCCATTTTGTTGAAAGAAGCGACCGAATTGGCTCTGGCTAAGCAGCTCTTGCAACTCGACGAAGGGCTGTTGATGATTGACCAGGATTTGCTGCCCAATCGCTTGTGCCAATACTTGTTTGAACTGAGCCAGAAATTCAATCAGTTCTACGATCGCTGTCCCATCTTGCAAGTGGAGGACGAGAACGTGAAGACCTCACGATTAATTCTGTGCGACCTGACAGCAAAGACGATCAAACTGGGGCTATCCCTCTTGGGTATCTCGGTTCTCGAACGGATGTAGCGCAAACTCCAGCTCATGTGAGGCAGCATCAGAAAATAAGGGGAGGATGGACGCAGCCCATCCTCCCCTAAAGGTTTAAAGTTACTTTCGAGTCAGTTCCTTACCGCTCATTCCACTCGGCGGCAGCATCGGCTACGGCTTCATCCACCGTTTTGTCGCCCAACATAGCGGCTTGGAGGTTGTCGTAGACAATTTGCTGCAGCTCTTTGATGTCTTCGTGGGGTGGGAGCAACACCTCCGCCTCGCTCATCTGGGTCGCGCTGAGGGCGCGGGCTTGTTCGAGTGTTGTCGCAGCATTGGCGGCATCAGTGAAGTAGCTATCGTCCAGAGCCTCGGTCGTCGAGGGCAGAACATCGGCAGCTTTGGCAAATTCCAGTTGGTTGGCGTTGTTGGTAATGAACAGCGCAAAATCAACGGCAGCATCGGGATTGTCGGTGCTACGGGGAACGACGACATTCATCACCGCGACGCCTTTTTTGCCCGTGGAACCTGTGATTTCGGGAGCGATCGCCGTTTGTTGGGCGATCGCCGGGGCATTGGCCTCAATGGTTTTGAGGAACTGAGGCCCCGAAGTCAGGATGGCAGTTTCCCCCGCCTGGTACAGCTCAATGCCCCGTCGGTGCCCTTGGGTCAACGCTTCCCTCGGCAACAACCCATCCTGATACAAATCAGTCCAATATTGGAAAACCACCCGTCCATCCGGTGTATCAAACGCTGCCATGCCCTCTTGATCGAGCAACGGCACGCCCATCTGGGTAAAGGATTGCAACACATCAGCGGAATCAGTGGGCACGAAGGTCGCAAAGAAAGCATATTTCCCGGTGGCCTCATGCACCTGCCGAGCGACCTCTGCCAGCTCTTCGTAGGTGCTGGGGGGAGATGCCACGCCAGCCTGCTGCATTAGCTCCTGGTTATAAATCGTGAGCCGTGTGGTGAGATACCAGGGGATGCCAAAGGTTTCGTCGTTGAGGGTATTCGCTTGCCAAATATTGGGGAGATATTCCTGGCGCGTGGCATCGGGAATGCGATCGTCCAGGGTCAACCAGGCGTTGCGTCCAGCCAGTTGAGCCGCAAAGTCGGGGTTCAGATTAACCACATCCGGAGCCGTTCCAGCAGAAGCCGCCGTCAGGATTTTGCTTTGCATATCGCCCCAGGGGACATCCACCCAGCGCACGGTGATGCCGGGATTCTGTGCCTCAAATTCAGCGATTCGCTCGTTGAAATAATCGGTAAATTGGGGTTGCAACTGCATCGTCCAAAATTCGATCTCGCTACTTCCCTCAGCCGTATCAGGAGAATTGGCGGGACTACAACTAATCAGCCAACTCAGCATCAACCCCAAGAGCGCAAAAATCCCAAATCGCTTCCAGGTTCGGATCCGGTTCATCATTCCTCCAGATAAGTCTTCGCAAGAATGGGGCGATCGCATCGCACATCGCAAAAAGCGTCTTCCCATCCTACCCATTGCCCGGATGAATTGTGCAGTGGGTATGGGCGATCGCCCCTAAACCTTACACCGAGACGCTGTCACCTAAACTTATTGGACTAGGTATAGGTATTGGACTAGGTACAGGACAAAAATCCAGAGAGTCCTTATTTTTGGTCAATTCTGGCTCTTTGTTCCGTACTAGCCCTTCGAGATGCGGCCAAGCGATGGGTAAATTTTTACCGACTTCTTGCTCCACCATCCGGATGACTCTATTCTCTGCACGAAACAACAATCGGCGAAACAATAACAGGCGCGCCTCTCGACCGTGCTTCTGCAACCCGTGCGCTACCATGGGTGCCTTCTTATAATTTCTGGTATGCAAACAATTTCTGGCATGCAAAATTTAAGGCTAAATATCGGCGGTTCTTTTCACGTCTCCAGTATTTATTGCCACCAGGCCTGACACATGTGGTGGATGTGGTGTGGATGCGACGCGGCCACTCCATCCCACACCACCAATGATCCTCTCAGGATGACGCAATACTTGCATCAATCCTAGCCATAATCCCTGCGACTTTAGGTCTCAAACTTGCGGGATTTCTCAGGATTAAGACTGCCTTGATTCAGGCTGCATTAAACCCTCAAGAACGGAAGGTTGGGGAAAGAGAAAAAAAATGGCTCTTTCTTTTTAACCGAAGCTATGATGACTTATCCCAATATAGTGCTTAGCAGTTGCTGAGTTTAGAAAGGTTGGGTCATGGCGGGGTGCGATCGCCAGTTTCGTTATTGCAGGTTATAGGAGACTCGGCATCGAGCGAAAATCCTGCCTCTATGCTGCTCCTTTGGGGTTTGTCTCAGCCTCATCCAATCGCTGCAAATAGGTTTTTGTAAAACCTTAGAAACATAGTTCACCCCAAATTGGCAGATTGGTGATCACTCAAAAAAAACTGAACTAAATTAAGTGGTATGCGCTAGCATCAGTCGTTGAATCCCGAGAGCCATGGGGCAATTGGTGAACCGATTGGTCAGATAGGCGCGGCGGTTAATGCAGTTATTGTGTGGTCGATCTTTAGAACTTATGGCTCAAGATTGGCCAGTAACGCAATAGCTTCTCAATCCTCTACAAAACGACTACCAACAAAGCAGTGGTTAGCAACTTGAAAGGGCTTTTCTCATCAAAGAAAAAAGGGGTTGGGATTGAACTCACGCCCGACCGGGTCAATGTCGCTCGGCTAAAGCGAAAAGGTTCACGCTTCCAACTAACGACCTTGGCATCTGCTGAAGTGCCAGAGGGTATCTATCAAGAAGGCCAGATTCTCGATTCGCCAACGATGGCTGAGATCATTCGATCTGTGCTGGATGAAAGCAAGCTGAAGATAAAACACGCCACAACAGCCATTCCGGGCGGGCGGGACACAGTCACACGCATTATCCCGGTTCCAGCAGAGCTCGACGATCGCGAGCTGCGCGAAATGGTGCTGAATCAGGAGGCAGGGCTTTACTTGCCCTTCCCGCGCGAAGAGGCGGATGTCGATTATCAGAAGTTGGGCTTGTTTATCGACGAAGACGGCATCGAAAAGGTGCAAGTTTTGCTCGTCGCCACCCGCAAGGAAGTCACCGATTCCTATATAGAAACCTTTGAGCAAGCTGGAATCAACATTAATGTCCTAGAAATTAGTAGTTTTTCGCTAATTCGGACAATTCGAGAGCAGTTGGGCGACTTTAGCCCCCAAGAGGCTACGGCGATCGTCGATATCGAATTTGAAAACACCGAGATCTCGATTGTCGTGGATGGGGTTCCCCAGTTCTCACGAACGGTTCCTATTGGCACCTATCAGATTCAGACAGCTTTGAGCCGCGCGATGAACTTACCCCCCTCGCGTAATACCGAGCTATTGCAAGGGATGACCGTTCCCGTCACGCCGATGGATAGTGTCGGGGGCACTGGTGGCGCCGGAGCGGCCTCCAACCCTGGAACTGCTGCGATGTTGCGGGTGCTGGGTGAGCTAGCCGATGAGCTACGTCGCTCCATCGATTTTTACCTGAATCAAGGCGACAACATGGAAGTGGCTCAGCTGCTCTTGGCCGGCCCAGGTGGTTCTATTGGTCAGCTGGATGAGTTCTTCTCCCAACGGCTGAGCTTGCCCGCCAATCAAGTGGATCCGATTGTGGCGCTTTCACTAGAAGTGGATGAGGAGATACCGATGGAGCAGCGGACAGGCTTAGGAACAGTGCTGGGATTGAGTTTGCGGGAGGCCTGGTGAAATGTACAGCTTAGATATCAACTTTCTGAATGATCGCGAAGAGCGCCTCTCCGATGTCGCCGCGGTCGGAAGAGCCCCAGTTTCAGACGACCCGCGACCCATGTATTTGGGGTTAGTGGTCGGCCTATTGCTGCCCGCGTTAGCCGGAGCCGCTTGGTTGTTCTTCCAGATCGTTCAGCGGCCAGGGTTAGAAGCAGAGTTGGCAGAGGTTGATGCAGAATTAGTTAACGTGCAAGCTGCTCTAGCGCAAGTACAGCAGTTGCAAACCCAGACTCAACAAATTAACCAAGAGAATCAGGCATTAGCCATGGTGTTTGACCAGATTCAACCCTGGTCAGCACTCTTCCAGGATGTGCAAACTCGAACACCACAGGGCGTGCAGTTAGACACCATTGTCCAGGTGCAACCGCCGCCAGTGACATTGCCTGCCCCGCCGCCTGATCCGGAAAATCCGGATGCTCCGCCGCCAGCACCTGAGGTCGAAATTCCACCGGCTGTGCTGACAATTGAAGGGTTTGCGAGCTCTGATGAAACGGCAGATGCCTACGATCGTGTGAATGATTTTGTGCTGTTGCTCAAACAATCGCCCTTTTTCGATAGTGAGACGGTTCGCTTGCTCAGTGCTGACTTGGGCGACAATCCAGCTCCGGTTGAGTTTGCCAATGAGGAGCTGAGTGGGGCGTTTGAGGTGACCTTGCCAGAGGTTGTGAGCTACCGGATTGAAGCCGAATTAACCGATCGCCCCGCCAGTGAATTGTTGCAAAACCTGAGAAATGCGTTGGCGGTCGGCCTACCAGCAAGAATTGATGCATTACGAGACCTGGGAGTAGTTGAACCATGACAGCCGGTGGCGATTTTATTCCAGTTGACGACTTTGAGATTGAAGAACCGTCATATCCGGTTCTCTTTGGGTTGCGCCTAACGCCAACCGTTAGCGGTGTGTTGATCGCGCTGTTGGGGTCAGCGGTAGCCGTTTGGCTTTTGCTCAACCCTGTACGGCAGGCCTGGCAAACCAATCAACAAATTCAGGCAGAAATTGAGCAAAAGCGTGAGCAATTGCGCGATCAAGCTGAAATTCAGGCTCAAATTGACCAGGCTCAGGAAGAATTGGCCGAGGCAGAAGAATTGCGGGCTGATGTGCTGGCCTTGTTTGCGGACGAAGAGAGCCTGGATACTTTGTTGATTGATGTGAATGCTCGAGTGCTTGGGGCCGATGGTCTGGATGGTACTGATGCGCGTTTGGAGCGCTTTGAACTGGTTCCAGCCACGGAAACGGTACCGGGTCAGGATCCAGAAGTCATTACCGACGGTTCCTTCGGGCCAGCGTTAAACGATCGGCTTAGACAGCGGATTTATAACGTGGAAATCCAAGGATCCTTTGGCCAGACTCAGTCCATCATCCGCAACATTGAGCGCTTGCGGCCTCTGTTGGTCATCAGGAACCTGGAAACGCGTCCGGCTGAGCCTTCGGCTGTTCTCGTTGCACCGGATGGAACCGTTAGCCAAACGCTCACAAGCCTGTCCACGACCTTCCAACTGATTGCCCTGTATCCGGTGGAACTGGAAGAAGCGCCACCCCCGGCTCCTGCACCAGCGGATCCAAATGCACCACCTGCTGATCCAAACGCGCCACCCGCCGATCCAAATGCTGCGCCTGCTGAAGGAGAGCAACCGGCTCAATAGGAGGTCTTAAGTGAGCTGGCGTCATGTCAGCCATTGCTGTTGAGCCCGTTTTCCCAGTGCTACGCATCTGCTGTCAATGTCAGCCCCATCCATATTCAGTCCCAGCCTTGACATTGCACCAACCTATTTAATTTTCTGAGGAGGAGTGAACTGTGAGACCGCATTTAGGTTTATTAGGAGCTTTGGGAGGAAGTGCGATCGCCCTGACCGCGTCACTCCCGGCCTATGCCGCCCCCACCCAAGTGACTGGCATCGAACTCAACACCGAGGGCGGTGGCATGGAGTTGATGCTAGAAACCAGTAACGGTGAACGCCCACAGGTTTTCACCGTGAATCAGGAAAATATTCTGATTGCTGATCTCATCAACACTCAGCTACAGTTGCCTGACGGTAATGGGTTTGTGCAAGAGAGTCCAGCACCTGGCATCGACATGGTGATGGTCACCCAGCTAGATGCGAATAGTGTACGCGTTAGCATTGCTGGGCAAGATGCGCCTCCCACCAGTGAAGTGAACCAGACCGACGATGGAATTCTGTTCAATGTCGATACTGGCGGAGCCGCTAGCGCTAGCGAACCGAGCGACAACGAAATTACCTTTGAAGCACCTGAGACTCCCATTGATGTTGCCCAAGACTTTGAAGGGGATGTTCTCGTTCCCGATCCCCAGGTCATTATCGATGGGCAACTGACGACCCCATCCCTCACCCCACCAACCCTACCGAGGGCCGTTGCACCTCCGGTTGGTGACATTGCCGTCTCGACCACAAACATCAGTCCAGAACCCATTATTCTGGGGACGAATGAAATTGTGCCACGCTTGGTACTCCGGGATGCCCCCGTTCGGGATGTTCTTTCCCTTTTGGGTCGGGCTGCAGGGCTGAATGTTGCCTTTTTAACCGGCGGTGACGAAGAAGGTCAAGAGGATGCCGACCTCGACCCTCGGATTTCCCTCGATATTGAGAACGAACCCGTGCAAAACGTTTTCAACTATGTTTTACGCATTAGTGGCCTGGAAGCCAGCCTGGATGGGCGCACAATTTTTGTTGGCAATGACCTGCCGAATGAGTCCAGCAACTTACTCATGCGCACAGTTCGCCTGAATCAGGTGGATGTTGGTACAGCGTTGAATTTCTTGGTCGCCCTTGGGGCAGAAACCGCCGTTAGCCGAGAGCGCTTAGTCACTAGCGTGAATGCGGTTCCTGTGTCAGAGGGTGCTGAAGGCGGAACAGCCGTCACAGAAACTCAAACCACAACCGAAGATCGAATCGAAGTCCAGCGAGTGGAATACCAAGACTCTGATCCCATTCTGCGAGGCTTGTTGGTTGCCGGAGACGAGCGCACCAATTCGCTGACCCTTACAGGAAACGGACGATTGATGGAGATTGCCACCTCTCAGCTCGTAAACCTGGATATTCGCCGACGTCAGGTTGCGGTTAACGTTCGAGTGGTTGATGTGAATTTGCTTGAAACCGATCGCGCCTCTACCAGTTTTTCCTTCGGTCTGGGTGAGTTCGACTTTATTAGCCAGGGTGGCGTTGGCATCATCAACTACGGTGAGCGTGTTCCCGAGTTCTTCAACGCTGATCCAGGCGGGGTTGGGGGGAATCCTATTACGGGTACCGCTCCCGGCTCTGGTAATCCCCTTGCAATTGCCGACAACTTCCTGGCTCAGCTTCAAGTCGCTGTCACCGAGGGCAATGCCAAAATCCTGACGGATCCCACGCTGGTGGTTCAAGAAGGGCAAACAGCTGAAGTTCAGCTCACGGAAGAGGTTGTTGTCGATTTCGAACGAACCACGGAAGTGTCAGATGGCCTGACAACCGTTACGTTAGAAGTTGAAACCGAACCAGCTGGATTGATCCTTCAAATCCAAGTGGATCGGATTGACGACAACGGCTTTATTACGCTCTCGGTTGCGCCCTCTATCTCTGCCCCCGTTGATACGATTGAGGTTGATTTAGACGGAGCGGAAAACTCGATTACGTTGCTGTCGGAACGTCGACTTGCATCGGGTCAGGTCCGGGTGCGTGATGGCCAAACACTGATTCTTTCGGGGATCATCCGTGACACGGATCGGGTGGATGTTTCCAAGGTTCCGATTTTGGGTGATATTCCGATACTAGGCGCACTGTTCCGGCGCAGCACCCGAACCAACCAGCGGCAAGAGCTGATTGTGGTTCTGACGCCTCAGATTCTGGATGATTCGGAGGGCTCAACCTTTGGTTATCGGTATACTCCAGGCCCAGATGCCCGTGAGTTAATTAACCGTTAGACAATCGACATTTCTTCTCCTCAAAAAACCGAAGAGCCGGGGGTCGTTGAGCGATCGCCCGGTTTTCTTTAGGGTGATGCGCTAGCCCACGCTGAGAGATTGGGCAAGAATTCAGAAGAAACCCCCAATGAGAAGCTAGGCAGCCAACTTCTCACTGGGGGTTCTTAGGTTTCTATTTTCGGGCAAGCCCCCAAACGTTATCCAGCAGGAAGCCTAGGCGTTTCCAGAAACCTCTCTTTGTTCTGGGTTAACCCTTGGCTAAAATCTGGCTGGCTGCTGCCAGCCCCGCACCGGGCTGGCACTGGTCGTAGCCCAATTCCAACAAAGCGGCTTCGAGCGCACTGACAGCGGTGAGGATGTCGCGATCGCTCACGAATCCCAAGTGGCCGACTCGGAAAATCTTGCCTTTCAGGTGGTCTTGCCCTCCGGCCAGAAGAATATCAAACCGCTTTTTGACCAGCGATCGAATTTTCTCTGCTTCGACACTAGCAGGCGCGACGGCAGTAATCGCGGGACTCGCCGCTGTATCGGCGGCAAACAACGGCAGGTTCATTGCTTGCATCGCCGCGCGGGTTGCATTTTTCTGGCGATGGTGGCGCGCAAAAATAGCCTCCAGCCCTTCTTTCTGCATCATATCCAGTGCAGCTTTCAACCCAAAGAAAAGGGTGACCGGAGGAGTATACGGCGTGCTGTTTTTGTCCGCTGCCTTTTTGTATTTGCCCAAGTCTAGATAGAACCGGGGTAGCGTCGCTGTTTTGTAGGCTTCCCAGGCTTTCTGGCTAACGGCAACGAAGCCCAGCCCAGGGGGCAGCATATAGCCTTTTTGGGATCCGGACGCGACAATATCTAAGCCCCATTCATCCATGGGAACGTTAGTTGCGCCCAGGCTGGTCACCGCATCCACCATCATCAGGGCTCCATGGGTCTTTACATCTTTGCTGATGGTTTCCAGGTCGTTGAGGACGCCAGTGGAGGTTTCGCTGTGGGTGATGACGACGGCTTTGATGGTTTTGTCGGTATCAGCTTCAAGTAAGCGTCGAAATTCGGCTGGGTCTAGGGGTTTACCCCATTCGGCAGTGATACGCTCAACGGCCAGCCCATAGGTTTCACAAATCTGTGCCCAGCGATCGCCAAACTTGCCATTCACGCCAACGAGGACGCGATCGCCAGCACTCAGGAAGTTGATCATTCCCGCTTCCATGGCACCTGTGCCACTCGCCGCTAGCACCAGAACATCGCTCTGGGTTTGGTGCAGCCACTTCAACTGGGCAGTTACATCAGCCAACAATGCCTCAAAATCTTTGCTGCGATGCCCGATTGGGTGTTTTGCCATCGCCAGCAGCACGGATTCGGGGACAGGCGTAGGGCCCGGAATCATCAGCATCAACTTGTTATCCATCAGTCTGTCCTACTTGCTAAGGGGGTCAAATCAAAATTTGTGGATGGGCACTCCCACTACGTCACATCCAAGTCCTCAAAATCCAAATTACAGAATGCCACAATCTCACGCCTGCTCCGGGCATCTTCGGAAAAATTTCGATCCCTTGTTGAATGGGCGCAATTATTTACTGGGTGCGATAGATAGGTATCACTAGGCACCATAGGCACTACTGGGCGCGATAGGTGCGTCGCCGCAGCAAGAACTCTGGCATATCTAGAGCATTTGCTCGTCCCAAATGGCGAACTGGCAGCGGCTGTAGCTCGTTTTCCAGGGGGAAACGCGAGAATTCCACCACCGCTAAGAGTTCGGAGAACAATGCGCTAAAGGTCGGATCCCCGGGTTCATCCGCCAAAAAGCGGAGCTGCATTTCCTCTAAAAGTTCCTGCAAGCGGCTAATTTGGCTTTGGCTCACGGCGTACTGGTCTTTCCAATGCTGCACGGCTGCTTCATATTCACCAATTTGCTGAGCTTGCTGAAAAACCTGCTCTTGCATCTCCGCCGTTTGTTCATCGAGGGTGTGGATGCGGGTTCGGTAGCTGTCACTCTCACCCTTGGCTTCGTGATACCGCTGCTGCCACAAAGCCTGCTGGCGCATCTGGCGGGCGACTTCCATTTCCAGCTCTTCTACCTTGATTTGAGCCAGGGCAAGATCCTGCCCCAACGTAGCGATCGCCCGCTTCTTCTGCATCCATTGTTGGGGGGGGGATGATCGGCGAGGGCGGGTCTTCTCTTTCTGGGGTGCCATTGACGGTTGCGCTTCTGTTAGTTCCCCGGCACGTTGTTCATCCAAGGCCAAGGAAAGTTCCTGGATGCGTTGTTGGGCATCGACTAAGCGAACCTGTAGCCGCTCTGATAGGGTATGGGATTGTTCGAGCTGTTGCTCTAAGTCGGCTACCCGCTGACAGTCGGCATCTGAAGTGAGTGCAGCTTCCTGACACGGCTCAACGGGGGAAACCGGAAGCGGGATGTCTGGTAGAGGCGGAGCCGTTTCCCCCCCGCGCGAGCCGTTTGATAGGGGGGATCGATAGACGGTCTCTCGACAACGCGCCAAATGGGACTCAATGATTTGCTGCTGTTGCTGAGCCCGTACGCGCAAGCGAGCGATCGCCTGCTGCTGCACACTAGCAAACTTCTCGGTCGCAGCCAGTTGAGATTCTAAAAAACTTTTTTCCTGAAGCTCCTGACGCATCTCGGCCAAACTTTCCAGGGCTTGATCCAGCGCCTGTTCCAGGTGGCGAATGCGGGAAACGCGATCGTATTCCTCAAATCGAACCCGTTGCAAATCACTCAGTAATGCCTGATATTCTGCAGCACTAACAATCAACTCAGTGGTACCGGGTCGCTTGCTATCGTCTGATCGACGTAAACCAGCAGAATCAGGCTTTGACGAGGCATTGGGAGAATCGGGGTGCACGGTGCGGCCTCCCATGCGTGACATTTCGTTCAGTCTACCGGATGTGTTTTTGAAATGCGAAGAGCCGTTATACAGTCTTTAGGGTTCGTCTTAGTACAAAACAAAAATTAAACCCTTGAGAAACCTCTTGATTTTGCTTGCCGTGACTCCCGCCCTCATCAAGCAAAATCAAGAGGTTTCGGGGTTTTGTTCTGTCCTTTAGAGGATTCGCACAGGAGGAGACCCCAGAGCCTGGGGCTGTCATCAATTAGGCATCAAAGTCCTGTCACAGACACGTTTACAGCCCCTAGCTTATGTTGTTGGGGCGGGCGTGTAAACACTGATCCTGCAAGGCTTCTGCACTCAATTGATGACGCGCTCTAGGAGGCCGAGGGCGACATCTGCCCCACATCCGCAGGATGCGGCTTCTTGTCATTGCTACCCCAGCGATAGTCCACGGGAATACCCGCACGTTCGCACCCTTCCTCCAGATATTTCTGCTGGGACAGCGCTTTACGGAGTGCCACGATCAATTCGTGAACCTGCTCTTGATGCTTTGGATCTCCTTGAACAGCCTGAATGGTCTGGCGTTCCAAGATCTGTAGTAGTGTTTCGTAATGGATGTGGGAAGGAAGCGGAATCGGTTGCATAGGGATATCCGAGCCTGGGAAACAAAGTTTAAAGAAGAATTTGGCAGAAAAATTCGGGGAAATCCATAAAAATTTGGGAAAAGCCAGGGTTACGGTCGAAATCAGTTGGGTTTGGTTATTCCCCACTGCGAATGTAGACGGTGTTGTTCGATGTTCGACGCGTTCAAGCGGAGCTTGTGCAGAATGCTACTTCAGCAAACATCGACAGACATATCGTCCAATTCAAAGCCATGACAACACCGAACGACCCTGTCTTACCCCACACTCCAGTCTTACCCCACATATCGATGCTGCAGCTAGAAACTGCTGGAGCTGGAATAACACTGACGGTTGCCCTTGCGAGATCTGAGCGGGTCATACCACTACGGTAGGAAGTGCAATCGCCGAAAAACAATCGCAGCCACTTGTGTAAAAAATTCCCAATCACTGGACATGTTTGGGATATGACGCGCGCAAACCTGGGTAAAGGGATCGAGATGGGCAACCCCCTTCTCTAACGCTTACTTATTATTATCGAGTTCGCTCAAGATGTCCAAGAAGTAGGGGTTAGGAAAACAGAGCGGCGATCGCCCCCTTCAGGTCGGCCTGACGCATTAGCGATTCCCCAATCAACACAGCTGTTGCCCCGGTCGTCTGGACGCGTTGCAGGTCAGCAGAGGCATACAATCCCGATTCACTGACCACCAGCATGTTGCGCTCGGCAAGTGTGGGATTCCACTGAGTCAATAGGGTTTCGGTTGTTGCTAAATCCACCGAAAAATCTCCCAGGTTACGGTTATTGATGCCGACAAGCGCAACATCCTGCAACGCCATCACTCGCTCCATTTCCTCGGCAGTATGCACCTCTACCAGCGCCGCCATACCCAGGGCATGGATGATCTTGAGGAAATATTGCAAATCTTTGTCCGGCAAAATAGCCGCGATCAGGAGCACCGCATCGGCTCCATTCACCCGTGCTCGGTAGATTTGGTAGGGATAAATGATGAAATCTTTGCAGAGGAGCGGTAACTCTGTCGCTTGCCGAATTTGATTGAGATAGTCGATGTGTCCTTGGAAAAAGCGTTCGTCGGTCAATACCGAGCAACAGGATGCTCCCCCAGCTTCGTAGGCTTGGGCGATCGCCACGGGATCAAAGTCTTCACGAATCACCCCCTTGCTGGGAGAGGCCTTCTTCACCTCGGCAATCAGGGCAGGCTGGGTTTTCCCTTGACGCAGCGATCCCATAAAATCGCGCACGGGTGGAGCCGAATCCAACATCTTGCGCAAATCCAGCAGGGACTGACGCTCCCGCAGCCGATCAACTTCCTCTTCTTTATGCCAAACGATTTCTTCAAGAATGTTCCGGGGTGCGGCATCATCCATCGGTACCTGGTAGCGCAGATACTCGACAGCAATAGCGGGATTCGGAGGACGGCGACGGATTTGCATAGGTCAACGAAACTTTAACAAGGATGCAACAGTGGTTTAGACAAAGCCCCAGCGGTTATACGATTTTTCTCAAATCGTAGCCAATTGAAAGGTGTCCTGTATCAAACAGAAGGTAGGACAGACAAAAGACATGGGGTGATTGGGAATATATAAATTACAATCTTCACCCTATTCCTTTAGGTGCTTGGGGTTTCTGCCTCTAACTTTTAGTATTGCAGAGTGTAACGATCCACTTGCGGAAATCTTTCTGTGCCAATGACTAGGGGTTGGGCGATCGCCCAGCCCCTATACTCAGATTCACGATGCGTCTCCCATCCTCACTGCTCCTAATTCCCCAGAACCTATGCTGCCTGTTGCCCAAGCTGAAGCGCTGCTCCTAACGCTCGTACAACCCCTCCATCCAGAACGTGAAGTTGAGGTGGTGAATTTGCTTGATGCTGTAGGACGCATCCTGGCGAAACCAGTGGTCAGCCCACTCGATTTTCCCCATTGGGACAATTCCGCGATGGATGGCTATGCCGTGCAATTTGCCGATGTTGCGGCTTGCGATGCCGAGCATCCTGCCATCCTCCACGTGGTGTCAGACATCCCTGCGGGCGTCGCTCCGGATCGCCCCATCGCAGCCGGTGAAGCCGCTCGGATTCTGACTGGGGCAATGATGCCAGCAGGAGCCGATACGGTGGTGATGCAGGAAAATGCCCACAGAGAAGGCGATCGCGTGCAAATTTTGGTCGCACCGACTTTCCAGCAATTTGTGCGCCATAAAGGAGCATTTCACACGGCAGGAGATATCTTACTCTCGGCAGGGAACCGACTCCAGGCTCCCGAGATTGCCGTGTTAGCCGCCGCCCAGTGTCCATTGGTGCCGGTCTATCGCCGCCTGCGGGTCGCCGTTCTATCCACGGGGGATGAGTTGGTAACGCCAGAGCAACCCCTCCAACCGGGGCAAATCGTTGATTCCAACCAATATGCTTTGCTGGCGGCGATCGCCCAGACTGGATGCATTCCCGTGCCCTTGGGAATTGTGCCGGATGATCCCGAACAGCTCAGAGCAGCGATCGCCCAGGCCCGTACCCAGGCCGATGTAATTCTCTCCTCCGGCGGCGTTTCTGTGGGCGACCATGACTATGTCGAACAAATTTTGGAATCCCTTGGCGGAACGCTGCATATTCGCCAGGTAGCGGTGAAACCCGGTAAACCCCTCACGGTTGCTACGTTCAGCAATAAGGATCCCAAGGAAGCTGAAGCGACTCCACAAGCATCTCTCTACATTGGGCTTCCTGGCAATCCAGTCTCGGCTCTAGTCACATTCTGGCGATTTGTGCAGCCTGCACTCAAGAGAATGGCAGGGCAACGGCAGGATTTTCTGCCGAGGTTTGTCTGGGGGCGATCGCAGCAACCCATCCATTCACAGGGCCGTCGCGAAACCTATATCTGGGGTCAGGGAATGCCGACAGATGATGGCTATGCATTTCAGCCAGCAGGTGGCAGCCACAGTTCCGGAAACCTGATAAATCTTTCCCAAACCAATGCGCTGGCCGTATTACCAGTTGGGCAGAACCATGTTCCCGCTGGTGAATCTGTTCGGCTCATGTTACTGAGCTAACCCCTAGGGTTAATTTGAATACATACAAATATCTCTGTTGATCCCTCTCTGGTTCAGCCAGGGATATTTGAACAGTGCCCGATAATCCCGACAATAAAGTTGAACAACTTGTTTGGGCATCCTCAAAGATTTATATCAAACCTGGCTGAATAGCCATGAAACCCAAACATGGCGCTATGCGCTTAGGTATCCAATCGTTTTTGAAAGCCCATCGCTGTGGGCTTTCAAAAAATGGTCTGGATCTCAATACGTAAACGATTGGCAAATGAGCGTCGGGGGCTTCAATCGGACTTGATGTTGCACCAGAACTCGATTGTTCTCAGGATTGAATAGATTTGAACGCTCCCGTCTGAATGTTGCTTTCACCGCGAACCTAGAGAGAGGAGATAGTTCTGCTAACCAATGTTATGTCAACAAAATCTGACTTCATCAAGCAAAATCTCTAATTTCATCAGTATAAGTTGGCAGGTGCAATTAAACCTAAGACCCTAAAAACCTGTGCCGCCCACGCTGTGGGCGGCACAGGTTTTTAGGGTCTGGGCTTTCATCATGCCGAGCTACTTAGATACGGAACAAAAAACACAGAATCTTTGATTTTGAGTGGCGCAAGAGCCGCCCTGCTAAGCAAATCAAGGGTTTTAGCAGGTTTCTAATTTCTTGTCTTGCCCTTGCTGCATCAAGCAAAACCCGATTTCATCGTTCAATGCGGTTGGCGATTTTACGCAAGTGTGGCTACAGTATGAATCTGGTTGTAAATACTTATCAACGATCTCCTCCGGTAGATTCATTATTTTGATTCAGATACCGAGGTCTAGAGTGGTTGGGAGAAGCTACAATCAGGTTGGTCTTGAGCTGTTCAAGACTCCAGTTCAACAAAATCAATAGCCAGATCAACAATTTTGCTGAAGAGGTACTGTCGCCTCTTATATGCCAAGCCTATTGCAGTAGATATTGCTGATATCTCGTGACGTTTGCAGGGATGGCGCATTGTATTGACATTTTCAAAAATCTGTAGCTCTTCAGATAACCTGGAGGGCTCGGGTGTTCATTGAAGGAGCATGAGGAACACGGCATGACCCAGGCTAACGACGTACTCGAAACCTTGACCCCGGTCGGAGGCAGCATCGGACTGTTGGAAGATGCCAGCGGCGAACGCGACGGGGCTTTAGATTTCCAGCCTGAAACCGGAGACGATGATGAGAAGCCTGCGAAAAGTCGCACCTCTCGTCGTCGCACTCAAACCAAAAAGAAGCACTACACCGAAGATTCAATTCGGCTCTACCTGCAAGAAATTGGACGGATTCGTCTACTGCGGGCAGATGAAGAGATCGAATTGGCTCGTAAGATCGCGGATCTGCTGGAACTGGAGCAAACTGGCGAGAAATTAGCCGAAAAATTGGATCGTGAGCCTACCTATGCAGAGTGGGCAGAAGCGATGGGCATGGAAGAAACACCATTCCGTCGTCGTCTTTTCCTGGGTCGTCGGGCGAAGGACAAAATGGTGCAATCCAACCTGCGATTGGTGGTTTCGATTGCCAAGAAGTACATGAATCGCGGCCTCTCATTCCAAGACCTGATTCAGGAAGGGAGCTTAGGCCTAATCCGGGCAGCGGAAAAGTTTGACCACGAGAAAGGCTATAAGTTCTCTACCTACGCAACATGGTGGATTCGGCAGGCCATTACTCGGGCGATCGCCGACCAATCTCGTACTATCCGCCTTCCTGTCCACCTTTACGAGACCATTTCTCGTATCAAGAAGACCACCAAGCTCCTCTCCCAGGAAATGGGACGGAAGCCTACGGAAGAAGAAATTGCGACTCGGATGGAAATGACCATCGAGAAGCTGCGGTTTATCGCTAAGTCGGCTCAACTCCCCATCTCCCTCGAAACACCGATCGGTAAAGAGGAAGATTCTCGTCTGGGCGACTTCATCGAGTCGGATGGAGAAACTCCTGAGGATCAGGTTTCCAAGAGCCTGCTGCGGGAAGATTTGGAAACAGTGCTGAGTACCCTCAGCCCACGGGAGCGGGATGTGTTGCGTCTCCGCTACGGTCTGGACGACGGGCGGATGAAGACCCTCGAAGAAATTGGGCAAATCTTTAACGTCACCCGTGAGCGAATTCGCCAGATCGAGGCAAAGGCTCTGCGTAAGCTGCGTCACCCCAACCGCAATAGCGTGCTGAAGGAATACATCCGATAGAAGCATCCAATGGATGTTGCCGACGTAAGGCAGCCTACCCATTCACTTCGTACAAAGAAGGAACCCTCCCGGAAGGTTCCTTCTTTTTTATGATTTACGATTTCGTGTTTTTTTGAGGTTTGGGAACCTTCCAGGTATATCGAATCTGGCTAAATAGCCGTAAAATCCAAATTTCGTTTATGGCCGTTGCAACACAGCAGCCATAAACGAAATTTGGGTTCTTCAATCGGATTTAGTACTATTCGACATCGCTTTCCACCAGCTTGCCTTGGACCGCTTGTGGCCTGAGCTGCAAGAGCTCTCCCAGTGAGGCCAGAAGCTGAATGCCGACGGAACAAATGCGATCGCCCGCATCCACTCGAAAAATCCAGCGCACCGGAACCCCAAACAATGGCGTTTTCACTATCCCCTTGACCTCAACCTTCTGTCCTGGTTGAGGAGGGGTATCTTCCAGGGGATAGAGCGTTGCTGTGCGGGGATTGAGCTGCATGCCCGAAGCTTCAGCCTTGAGGTAGGTGGCGATCGCCTCTGGCCCCAAAATTCCGTCTTCAAAGGGGGGAAACAGCACCCCATCTTCTGCAAAGAGAACAGATGTTGCTTCAAAATCTCCGCTATTAAACGTCAAAAAGTATTGCTTGATGCAGGTAAAGGGCAAATCTGCAAACGGATCGGATAGAAGATGAGCAATGACGGGAGTAGCCTCATCGGTGGTGCGTCCCATGTTTTCTTCTACAGAGGAGGGTCGATTCATCTTGCTCAACACTTCGATACAACAAAGCCGCCATCAACATCACAGGAGTAGGCAGGATGCAATGGCGGCAAGAAATAGGCGACAAGCAATAACGGAGCTGATTAGTTCTGCGTGATCGATCAGAAAAACCAGAAAATACCGAAATCGCTAACTAAGATCTAAGCAATCGGCTCTAAGCGAGGGGATCAACGCCCATGCCTACGACAGAATTCCGCAGGAAGGTAATTTGCTGCCCGTAGTCCAGCGCAATGATGTCGCTCAACACACGAGATGCGCCAGCGGATAGCCGATAGCCAACAGGAACCGGAATCACAGTGCCCTCTTGCATGTACTCAGCTAATTGGTACCAGAAGGCGAGTTTTGTATTGATGCTAAGGACGCCGTAGGAGCGACAAATCGGCGTGTTGACGTTCTCAGCTAGTTCACGCATCACACACAGCTGATCTTCTTGGGGCATGGCCTTGATCTGCTCCAGCAAACCCTCAGCCAACTGCAAGCGGGCAGCGCCGGGAGCCGCAGGGGTAATTCCTTTGCCAATTTCTTTGTAAGCGAACCAGAGTAATGCAAGCTTATCGTCGGTGCTGAGCTGTTTGAACAGGGCGGTCGTCGCAGCGATAGCACTGCCAGGAGCATTCCCAGTATAAGGATTGGGAATAACGCCAGGAGTGAATGTGTTCGTATAGGGCATGACAACCTCCGAGTGGATATGTAAGTGGTGCAGGTAGGGATAGCGAAACCGAAATCAGATAACTGCATTCCTTGTTTTATGATGCAACATTTTTTAACAAATTGACAATAAAGTTTACAAATACTCGTTCAAGAAAATGCTTATACCCCTTTTGCGTCTGCTACTAATCAGATAGTTGCTCCCTAGGTCAAAGGGTTCTGGCGGTTACAGCTAAGCTGAAGTCTGCTGTCATTCGCAGAGACACGGTCAAGGTCATTTCTGGAGAACTGTGCACAGCACTGGTTTAGGCCTGCATTATTCATGAGGACATCTAGAGGCGTAAAAGGAGACTTATCCCGTTGTTCTATGGCAAGGGAGATGCCGTGAAGACCCACAAGACCTCCAATTGGTTCAACATCTAGCTAAAAACAGCTCAAAACGG
>JBCBSL010000016.1:0-27827 GCA_039819145.1 Cyanobacteria bacterium J06638_22
ATTTGAAAAACTCATAACGGCCAGTTATCTCCTATGCCTGAGGACGACTAGTGCTAAACTCAACTGCACCAGGCGCTGAACAACAGAAAGATCAGTGGGGGCATAATTATAGCCACCGAAAATCAAGACAAAGCGTTGAGAGCTATAGCCTCATCCCCACGAATCCTGATGACATTTTGATTAGTTAGCGAGGAGATTTTGATGATTAAACGTACAACTGCGATCGCTCTTACAGCGACCTTAGTAAGTTTGGGCATCGGCCTACCGCTATCCGCTCAAGAAGCCGACGAACTGCCTGATGTGATCACTCAAGAAGAGGTTCCTAGCGACGACATGGGCCTGCCAGGAGAGATGGATGCAGGTGATGATACAGGACTTCCCGGTACCGAAGAAGACTTTGTAGACGATATGCCCATGGAAGACATGCCCATGGAGGATATGCCCATGGAGGATATGCCCATGGAGGATACGCCTACAGAGGATATGCCCATGGAAGACATGCCCATGGAAGACATGCCCATGGAAGAAGAGGAAGACGATACCGCCGAGCCGATGGATGATCCAACCCTTGAGCCTACGGCTCCTACGGAGGAACCCTTCGGCCTAGAGGATCCAGCACTAGACTCTGAAATGGAAATGAACGAGCTGGATCCAACTGAGGAGCCTGAAGCAGAGACATCGGAGCCATTCTTCGATGGCACGAGGAGCATTGAAACCAAGGATGGAGCAATTATCCGACAGCATTGATGCTCTCGGGTTCGAGAGCATCCTCCAATAGGTCAGACTCCAGAGGTTAGTTCGCTATCCATCAGGGAAGCATCACTAACCAAACAGCCCATAAGAAGCCTTGCCTTGTACCCAGCTACTGCTCCATGTAACCTTGCTAAGTCAGGTAGCTGGGTGCATCTGGGCTATCCAATGTGTCCTACCGATTTGTTATATCGATTCAAGAAACTGGAGCCAGTCCACCAGCTCAATATCAGTGAGCAGCCCCAGAGACGGCTTCCCCGTACAGGCCAGCAAGCGCTGCCGCAGGGTCGGTGCAGTCCAACGCAGACGAGCTAGGTGATAGGCGATCGCCTGCACAACATTTTGGAACTGCTCTCGATGGGTAATTCCTTCTGCCAAAGCACTAGTCCTACGCTGAAAAGACATCGCCTCTAGCGCCTGCACTCCCTTTTCCTGCAACAAGTCCCCAGAGCGCCTAGTAGGAGGTGCGCAATCTCTTTGGGTATCCCTAGATGCCTCTGGAAAACTAGCAGACTCTGATGACTGCTCAGCTAACTCCAACTGGGCAATGCAGGCTCGTGCCTCTGCCATCAGGATTGCATCTCCTGAAACCGAGTAACGCTGCAAGCGATCGCGGTATTCCTTTTGCCACTGCGATCGCTGCCTCTGTGCCAGCGTCACCTCATCTGCAGCTGAATTACGAGCCCGCAAGTCAACCTCATAGACATTACACCCTAACTCCAAAAAATCAGTATCAAGATCGCTAGAATACTTGAAAGAACTTGGATTACGACCATCCAGTCCCAATAAGCTTTTAAGAGCTGGGTCGTAATCGTTTTTAGATTGCGACCCAGCCTCTATTGAAGTAGGAAGGTTTAAATTCTCTTGTGAAGAGTGATCTTCGGAATCGCCTGTGGCTGAAGAACTCAAGTTGGACGATTCATTTATAAGGTGTAAATATTTTGGATGCCAGAGATCACGATGTCGATAAAGCGTCCCCCCACCAATACCCTCTTTAACGAGTAAGTGGAAGCGAGCGGTTGCAGCAACCGGAAGCCGATTACTCTCAAGTAACTTTGCAATTGCTCTTGCAATACGAGAGCGCGCATCCTGTGCCTGTTGCTGATTCCATAAACCCTTTGTAGATGACTGATCAGGAGATGTTATAGCGAAGGGCTGACTCTTTTGATGAGTACTGTAGCCATAGGCAAAGTAGTGACTATTCTCAGCACAGCGCGCCCACTCCTCTGCACGACTCTCAATTTCGTGCTGGTGGCGACACCACTCGCGATAACCGGGCAAACGGCAAGCCACTTGTACAATGTCATTTACCAAGCTTGCTCCCTCTAATGGAGCCGTTAACCCGTTAAGCAGATGCCCAAAGATATAGGAGCGCATAGCAATTCGCCCAAGCAAGCGATTGGTCTGCCCATGCGCTGTCCAGCCCTGCTCTATTTCTGTATTCAGATCATCTAAAAACTTACTAGCTGGACGGGAAAGCCCCCGTTGAAAGTAATGAGCCTGAGCAACTACTTTTTGTAGTACCTCAATTTGCAGCGCATTTCGGTTTGCTACCTGGTTCCAACTACGGACAAATTTAGACTGCGATGTAAAACGTGGATTCCAATCTACAGTTAGTAAGTAGGAACCAGGTTCCTGTAAGGGTAGTCGGTGAGCTGCATACAGATTTGGTGATCCGTCTCGGACATACAGCTTAGGATTGGGAAACAATTCCAAAAAACCGGGAGCAACCTGGAATCCCGCTCGTTGTAAAAGTGTTTGAGCTGCAAAGGCAAGATCCCAGGTTTTACATGCACGATCTAGTGGGAAATAAAGGTGAAGTCCACCACTATAGGAACTCGTACAGGGCAGAAATCCAACTAGACCAATAGGTTCGAGAGCCTCGAGCAAACGAGGGATGGCTAAACGATCGTTCTTAGGGTGATAGGGACTCGACGCATCTACATCGATCATCAAGTACGTTGTCTCTGAGCCAAAACGTACACCATAGAGATGCTGCCCCTGGATAAGTTGGCGATCGCTCAGAGGATACCGACCTTCTGTTCGCCATTCAGGACGTTGCCCCGGAGCAGTTCGCTCTGCCCAGATAAAGTCATACCGATGGGAAAACAGGGCTAGAAATGAATTGTTAGGCTCAGCAACAAACGCATAAGCAGCTGTATCTGGAGTTGTCACCATGAACATGCCTCCTCAAAAAGGCACCAGCTAGTATGCGAGTCAATCTTTGACCCATACAATGCCCTGAAAAAAAGCAAAAAACTCTGTAACCGCTTGGCTGACAAGCGATCGCAATTGATAGAATTGAAATACATATGATTCAGCTCAACCTAAGTTGAGTTGATGATTAACTCAATCTCCTCGGCAGACTGTGGCAAGAATGTTGGAGGAGATTTACTTTTTTAGACCATCGGCGGGAATCTTTACCCTCCTTAACAAACATGTATCCAACAAGTACATGGGTACAAAAGCTAATGAACGTTAACACCGAATTTTTAGATTCTCAATAGCCGAAACAGCCCAATACGCTGGAGTTATAGGTTATCCCTACGGCGGAGTTATAGCCCAAAACCCTACGCCGGAGTTACAGGGTTCGCACAGTTTCTACGGCGGAGTTACAGGGCAAATCTATACGCCGGAGTTACAGAGCAAACAGCTAGATAGCCTATATCTTCGATAAACAGATATCCCTCACTAGACTTTTTGTACGCCAGAGTTATAGGTCAAAGTTGTACGCCGGAGTTACAGGATAGTGATTGACTATACGGGAAAGTTACAGGCTTAAATCCTACGCCGGAGTTACAGGTAATCGCCTCAAAAACATACGCTGGAGTTACAGAGCCTCAACCAGATCTGGGCTGTTCAGCCGTCCTGGATCCCCTAAAACACTAGGGATAGGTGTAGAAAAACGATCGATCTTCTATCTGGCCTGCTAAGATTTGGGCAATTTACACCAGTTTTTCTGGAGCGATCCTCTTAAGCATTTTGGGGTTAAGCGAACGGTGACTCAGACAACCAGTGATACGTTTCCTGTTGATGGTCAACTGCTCATGGTTCTGCCGCGAGCGGGCGCATCTGTGAGAAATCCCGATCTTCAGTTTCCTATTCTGCGCTCTGATGATGATGGCTACTATCTGGAGATGCGGGTTGAGGCCGACCCCAAAGATCCCGCTGAAGTTGCGGTCACGCGCCGTGTGCCACTGGAAGATCTCTCAAATGAAGAATGGGAAGACTTGAAAGAGCAGTATGCCCTGCTCGATCTCAAAACTTGTACCCACCAAGGCATCAGCAAAGGACTGGAAAAGATTCAAGATCGAAAGATTCAGCGGCTGTTTGTTGCTCTACTGACCTTCTTGAATCCACGCCAAGTTTCGATTGTGCTGTATCTCTATCGGTTGGCAGCGCAACAAGGAAATGGCCCACTGGTGCAATTTCGCTCGAATGATTTACTGGAAAGCTTGGGCTATACGCGCACAAAAGATGGCGGGTTTCCCGCAAAACTGCGATCGCAACTCAACCGCGACTTAGTAGCCCTGCATCGTACTGAGCTGATCTTTGCTCAGTCTTTGCGCAAAGGCGACAGCATGGGAGCCAAAGTCACCATCAAAAGTGTTTTACGGATTCGTGGCTACGAAGTCGACAACGTGCCACGGGACTTTGATTTAGTAAAGGCCGCCGACTACACCTACGAGCTGGCAGATGCCTATACCGTAGCTTTGGAGTTTTTTGACGGCCCCAGCCGCACGGGCGACTATGTCCTTTTTGCCAACACCCTCGACATCACCCAAAAGCTGGGCAGCAATGCTAAGAGTGACTATAAAACCAAGCTCCTGGTCTATATCGCAAGCCGCCTAAAATGGGATAAGCCAGAAGATGGACAATACCTCAGCATTTCCAAGCAGTATCTTTTCAAGAACATGGATCTACTGGGCAGTAACTCATCGCGAAACAATCAAATCTTTTGGCGCACTGTAGATGAACTCAAACAAGAAGACTACATTCTTGGCGCACAAGAACTTCCCGGCAAGCGCCGCTCTGCCTTGATCCAATTCCAAATCAATCCAGACAAACTCAAAAACTCCTAATCAATCCTACACGCCTGTTGCAATCAACGCCCTTTGCAAATTCGCTAAGATTTTTAGACAGTCAGCTCCAACCAGATGGCTAGCTGTTTACGGTTAAAAGATGAAGAAGCTTACCATTACTCAACCCGACGACTGGCATCTCCATGTGCGTGATGGTGAAGTGCTGAAGGCAGTGTTACCTCATACAGTGCATCAGTTTGCCCGCGCCATCATTATGCCGAACTTAAAGCCCCCCGTGCGTTCGGTAGCGGATGCCGCAGCCTACCGCGATCGCATCATTGCAGCCATTCCGGCTGGCAAGCAGTTTGAGCCCTTGATGACGCTCTACCTCACCGACAACACTGACCCTAAAGAAATTATTGCAGCCAAAGTTTCCCAGTTTGTCAAAGCGGTCAAGTATTATCCTGCTGGCGCAACAACCAATTCTGACTCTGGTGTGACGGATATTCATAAGTGCGATCGCGTCTTTGAAGCCATGCAACAGGTTGACATGCCTTTATTGCTCCACGGAGAGGTGACCTATACGGGTGTTGATGTGTTCGATCGAGAGAAGGTGTTTATCGAGAATCATTTGATTCCCCTAAAGCAGCGATTCCCCAATCTGCGCATCGTACTTGAGCACATTACCACCGCAGATGCGGTGAGGTTTGTCTTAGCAACTGACAACGTCGCTGCAACTATCACACCACAACATCTACTGTTTAACCGCAACATCCTATTCAAGGGAGGAATTCGACCCCATTACTATTGCTTGCCTATTTTGAAACATGAGGAGCATCGTCAGGCAATCTTAAAAGCGGCTACATCTGGCAATCCTAAGTTTTTTCTTGGCACTGATAGCGCACCCCATTCCCGCGACAGCAAAGAAAATTCCTGTGGCTGTGCTGGTTGTTATTCAGCCTTACACGCCATGGAACTGTATGCAGAAGCGTTTGAGAGCGTTGATGCCCTTGATAAATTGGAGGCCTTCGCCAGTTTTCATGGCCCAGACTTTTATCAACTTCCCCGCAATACTGAGCAAATTACTCTGGTCAAAACAACTTGGCGCATCCCTGATGAAGTTCCTTTGACTGGAAACGGGCTCGTACCTCTGAGGGCAGGAGAGGAGATGTCGTGGCAGATGGCATAATTGAGCGCTATGCGCTTGAGTAAAAACGATAATTCCCTGAAGACTTTTCGACGTAAAGCTTTCAGAGAATTATTTAGCTTAATTTGAAGATGTCAAGGTAGCCTAATGAGCTGACATGGCCAAAGACTAAATTTCCCAATGTATAAAAGCTTTGCTCAACAGCGCCCTGTGCCAAAGCCTTAAGAGGCTACTGACTGACTTCCGCAAGACTGGCCTTAATATCTTGACGCAGAGCATTTGCCCAGGGTCGATCTTTTAGAGGATGAACAAGATAGTAGCCTTCTTCCTTAATATCATCTATGGTGGCATCCTCATTCAAGAAGATATTGGACTTGAAGCTTGGATGGATGTCTTTTAAGTCATAGAGCGGATGATCCAAAGCTTTGGCCATGATAGTGATAAACACATCTTCAGCAAAAATAAGCCCCGTGTTTCTGTGATCCATCTCGAAATACTTGTGCTCATTCATCGCGGTAAAGATTTCCCAGCAAAGCAGGATAAAACACCCCGGAGCAACTTCACCTCGGTATCCATTTAGAAACGCCTTGAATCCTAGGTCACGCCACCAGATTTTCCGAAGTCCAGCCCATTCCCAACGATGCCCGATTTTGTCTGCCTTACGTTGCCTACGAAATCCGAAAGGTAGCAAATCTGCATAAAACTGTACATAATCTCGTAATCTCGATTTGAAAATGGTCGATACAATACCTTTTTGGGGAAGGTATTCAGGATTGAAGAGATCGCGGAAGCCTTTGCTGGTAAAGGCCAGATCTGGGTCTATTTTTAGTACGCAGTCGAAATGCTCATTGAGACGAATTGCGTACCGAAACATCGTCATAATATTTTCGACGATATGATAAAAGCCCTTTGATTTCTCACTGCGGATAACATGAATTTGCCCGCTGATACTGGCTTCAAACGTATTTTTAACTTTGTCCCCAAGCCTCTCGGACGATGCATCATCATAAATAATGAAATGAAGATCTAAGTCACTTAACAAGTCAACAATCTGCTGGATCGTCGGACAAATAATGGCTTGATCTGAGTCACAAACCATTAAGAGCACAAGGACTTTCATAGAAATTTTTCTGCCTTAGTACAAGAAAGTACACAAACTACTACTGGTTTTCACGTAACAATCCGGGGTTATTTGTGAACCGATCAGGTTTTAGGACTAACCCTGACCGTGGATGTGGGCTTGTTGCCTGCTTCTGTAAGACGGCAATATAAAATAGTAAGTTTTTTCTCTGCTTGGGTTCTTTTGAAAACACAAGTTTCATGTTTAGTTTAATTCATATGCATTCAAACTTATTTTTCTTAAATTTAATTTTGCACATGAATGAACAACGCTTAAAGATTTCCCTTCGTGTGGGTGTGAGATATTATTCCTTGGCGGCTATCGCTTCGCTGACCAAGTAGGAGATTGCTAGGTGTTTGTTGGTCTACCTCAGCAGCACTTTGTACCTGCACCTATCCCTTTTCCTAATCCTCTAGTTCTGAACTGAATACAGGACAAAACCAGAGACCTCTTAATTTTGTGTAGCGCGAGCGATGCCCGCGCTACACAAAATTAAGGGTTTTAGCTGGGGTTTGATTTTTTGTCCTGTACTGAAAGGTCTGAAAGTGCTACCTCAATTTCTGTTTCGAGTTGCTCAACGGTTGGCAAGCTCTCCTGCAAGTTTTCTGGCATTTGGTGGGTTGCAACGGCCATCGGTGTATTGATATTGCGTAGGGCATACTCTGCGATCGTTTTGTCCTTCGACTTGCATAGAACAATACCAATGGTTGGGTTGTCGTCTGGGTGCCGCAACAGATCATCTACAGCGGCGATGTAAAAGTTCATCTTGCCCGTGTACTCTGGACGAAACTCTGTGACCTTTAAATCGATCACCACGAAGCACCGTAGCTTCAAGTGGTAAAACAGCAAATCAATAAAGTACTCGTTCCCCGATACGTCTAGACGATACTGATTGCCCACAAAGGCAAAGCCAACTCCCAGCTCCAGCAGAAATTCCCGAATATGCTCGACTAGCGCATTTTCAAGCTCCCGCTCCTGCACCGATTGGCTGATGGTCAGAAAATCAAGGTGGTAGGGGTCTTTAATGAGTTGTTGCGCGATGTCTGATTGGGTTGAAGGCAGGGTACGTTCGAAGTTGGTAATTGCTCCACCCTGCCGATGGAATAGTCCGCTTTCGATTTGCAGCACCAAGACGTTACGACTCCAGCCATGTTCAAAAGACTGCTGAGCATACCAGAGTCGTTGTTCCAAGTCTTTGAGTTTATCTAGTAAAACCTGATTGTGTCGCCAGGGGATTTGTGCAGCGCTACGCTGCACAATTTGCTCATCAGGATAGGCTTGAGCAAAGGCTCGCATATACTTCAGGTTACGAGGAGAAAACCCCTTCATGTCTGGAAACTCGCGCTGTAAGTCCTGGGAAAGCCGTTCGATAACCTTCGCACCCCATCCCTCGGCTTGCTGGCGTATCAGGATATCTTGCCCAATCTGCCAGTAAAGCAAAATAAGCTCTTGATTGACCGCGATCGCTGCTTTCACCTGAGCGGTACGAATCCGCGCCTTCAAGTCTTGCAAGAAGGCAGAATATTGTTTGTCTTCAGGGAAAAGAGGAGATGACTTGGACATTTTTATGGCGGACAACACAGAACCAACGCTGTAATCCTTAGCTTAGTACAGATGTTGTAATAGAGATGCTGTAAGGGATGTTTTTGCTGGCGATCGCGCATTTACTCCTTTTAGCGATGTTCAACGACCCAAAACCCAGTTATTCTTTGAAAAGCTATGCCCCTGTAACGGCATCAGGGCGATTGATTTCTCATCGAGAAACTACTTGATTCCGCAGAACTTAATGACACAGTAAAGACGAAACGCAAGGAACAAATCTGACCATGCGAACGCTACAACTACCTTCTGGACAGTCCATTTCCGTCTTAGGCATGGGAACTTGGCGCATGGGTGAGCGGAAACGCGATCGCCAGGGTGAAATCGCTGCCCTGCGTCACGGTTTAGAGTTAGGTCTTTCCCTGATTGATACAGCGGAAATGTATGGGGAAGGAGGTGCCGAAGACGTTATTGCTGAAGCCATTACCACTCGTCGCCAAGAGGTATTTTTGGTGAGTAAAGTCTATCCACACAATGCGTCCAAGCAAGGAGCGATCGCCGCTTGTGAGCGCAGTCTCAAACGCTTGCAGACCAACTACCTCGATCTCTATCTGCTGCACTGGCGTGGTTCTGTGCCCCTTGCTGAAACCCTGGATGCGTTTCAGACCCTTCAGCGGCAGGGGAAGATTCGCAGCTATGGGGTCAGTAACTTTGATGTAGACGATATGGAAGAGGCCATGACTTTGTCGGGAGGGGAGGCGATCGCCACGAACCAGGTGCTTTACAATTTGCAACGGCGGGGAGTTGAGGTGAATTTATTGCCCTGGTGTCGGCAGCGCGGCATCCCTGTCATGGCCTACTCGCCGATTGAGCAAGGGCGGTTGTTGAATGAACCTACGCTTAAGGCAATTGCAAACGAGCGAAATGTAACCACGGCTCAGGTGGCGATCGCTTGGTTATTGCACCAACCAGATGTCATCGTAATTCCCAAATCCAGCAACATTGCCCATGTCGAGCAAAACTACGCTACCCTCGACCTCAAGCTGACAGAAGCCGAACTTGCGATGTTGGACAAAGCTTTTCCTGCCCCGACACACCCCACCCCTCTTGCCATGCTTTAGGCTTACTGAGATGCGCTTTGGCACACTAAAGTTTTATCGACTATAGTGCTGGATCTTCATTCTTGTGCAAAGCTTGTGATTTTTATAAGTTAGGAAATTGTATAAGAATGTTTTGGTACAACAATCGCTAATCACTAAATTAGGCTAACCTAAACTTCCGTAGGTGTTTTGGCGATGGTGTGACGCAGTGGATCAAATTCTCAGATCGGTTTGAATCTGAATATGAAGCTATCGATTGATGTGGCCAGAGTGGCTATGGTGATTTTGGAGGCCTTTGCGCGAAGGCTATTTTGTTGAAGGAACGAAGCGAGTCATCCCATCACTTTGTTGCAATGTAGTCTTCGATTTCTTGCAGCAACTGGCGAACTTTGATCAGTTTTCTTTGAACACGCGAGTCTCCTCCTGTCTTCATGAATTTCGACTGCTGAATTTTCTTCCACTTAGCCGCGACAATATCCGTCAAGGGCTGACTGTCTTCCTCTTCAGCTTTTTGAGCCGTGATACCATTTCCGTTGATTGAGACAGGAATATCCTGAAACTGCTTTAGCTCCCTGATAAATTGGCGGAGTTCTCGTTTGCTGAGAGTCGATCCCTGTTCAAGCAGCTGGTGGTGTAGGGTTTCTGGACTGCGGGCAATCAAAAGCGCGTTTGTGGGATTGACTTTGCCGCCTTCCACAGCATCTCGCAGGTAGATGGGGAGATCTAACAGCGGTAGTCTTGCAACCAAGCTACCTAACTGTAGGCCCAAGGAATTCAAAATACCTTGAACGGTTTGAGCTTGATGGGTCGCAAAATCTGCGGTTTTGCTGTTGCCGACTGCTGCATTATTGAGGGCATATAACAGCCGACGAACCGTGGTTTCATCCATCGCCAACCGTAGGCGTAGGAGGTTCATAATCGAGATTGTTTGCTCCAAAGGGCTGACCTGTTCGCGTAAGCAGTGGCTAGTCAGCGATCGCTCCAATGCTTTTTCATCGCTGATCCCCTCAAGGATGAAGCCGGGAATTGTGGTCTTACCGAGTTCTTTATGGCAGCGCCACCGTCTTTCCCCGTCAATAATGCCAAATAGCCCATCTGACAATTGACGGACAAAGATAGGCTCGTGTAGCCCATTCTCTGCAATCGATTGTTTTAATGCATCCAACCGATCTTGATCAAAGTAACTGCGCGGTTGATGGATGACTCGACCCTCACCGTGCGTGGCAATCTTCAGCGGAAAGATGCGATCCACTGGAAGGTCGATTGTACCTTGCCCACTACTATCTTTTGCTACGGAGTCCAATTCCTGTTTGAGACGCTCAATTTCATCATCTTTTTGCGCACTAATTGCTCCCTGCGCCATTGCGGTGATGGGTCGGCGGTTTCCTTTCGCCATATCAAACCTCCACTATCGTTTGTGCGATGTCCTCAAATGCTTTGTTAATGCTTTCACCGGTTCGCCAAATACCCAAGGGCAATCCGTTGGCCGATGCATTTGTGAGATGGGCGCTCTCTCGGATGGTGGGAAATTCGTGAATGCCTATTGCCTTCAGCGCTTCGGGAAGCGATCGCTCCGGATCATTTCCCATATTGTCTCGATGCATGGCCAGGTCTTTGCGAAATCCGTTGGGACACACCCCTAAAATCTCTGGAGCAGGTTTCAGCCGCAAAATCTTGCGGGCGTCGTAGATCCAGTTAAGCAGCTTGAAACCCGCATCGATATCTTTGTCGACGGGGCGGATGACCACCAAGACGTGAGTGCTAGCGCTAAGAGCAACCTCATGAAACCGTTCAATTGTTCCAGGACAGTCTAGCAACAATACATCATGGGGCAAAGGATGATCTTCTAGGGCATCAGCCAGAAGGTAGGCTCCACGAGGCTCTTTTTCTAAGCGCTTTGCGGTTTGGGTTAGCACTAATCCCCCCAAAACAGCATCAATCCCTTCCATGCGATCGCGCCATACCGGGTAAAGTGGGTAATCCCCCGAAAAGCCCGTGTCTAGTACATGATCCAACGTTTGCTTGGGTTCTGGTGGATCATCAAGTCCGGCGAATAATGTCAACGATCCATTTGGATCACAGCCTAAAAGGCCAACAGATTGCCCCATGCGAGCGAGTTGATAGGCGAGATTGACGGCAAAGGTCGTTTTTCCCGTTCCCCCAGCATTCGACATGATTGCGATGCGCTTTTGCATTTTTGCCTTCTAAAAGTCTGGGCTTTTACTATAATTTTGCCGCAAGATTGATCAGATGTATCAACTAAAAGTCCAGACTTTTAGAGAAAGGGCTGAAATTGAGTCGAATTTTTGTTATGTGCTGCTGTGTTTGAGTAAGGATTTTGTCTGTGACGCTATCTATTTGACCTTATCAAGCATCCACATCAAGCGTCCATATCAAGCGCGATGGGAAATTCCCCAACAAAACCGCCTGGAAAGTCTGCTAAATCAAGCAGAAGCTGTTCGCCTCCTCCTTGAAAAAGCCCATCTCTACGATTCGATGTCCAAGCTCCCCCTTGGGTGTAGGGAGGACGTGCCAGGACGGCTTCAGTGATCGCATCATCGAAATAAAGCTGTGATGTGAATTCGTAGAGTTGATTCGATGCTTGATTGCTGCGAATTCTATCGCTGCGAACTTTAAAGTGGATGTGCACTGCTCTACCTGGGTAAGAGCCGGGGAAAATCGTCACAAACTGAGCGAGTCCTTGAGCATCTGTGACCTGATATCCCCGCAGAAATTGCTGGCCACTGGTATTGCCTTGTAGGCTATCGGCATTTGAATAACGGCCTTCGGCGTCACAATGCCATAGATCTACGATTGCATCACTCAAAGGGGTACAACGGCGATCGCGCAACTGTAAAACTCGAAAGGTCAACTGTAGTAGAACGCCAGCCCTGATCAAACCATCGGAGAGATCGGAGCGAATGTCGGAACGGTTGAGACGCTCCTCAACAAAGAAGGGACCTTCTGATTGCTGTGGTCTGACTACACAAGGATCGAGAGTGACAGCTTCCGATGAGGACTGGATGGAAGGTTGTGTTGATTGGGATGCGACGCCCTGCCAACATCCAGCTAAGAAAGCTGCTGCACTTCCTCCAAGGAATCCAAGTAGCTCTCGACGAGTCAACATAACTTGGGTGGCATTCCTGTAGCTATCACAACCTATTCATCCTAACGTTATTCATCCTAGCGATTGATCGGAAGGACTGACGCAGTTTGATGATTTCTGGGGCACTCTGCGCCCCAGAAATCATCAAACTCCTTGAAATAACTATGGAGAGGGGGGGCGCTCAATCAACAGCGCAGACAACAACGCCATCACGTTGATAGAACTGGCCTGTTTGGCTCAGTTCAAACTGTGCATTGAGCAACGCGGTCATCCAAACTTGTACGAGAGGCATGTTTGACCGATCGCCCAATTCCACCAAAGGTAAGGATTGTCCTTGGAGGTACGGTTGCAGCTTTTGTCCCCATTCAGAGATCGCCTCTTCATGGGAAAGCTCGATGATCGCTTGTGCGGCCTCTTGCTCGACGACGGCGATGAGTGTGGCTTTATCAACTTCTCCAACGACAGAGTCGGTTGGTGCGATCGCTCGTTTGCGGGATTTTCGAGCAGGCTTCGGCTTCATGAAGCCGCTGACATTGAACTGCATCGAGCGTGTAAAGGGATCGATCAGGTCTCGCGTTAAGCGCTGTGCTGAAATGTCAGCGGCTTCAGGGGTTTCATTGTTGAGTAACATTTGAGCGCGCTGGGCGAGAATGTCGGCCATTTTCAGAATGACATCTCCAGCAATCTCAAACTGTTGCCGCTGAGGAAGCGGCGCTAACGTTTCCATGAGCAATGCCCACAGCGCATTCAGCTTGGCTGACTTTGGATTGCCTATCGCCTCTGCTAAAGCGGTGTTGAGTGCATGCAGGTTGAGTGCATTCATTAGGAGTCTGATGGATGCAATGGACAAGGACGCAGTGGACAGACCGAAGGAGGCAACTCGATGACCTCCCATTCAAAGCCAGTGATCTTGAACTGTTGGTGGAGGATGTTGAGCAGCTCTGCAATAACAGCTTGAATAGGTTTAACCCGTGTTCCAGCCTGATTCTGTGGAATAGCTTTCAACCCAAAGGTGTGAATTGCTTGCGTCAGTCCAATTTTAGTACTTCCCTGCCAGATCTCTGCGGCTACAGCATGGACGGGAGCTTCTTTGCTACTGCGATACAACACCAGAAATGCCGCATAGCTACTGGAAACGGCAATAGGCTCTATTGCTACAGTGGGCTGCTGCCGCTGGAGGCTAGCCTGACAGCGCAGGCGAACGCGATGGCGGTAGTGGGAGCGACGGCGATGGCATCGAGATTCGACCCAGCACTCTTGCTGCCGAGCCTCTTCTACAGAAAGCTGAACACAGGCTACACAACGTGGATCAACAGGACGTGCCATACGGGGATGAACGGAGTTTAAGGCTAATTTGGAGCTAAACGCTATTTAGCGTAAGTTTAATGTAAGTATAGACTGTTGAGGGGAAGTACGGCTTCATCTTTTACTCAGGAGTCCTGGCTCTTTATTTTCGCGACAGTTTCTTGGCCTGGAGCGATAGAGGCGTGTGCTCAATCTGTCTGAAGAAATGTGGCTGCCTGAAGAAATACTAGTCGTTTAAGTGACTTACGCTAAACTTACGTTAAATGAGTGATGAGCTATAAATAGGCCATAGTAGCGAATAAGCAATATCTGTCTGGCGTTACTGAAAAGGAGCATGAATCGAAACGAAATTCGATTCATGCTCCTTTTCTTCTTACGGCCCCAGAATTAGCAACGCTGTCTGTCTCGTTTCACTCGCGCATTGGGTTGACGTTATTTATGCATGCATTGCAGGGCGGCGTTGCATCCACCAGGCAAAGGCTCCACTCACAAGGAACATTAATAAAGAATAGATGGCAGCCGGGATAGCCATGCCGGGTGTATTGAGCAAGGTCGGAGCGCTGGCGATCGCAATAGCCAAGGTGCCATTTTGGATGCCAACTTCGATGGTGATCGCCGCTGCATTTGGGCGATTGAGCCGTGACAAGGTGGCGATCGCATACCCCAAGGCCATGGTTAACACCATGAGTGAGAAGGTGACTCCCCCTACCTGCAAGAAAAAGCTCGCGACATTTGCCCTTTCTCTTATCAGTAAGCCTGCAATAATCAGGCCGAGGAAAAACAGCGATAGCCACTTCACGCCTTTTTCGATCGTGGCAGCAAACTGCGGCGCTTTGGCGTGCAGGATCATCCCTATTGCTACGGGAATGAAAGTAATGACTGCAATCTGTATGACTGTTTCTATGAAAGGCAATTGTAATGTTGTGGCTTCTTGCAGGAAGCGCTGCATAGCCAGGTTAACCACCAGCGGAATGGTAAAGACTGTAATCAAACTGCTGATGGCTGTTAGGGTAATGGATAGGGCGACGTTCCCCTTCGCTAGATAGGTCATCAGATTAGATGTCGGGCCACCTGGACAGGCGGCGATGATGATCAGTCCAACGGAGAGTTCTGGTGTGAGAGAAAAAACGTTAGCTAGTAGAAAACCCACCAAGGGTAACATGACGAGCTGAGCCAAGAGTCCCAAGATCACGGCTTTCGGCTCGATAAAAATCCGCTTGAAGTCGTCTAATTCCAACCCCAAGCCCATCCCTAGCATGATGATAAAAAGAGCTAGTGGTAGAAAAACGGCAGTGAGAAAACTTGATTCCATGGGTCAGCCAAGAAGATGCAAAAATTCCACGCTAGTTTACAGCATTGCTAGCGCTTCTTGCTGGAAGTTTTTTGCTACTAGCCCACACTTGGGTTGAGTATATATCTCTATGTGTAAGACAAAAAAATTAGAACCTTGCTAGAGTCCTGAATTTTGAGTAGCGCCAGTGATGCCTGCGCCCCTCAGAACTAAAAGTGCTTTATTTTGCCCTTTACTTAGAGATATCTATGTCTGACTTTACAGAAAATGATTGACGTTTCACTAGAGCTTTAGAAAAATCGACCGGATTCAGGAAAGAGGCGTAGCTCCACATAAGTATTCTCCTGAATTTAGTTGATTAGAGCTGTGGAGCTAATCCTGAAGAAATTGATATCCTTTGCCGATTCTTTGCATTCATCCTCTATTAATAGAGTCTTGTTGAAGGTGACTCTCCAAAAGTAGGCAGCTTTAGAAGGGTCTAAATAGACTGAAACCGTGCTGTCCCCCTTTACTGTGCAAATTGGTTTGGAGTAAGTCTAGCCTCATGAATGTTTTAGAGAATGCTATTGAGCAAGAATCTAATACGGTTGTAGACGATCTTACATTTGCGTTTGTTACGCCCAGCTATGCACCCGACTTTCAACGCTGTAAGCTACTCTGCTGGAGTATAAAACAATTCATTTCTGTGCCAGTCAAACACTACCTTATTGTTGAGCGTAAGGATCTGGCGCTTTTCAACCAGCTAGCAGATGCAAACACAGTGATATTAACCAAGGAGGATATTCTTCCTTCCTGGATTAAGCGAATTCCTTTCTATGACAAGAAAAACTTCTGGCTAAATCTTAAGGGTTACAAGTCAGGAAACTGGTTGATTCGAGGATGGCTGATTCAGCAAATTGTGAAGTTGGCAGCAGCAGAATATGTGAAAGAGGATGTGCTGGTCTTTGTCGACTCTGATGTAGCATTCATTGACAAGTTCGATGTATCTCAGCTGATCAATGAGGGTAACAAGGTCAGGCTGTTCAGAGTTGAGCATTCTACGGATATGGATATCGAGGTTGGCAAAAAGTGGAAGGTTACTGCCAAGAAGTTGCTCGGTATCCCGGCTGACATTGACTGTTACGATTTCTATGTCCACCAGATTGTTACCTGGAGACGAGACCATCTGCTTCAGATGTATCGGCTACTTGAGAAGAACCACAACGACCGAAACTGGGTGGATGTCTTGTGTGGAGTGAACGATCTTTCTGAGTACACCCTCTATGGTATTTTCGTGAACTATGTTTTGGGTGAAGCGTCGGGGCACTATGACGATCATCGACAGAAGATCTGCTGGTGCTATTGGCGAGAAGATGCACTTTCCACTCAAGAACTAACAACCTTTTTCCAGGAAGCCCAAACCTCTGGCCACAAAGCTGTGATGCTATCGGCGAAAAGCTCTATCGATTTGTCAATCGAACAGTTCCAGAGCTACCTTGCGGCGGTGTAAGCGGTTGTTCCATCACTGTAGATCTAAGATATGCGATCGCCCAGAACCTTAAAACTCTGCTGAAGCTGAGTGGATATCGCTTGAGCAGAGGCTATCACGAGCGTCCGAAAGAATGGATGGGAACTCCTGTTGTTTGGGTTGGCCAGTAAAACAAGTCGCCCGAGGTATAGCTTTGCTGAATCATTTTCTGGCTCAACTCGACGGATGCTGAGGTGATGTATAGGGCTTGCAAGGCATTGCCCCCAAACGTAACACTTGTGGGTCGGGGCACGGGCATCTCAATACGGGTTATTGCTTTGCCGCTGGTATCGAAACGCACGACAGCCCAGCCATCCCAAAGTGCTGACCAGAGATACCCCTCCTCATCCACTGCAAGTCCGTCGGGTTCGACGGCTTCGTGACTCAGGTCAACCAAAACGCGGCGGTTCTGAATTGTTCCTTTATTTGCTTCAAAGTCATAGGCAAAGATCTTGTGTTGAGCAGAGTCCGTCAGATAGAAAGTTGAACCATCTGGACTCCATCCCAACCCGTTAGAAATGGTTAGCCCTGTTTCCATCGAATGCAGGGAACCATCTGGATCGTAGCGGTAGAGGGCGGCTTGCTCAGCGATTTCGCTGCAAGACCCAATCCAAAATCGCCCTTGGGGATCGCACTTCCCATCATTAAGGCGTGTTTCTGCGGGATGGGCAAACTCAATCTGGATTAATGGGGTGATGGCTGCTGTTTCGAGATCTAAAAAAGCAAGGCGATCGCGTAAGGCGATGAGCAAGCGGTTTGTCCCTGCTTGGGCGATCGCACTCACCACGTCCCCAGTGTCAAAATATCGATCTTGCCCCGTTTCCGGATCAAACTGGTGGACTCGGTGATTATAAATATCAACCCAGAAAAGCTGTTGGCGATCAGCATCCCATAGAGGACATTCTCCGAGTCGGGCGCGGGCATGCAAGATATTGGTCAGAGACGAAGTCATAATGCTATTTCCCTGGATAATGCTCCAAAAAGCTTTGTTATTCTTCTCATCCGCGTAACGCCTTCTTATCAGGTTTGCCGAGAGCAGTGTAGGGTAAATGGCTGCGAAGCTCAATGACGGCGGGCATTTGGTATCGGGCGATTCGCGGTTTCAACCACTCCCGTAACAGGGATTTGTTCAGCATCGTGCCCTGCGTTGGAACTACGACTGCCTTCAATCGTTGTCCGAATTCTGCATCGGGGATTCCAATCACGGCGACAGCCTCTATCTCAGGATGTTGCAGAAGGACGTTTTCCAACTCCACAGGATAAACATTCTCGCCACCAGAGACGATCATGTCATCCACGCGGCCACAAAGAAAGATATCGCCATCCGCATCACGGTAAGCCAAATCTCCGGTTTCGATCCAGCGTTTCTGGCGAGTCGACCAGGCGCTACGAATGCAGAGGCGACCAATTTCCCCCTGATGAATGGCGTCACCTGCGGCATCTGCAATTCTGGCGTTGACGCCCCATACAGGTTGTCCGATGGAGGCGGGTTTTTTTCGCAGTAGGGCAGGGCTTCCCAAAATGCAGAACCCCGCTTCGGATGTGCCATACAGATTGAAAAGAACATTGCCCAGTTGTTCTAGCGTGGCTTGGGTCAAAGTTGGGCTTAACGCTGCGCCCCCCGAAAGGATGCATCGGAGAGAGGAGAGCGATCGCCCGTTTTCTCGCACCATCCGTTGCAGCATCAGTGGCACAAGGGTAACGACTTCGACCTGATAGGTGTCAATCAGAGAACAAGCTTGAGCGGCTTCAAAGCGTTGGGTGACATACAGCTCTGCCCCAAGAATCATGCCGATGAGCAAGGCGGCTAAGCCGAAGCCATGGTAAATCGGAGTTGCAATGTAGAGTGATCGATAGCGATCGAGGTGGACCTGTTCGAGCAGGGCAATGAATGGGGGCAAAAAGTTGAACAACGAAGGTTTACGGCTGGCGGGTTTGGGCTGGCCCGTTGTACCGCCTGTCATCACCACAATATTGCCTGTCTTAACGGTTTTGAGCCGTGATGGTTTCCGTTGAGAGGACAACGATAGTTGATCGATGGAAGGATTAGTTGCATGGTATGCCGGTAACGCTTTGCCTTGCTGCAAAGCCGCGTTTAGCCATGGGGGTAAGGGGCGATCGCCAGGTGGGTCATAGATATAGAAGTCGATTGCCAGCCGCTCGACCAACGACTGCATCTGGTCGGCACTCATCTCTGGGTTGAGTAAAAAGACATGCGCTCCCAGGCGCGATGCTGCAAAGATGGCTTTGATCTCAGCGGCATGGTTACGACAAGCGATCGCCACTTTTTGATGCGGCTGAATGCCATACTCTTGCTGCAAGGCTATGGCTAACGCTTCAGCCTGTTGCCAGAGGTGGTGATAGGTGCATTGCCCGTGATCATCCCGAATCGCATCGCTATTCGGGTGCAAGTGAGCTGTAACGCGGAGCAGTGCCATCAGGTTAACACCTGTTTTCACAACCGCTTCAGCGATGCGAAATAGCCCAGTCGGTGTCAGCAATCGCGTTCGGTAGAGCTTGTGGATGAGCATAATCATTGCTTCCCTATGGGTTTCGTCTGCAGTAACGACCCATTGCGAATTCCCATATCCCTCGAAACAACACTGAGGCACCTTGTCCGGCGAAAAGCCACCAAGGCGCATAGGTGCGTTTGTGAGAGAGCATGGCTTTGCAGATGAGTTGTGCGACTTGCTCGGGCTGCATGGCGGGCATGGTCTTATAAGCTTGGGTTGGTTCGATCATGCGAGTTCGGACGAGGGGGAGGTAGATGGATGTGGTACGGACACCCCGCGCATTTAGCTCTGGGCTAACGCAGCGAAACCATTGATCGAATGCGGTCTTGGATGCTTGGTAAGCGGCCCATTGAGGCGCCGGAATGAGCAATACATTCACCGCTGAGATATTGATGACATGCCCGTGACGGGCGACGAAGGTAGGAATGAGACCCAGCATCAGTTGCACGGGGGCAAAGTAATTGAGGTTCATGGTGCGGGTAAAGTCGTGGCGGCGATCGAGGGAATCAAAGATCGAGCGACGAATGGATTTTCCCGCATTGCTTACAAAGATGTCGATTCCCCCTGGCAGTTGGTTGAGTCTGTGAAGCAGCGCTTGCACCTCGGCCTCACGTCTCAGGTCGCAGGGAAAAATGTCGGCGCGCCCCCCTTTCGCTTCGATCCGTTGTTTCACCTCCAAGAGTTTGGCCTCTGTGCGAGCGACGAGAAGTAAATAGGCTGACGTATCTGCCAGACTCTCTGCTAAACACTCGCCGATGCCATAGCTTGCGCCAGTGATCAGCACAGTTTTCCCAGCTAAATAGCGCTGGAGATGAGGCCGACTAAACTGCAGAAATGGGAAGAAGAGAAGTCGCATGGTCGTCAATCAAATGTCTCTCTCATGCATACTTCTGTGGGCGGTAACGACGCCAACTAATACGGCGGCGCCGTACGCTGCGGCTAGCCCATAAAAGGAATCTTCGACGAAACGCCAATGTACTAGAGAGCTAGAACCACTACGAGGCGCGCTGCCGACCAAGATCTGAAGGTTGGAGTAGCAGCGATCGCCTTGTTTGGCTCCAAAGCAGTTACCGGGAGCCACGAGCATAGTGGCGATTTGTAAGGCCAAAACGACACTCCAGATTCGGTAATTAATGCGTGCAGTCTTTGTGCGATTTTGTAACGCTACGATCCACCAGGCGAGCAGCAGTGCTGCGCAAAAGGGGAGGAGCAAGAATAGGTAAACAATCGCCCCCATGATTGTATTGGACGTGATGAAAAACAGAAAAAAACTAATCAAGAAGTAGGCAGTTAGCACCAATCCGAGTCTAATCATCGTGTACTCCTTCCCGAGAGCGCCGGGGCATGGATCCGTGCTCTGCTGTGTTTCTACAGGTATTTGTTTTTGAGAGGAATATCGGTATCTATTTCAACGATCGTCTAACCTATGCAACCCAGCGGCGTTGTGGGGTTCGGTACTCACAAGAATGAGATAGATGGCTAGGAGTTATGCACAGTAGGGCTTTGGAAAATAAATCATAAGATTTTCTGAAATTGCGCATCCGATTGGGCGGCTCACTCGTATACGACTGGAGGTTCTTTATAGATGCGGCTCTAGCTAGAACCTTGGGGGCGATCGCCTACGACTGCTTCTAGCTCACCCTCCCTCAAGAAATGTCTGAAACCCCCAGATAGAGAGGAGTAATGGCTGTTCGTGAATGTTGAACCTTGTCTGTGACGTTATCTTTTTATCCTGCCCTAGAAGGAAAAATATGGCTAAATTTTCAAAACGTGCCCGCTCTAGAGCCTTCTTTGTTGTGCTTGGTATTTTCGCCGTTGTGCTGTTGCCTCTGCTGGGAATGCTGCCGCTGGGCAACCGAGCGGCGACCCCTGACAATTTTCAGGAGCACCAGGATCTGATTGCTGAGGTCATTTTGTCGAAGAATCGAGCCGAGGTGATAGGTCAATCGCCTACCCGTGGTAATCCAGAGGCTGAACGGGTTCTGTTTAAGTTTTCGGACTTTCAATGCTCCTTTTGTGCCAGGGCTTCTGGGGATATGAAAACCTTGGTCGAAAACTATGGGGATAATTTCCTCTATGTATATAAGCATCTGCCGTTGACTCAAATTCACCCCGAGGCTATCCCCGCCGCCAGAGCGTCTTGGGCTGCCCAACAGCAAGGCCAATTCTGGCCCTACCATGACGCTCTTTTTGCGAA
This sequence comes from Cyanobacteria bacterium J06638_22, assembly GCA_039819145.1. Taxonomy (GTDB): domain Bacteria; phylum Cyanobacteriota; class Cyanobacteriia; order Elainellales; family Elainellaceae; genus Vacuolonema. Next base: position 21,598 of record JBCBSL010000016.1, read on the forward strand.
TCAAGAGCGATTGGGAGACGAGCTTTACCAAGAGATTGCTAGCGATCTGGGTTTAGACATGGATCAGTTTGATCGCGATCGCACCAGTTCGGCGTCGAGAGAGGCGGTAGCGGCAGACCAAGCACTCGCCCAAGAACTCCGGTTTAACCGGACTCCCTCCTTTGTAATGAACGATTTGCTCATTCCCGGAGGAACACCGCTAGAAGCGTTTGAGCGTTTAGTGTCTCCAACTCAAAGCTAAGGAAGTCGCAGCAAACTAGAACTGCAAAACTATAGCACCGTGCGCGTTAGTTAAGTACGGTTGTGTGTGGCGCGCCGCGCCACACACAACCGTTTTAGTCTTGATGTGGTTGCGAACCGCTATAGAACTCCAGGGAGAGGGTGGGCATAGCTCATCCTCTCCCAAGTGTTTTTAAGGTGTATTTTTATACGTAAATTTGGAGATGGAAAGAGTCCGATGGCCTTCAACGTTGCATAGGTGGTTGCTGCTCACGACTAACCTAAGGAGTAAATATGGCGATCGGCAATCCGCTTGGCTCGGAGAAGACCTATGAGACATCACTCCAATGTCATTTATCCCATTTTGATTAGCTCAGCTCTGTATGGTGTTTCCCTGGCTGTAACCGCGCTAGAATTTGCACCCGCCAGTAATCCGCTGATTCCGCCTGATGACCCGGAAGCCTATATCTGGCCAGGATGGCAAGTTTTGCTGATGGGATGGCTTGCCATTTTTTATCAACAGATTGCCTGGTATGCAAACCTGCTCCACTTCTTCAATTTGGGATTAATGGCGGGGCGGCTTTGGCGGCTAAATATCGCGATGTGCATTTTGGCTTTAGTTGTGGCGTTGAATACGCTCCTCCTCTTTCAGCAAGAAATTCCAATGAATGGTGCTGGAAGCACGATGCAGCTCCATGAGCTTCGCATAGGGTTCTATTTCTGGATCGCCAGTTTATCGGTGCCTCTGCTGTGGAATATCTGGCAATGCTGGATGGAGTCTTCGCGTTCTAGCGCGTCTGCAGGGAAGGTCTAAATAGATGGGGTCGCAGAATCCAAGGATGATTTTTTCTGAGAGGGGGCGCACCGGGTAGCTCCACAATTAACCGTGAAGGGTTTGCGGGGGAGGTTGGGATTTGCGTGGACGACCGGGTGAACCCTTGGGTGGCGGCAAGGGTGGAGGGGGCACACGAAACCGTAACAGGTCGCCAACCGACCAGCGATGGTCGGTGAGCCCGGCGGCCATCGCCGGGGTTTGAGCTAACCAACGATGCCCCCCAACCAGACCCATCAACCGTAAGCTGCGGTGGTCATCGCAGAAGTTGTACACCGTTCCGACCAACCACATGGCATCGTCGAGACGGGATGGGGAACGTACCAAAGCATGGGTACGCCGCACTAAAGGCGCAATACGAGCCCGAAAGGTGCCGTTGAGCCGTTCAATGAAGGCCGTGTTGATGACCCCCGCTCCCCTGGCTTTGTAGCGCAACGCCTCGACCTGCTCTGGGCTCCCTTGCACGATCCGCCGCTCCACCCCGACCAGCGTTCGGCCTCGATAAGCTTTGACCACCTGAGCAATACACACATGCGGCCATGCGTGTAAGCGAGGCCGCCCCCGTTTACCGGTCGGAACGGGTTCGCGAAAGGTCTGACGAATGGCCCGTGGATACAGATTGAGTCCGTCCGTGACAATTAACACCCCTAAGGTGAGCGCACTCACGCAGGCTTTGACTTGCTTCAACAGCTGTTTGAGTAAGGTCATATCGCGCTGGAACCTAACCGTCCCCGCTAACCACAACCGGGTCTTGCTCTCGATGGCCAGAGCCATCCAAACAATCGCCCCTTGAATCCGCACCCGCATCTCGTCACATTGCACTTCGTTCACCTCCCGCCAGCGTTCGATGTACTGCTGATGGACGCCTGCACTGGCTTTGGCGGCTCGTTGGGCCCACGCTAATACGGTGCGCTCGTCCAATCCAAACGCCATGACAATCGCCGCGACCGGGCAACCGTACCCCAGCAAGGTGATGACCTGCTCGACTTCAGCCTCGGGGTGGTGCAGTCGGTAAAAAGCCGTATTCGCCCGACCACTAAAGGTTTTGCCACAATGGCGACAACGGTAACGATTGTCCTTGTGAGAGTGGATACGCAGGTGCGTCCCTCCCACCACTCCTCGCATGACACACTGCAAATTAGGGCAGAATTGAGATTGCGGGTCCATAGCAATGCTCTGATGGTTACTTTTGCATTGTCTCAAGACCCGTTTTCTTCTGGCTATCCCCCGCGCTTCACGGTTAACTGTAGAGCTACCGCGCACCGCGCCCCCTCTCGGAAAAAATCATCCCCTCAATCAGCAATGCACGAATAAACCGGGGAGTCGTTGAACCATTAACCATGTTGGGGACAAAAAGATCCACGACCCTATGGATGTACAATCCAGGCTTCATAATCGATTGAGCGCTTTAAGATAAGCGGCTTTCAAGCGTTTCTGGTAGTTTTCTTTGGAAAATCGCTGAGCATTTTCGCGCCCCTTTTCGACAAGCTGGTCGCGCAGGGAGCGATCGCTCAGCAGTTTCTCGATTTTGTTGCGAATATCATTCACATCATAGGGGCTGGCGTACAAGGCTCCGGCTCCACAGATTTCGGGTAAGCAGGAGAGATTGGAGGTGATAACCGGACACCCCAACGTCATCGCTTCCAGGGGCGGTAGCCCAAACCCTTCGTAGAGGGAAGGGAAGACCAGGCAGTAGGCTCCTTGGTATAGGTATTTCAAGCTTTCCATTGGCACGTATTCCAACAGCTTTACGTCCTTTTTGGAGCTGCCATCAAATAGATAATCGATGCGCCCCAACTCGCGTTCCCAGGACCAAGCTTTTTTTCCCACAATGACCAGGGGCATGTCGGTATCGAGGCTGGCATAGGCTTCAATCAGCCGTCCTACATTTTTCTTAGGTTCGATCGCCCCGACAAACAGCAGGTAATTTTGGTAGTCCAGGCCATACCGCCGCAGGTAACGGGCGATCGCCCCTTCTTCAACCTGCAGGGGTTGTACGGTCACTGGTTGATAGGTCACCGCAATGCGATCGGGATCGGCATCGAAATAGGTTAATAAATCCTTTTTCGTATTTTCTGAAACGGCGATAATGACTTCAGAATCATCAATGGCATTACGAATCTTACTGTAGAAATCCTTCTTGTTATCCAGGGTTGTGTAGGGTAGCCGCAGCGGAATTAAATCATGGACGGTCGTAATTTTTTTAGCCCCTTTAATCCGAATCGGTAGAGGATAGGTTACATGCCAAATATCCATTTTTTCTGGCATATAAATATCCGTGATTCGATTGGATAAGGAAAAGGAAAAGTTGGCAATTTCGTAACATCGTGCCAGGTTAAAAGACTGGGCATAACGAATAAAATCTGCCCCAAATTCCCCTTCTTTAAGCACCAAATCACCAATGCTTGTCCGTCGCCACGCTCGATAGAAAGGGCCGGTATAGGACTTCAGCATTCCTTTGAACAACCCCAGCAATTCCGTGATGATATTGCCTCGACGAATCTGTTGGTCAAAAAACAAAACCTCATCCAGCAATTTGTCTTGCTTGCTGCTGTCACGGCTGAGTAACACATCCACCTGCGCCCCCATCTCCTGCAATGCTTTAACGAGGGTGGTGCTGTAGGTTTTGATGCCAGTCCCTGTCGCGAGTTCCAGATTGTAACCATCCATTAAAACTTTGACGCCAGCTAGAGCATTGGTCAGCTCTGCATCGAGGGTTTGTGCTGGAGCGGAAGACATCGCGGGGGAAGCAAGTTGGGCGATCGCCTCTGCATCGACCTGCTCGGCACCCGTCAACTCTTGATCATTGTCGGCCTCCACCACATTCCGCCAAGTAGAGTCGGTTCCTGTTTGGTCAAATGTCCGCACTAGCCCGGGCACACACAGAGCATACTTGCCCTGCTTAGTAATCGAGTTAGGAGACCAAGCGGTAATCCACCAGTCTTCGTCGGCCCCCTGCCCATGTTTACGCCCGATGGGTTTGGGTGCTCCGAGATAAGGCGTCGGAATGGGAAGCACGGCTCGCCAGTAATCCCGATGGGCATGAAGATGCACCCCCGGCATCGAACGCTTGAGATAGACCTTGTAGCCTCCGATGCTGGTCACGTCGTAGGTGCGATGCTCAACTGCATCCCGTCCGGTCAACAAGGGACGCTCCTGGGGATCTTGGATAGCCGTAAATACCTTGAACAAGTCGGGATGGACATCCACATCATCTTGAAAGTAGGAAATCCAATCGATATCGGGATCCGCTAGCCAGTACCCCACCCCATTGTTGATAGCGTTGGGCAAACCACGATTCTCTGGCATTCGCAGTAATGGAACACCATGCTCATTCGTAATGCGCTGGTTCTCCTCGTAGGCTTCCGCGCTGGAGGCATCATCCACGACAACCACGGGAGCCCCGAGGGCGAGGATTTGGGGGAGCGATCGCACCAATCCCTGGGGGCGGTTGTAGGTGGTGATCACGCAGGCATAGCGTGGGGCTTGCTGCTGTGCCTGGTATAGGGTTTCGAGGGAGGAAAGCTGATCCAGCAAGGCTCGCAGATGAGCCGTTTCTACGGCTGGCGTCGAGTTAGAAACCTGGCGAGCGTACACCACAAAAACGGGATTGGCGAAAACTGGCTGGAATTGTTGTAATACGGCGATCGCAAAAGGTGGCTCCACCTCATGCACCATCCCTTTGTGGAAGACGACGAAATCAAAGCCATCGGGCGTCAGCGCATAGGTCACGTTGTAGTGATAAGTGCCTGGGAAGAACTCCATGAACTCGTTGGGCGCAAGAATGGCATCAGTGCCACGGGCATGGTCTTTGAGAAAATCCCGCGTTTCAATCCAAAATTCATCATCAAGGGGAAAGGGCATGGCGGGCAGGGAAGTAAACGTCTAGAGGTGAAGAGGCGTAAAGATAGCGGACTCAAGGGAAAAGCAATGGGTCGGGGCGATCGCTTCGCTTGACTACTTTGGCAGAGATTGCAGTCCCTATCAAGCCATTTTTATCCGTCATGCCAATTCTAGAAAACCAAAACCAGACCGTCGTTTGTAACCCTCGCGCTGCCGGGATGAGTGATTGAGTTCAGATCTTCGCAATTTGGCAGCCCAATAGAAAAGCGGAGCACCCGTTGGAAGGGTACTCCGCTTTTCTGTTGGGCTGCTTGCCCTAGGCAATGGACTCAATCAACCTGGTTCTCATTCTTTGGAAGCCCAGCGTTGCCTTGCTTCCATAACATGCTGTTTTGCTCGATTCAGCCCACCGTCTGAGGAACAGCCTGAGAGGTTGATTGGTTGGAAAGACGTAGCACGATGCACTGAAGTAAAATTCAGTGATTTCCTGAAAGCTAGGAACTGTCTAGTTTTCAGGAAATCATCTATTCTAATCCAAATGCATAAAACAATAGTTCGCTTGAGGATGGAAGATGCCGCACAGAGAAATTGAAATCCGAGAAATGTGAAAACGAAACTAGGCAGGTGAGATGAGCAACGGTTGCCTGGATGGATGGTGGCAAGGTGAAAGAAACTGAGGCGATCGCCGACATCCATCAAGAACGACCCATAACCTCTACCCCTTATTGCGAAACCGCTTTTCGGGGAGAAAGTTTTGGCTCAAACACCGCTCCAAGTATTTCACACGGTAGGTATAACAGAACCGTCGTGGGTTGAGCTTGGCGGGCGATTGCCGATTGAATAGCGGTTGATTCATGTAATGCCAGAGGAGCACGAAAAACTGTGTTTTAGCCATAACTATAAGCGGTGAAATCATCTGTGTGGGGTGAACTGAAACCGCACGAGAGGTCGCCCAACTCTATGCGATTCATAGGATCAGCATGCCCATTTGCCTGGGGCAAATGCACACAGCTTTATAGACTGTTCACAGCGATTTCCTAGCTGATCTGTCGCAAAAGTTCAGCAGAATTGCAGAGATGTTTTCAACCGATCGCCAACCTTTTGCAAGCAATCTTATGAATTTTGGAAGAATCAAGTCATTAAAAAATCAGGGGCCTGTAATTTATGCCTGAGTATCTACTGAGAAACTAAGGAGAACCACGGAGAAGCGATCGCGTCCCCTTTCACCTATAAAAATTTTTGATAATTTCAAAGCAGACCATTCGGCGTCCAGCTTTTCTGTCTAGGGTGCTATAGCAATCCCAAATGAAGTATGAGCAGTGTGCGGCCTCAGGCC
>JBCBSL010000017.1:0-27506 GCA_039819145.1 Cyanobacteria bacterium J06638_22
GAGGATAAGGAAACCTGCCCTCCTCGCCCCGACCAGCCTAACCCTGCGAACGACTAGCTCACTCACGCTCCACTCCACTCCAACCCTGTTCTGAGTTTGCCCCTGGAGGCTGCTATGTATACTTCACCGCATTCGCTCTGTTCTCCAACCGTTACGCCCGTCTTGATCAACGACACAACCCTCCGTGATGGCGAACAAGCTGCTGGAATTGCATTCGGCATTGAAGAGAAGGTGGCGATCGCCAAGTTCCTCGATGCCATCGGTGTCCATGAACTCGAAGTCGGTATCCCTGCTATGGGGCAGGACGAAGCCCGAGCGATTCGGGCGATCGCCGATCTCGGACTCAACGCCCACCTGCTCGGCTGGAACCGTGCCGTAGTCTCCGACATCGAAGCCTCCATTCACTGTGGCCTGCGTCGTGTCCACATTTCTATTCCTGTATCGGATATGCAAATTCAGGTGAAGTTTGGTGGCCGCTGGGTTGCCATGCTAGAACGGCTGCGCGACTGCATCAACTTTGCCCGCGACCATGGGCTAGAGGTCAGCGTCGGTGGTGAAGATAGCTCCCGCGCCGACGAGACATTTCTCATCGATGCAGCGCAATATGCCCAGGAGTGGGGAGCCTTTCGCTTCCGTTTCTGCGACACTGTCGGCATTCTCGACCCCTTTAGCACCCACGAAAAAGTCAAAAAGCTGGTGGATGCTCTGGATATTCCGGTGGAAATGCATACCCACAATGACATGGGGCTGGCTACCGCCAATGCCCTGGCTGGGGTACGAGCTGGAGCAACCTCCGTCAACACTACGGTCAATGGCTTGGGCGAACGAGCTGGGAACGCGGCCTTAGAAGAAGTGGTGATGAGCCTGAAGCAAATCTACGGTATCAAAACGGGCATCAAAACCCAGCATTTCCTCGAACTCTCCCGCTTTGTTGCCAAATCGGTTCAGTGCCCGGTGCCGCCCTGGAAGGCGATCGTGGGCGAAAACACCTTCGCCCATGAATCCGGTATTCATGCCCACGGTGTCCTGAAAAACCCCAGCACCTACGAACCGTTCGATCCCGGCGAAGTCGGTCGGCAACGGCGATTGGTCGTCGGCAAACATTCTGGGCGGCATCACCTGATCCAGCTCCTGCATGACCACGGTGTTGATCTCAATGCCGACAGTGGGCAGCAAGTGTTGGATGCGGTTCGCGATCGCTCCACCCACCTTAAGCGCAACCTCACCGTTGATGAACTCCTAAACCTGATTCCCAAAGCTGCTGCCCCCAGCGGCTGTTGAGGCCATATCTAGAAGCTAGGGGCGATCGCCGCCCCTTTTCTCTGGCCAATTTCTCGATTCCGTCCCAACTCAACCCGAACACTATTCAACCGTTACCTATCTCCTATAGAGGAACCCACATGAAAGTCATGCTCCGCAAGAACGACGATGGCAATCTGTTGGCTTATGTTGCCAAAAAGGATTTGGAAGAAATTGTCGTTGAACATGTCGAAACCGATGATGCCCAAATCTTGACCCTGTCCAACGGGTGGGAGCTGTCCGTCGCAGGGCTGACCAACCCCATCAAAACCCCGCAAACCGTCGACGCCAAGCGTCTCAACTAAGCCCCAAACCGAAAATGCTCGATTTTTGCAGCGCGGCTTAGCCACGCTGCAAAAATGTGATGCAAACCTATCTGTGGGGCTGAGCCCATCGCTCACCTGCCCCCACTCCTGCTCACGTGTGATACGCTTGATCAGTGATTACGGGATGTAGCGCAGCTTGGTAGCGCACTTCGTTCGGGACGAAGGGGCCGTGGGTTCGAATCCCGCCATCCCGATTTTTCTTTTTCGCCTCCCTGCCATTCAGATATGTCACATGGGGCAGCGCTGATGATCAAAACCTTTGAAGAAGCCCGGCTGTTAATTCAGACGTTACAGATATGCACCATCTACGACAGTGCCAAAACCAAGCTCCCTTCCCTGTGGGAACATGTCGATTTGCCTGAAAAACAGAAGGGAGAAAAAGGCTGGGGAGAAAAGGTTTCCGCCGTGTGGGACTGGAAAAATCGTCTGCCTGCGGAGTTCCCCGACGAGATTTTCTACGGCAAGGTCAAAGGCGGATTTGCTGTGTTGATGTCGATGGACTATTTGCGAAACGTTCACTTTCAGTCAGCCTACAAGCCGATCGATCAGCTAAATCCATTATCCGCCCATATTTTCGAGAAGATTCGAGTTGAGCCGTGGGATACCACCAGCTTGCGTAACGAGATGATCCAGGAATATGGCTGCTCTAAAAGTCAGTTCGATACGGCATTGAAAAATCTGCAAATTTCAATGAATGTGGTTCGCTCTAATGACCCCGAAATTGAACGAGATACCTGGTTGACCTTTCGAGAACAGTATTCAGAGATTTGGAATTCCCATGTCTCAGAAGATTGATGAACTGCTGGGATTCTCTACCGCTGACTTCATCCCGTAATTTTAGTTGAGGCAAAAAACTTTAGGCCGCACAGCATTTTTTATCTCAAATTTTACTGGATGGCTTTTATCGCTCTTCCATGGTTCTAGCCAGACAAAAGCTGACCTAGCCGATTGCCCCACGCAAGTGTAACTATAATTGAACGATCGCCAACGTAGTGGATGCCGCATGGGCTCTTTGACGCTAGGTTAGGGTTTGAAGACGGTTGGTATAGTCGGTTTAAGGTGTAGCTTTAGAAAAAAGGTTAAATTTGTGTCACGGGCGACAGGGCTTTGCATTCAGCTTTTCAGGAATTTGAGCGTCAAGTTGAATGGACAGACTGTAGAGGGTTTGCAGTCTGATCAATACCAGTCGATGTTGGCCTATTTAATTTTGAAAGCACAGACGCCGCAGCCGCGCTCCCGTATCGCGGCATTGTTTTGGCCAGATGTTCCTGACCAGCAGGCCAAGGCCAACCTGAGACGAGCCCTGTTCCGGCTAAAGCAAAACCTGCCCCACTCGGATCAAATTCTGCATATTACCTCGACCACACTCCAGTGGCAGCCGCAAGTTCCCATGTGGATCGATGTGGTGGAATTCGAAAATGCGATCGCCACCGCACGCCAAGCAGAAAATCCACAAACACAAGCTGAAATTTTGAAACAGGCCGTCGCTCTGTATCAAGATGACCTGGTTTTGACCTGCTACGACGACTGGCTTCTGGCAGAGCGCGAACGATTTCATCAGCTATTGGTGCGGGTGCTGACCGACCTCTGCCAATTGACCGCTAATCTGGGCGATTTGCGCAGTGCCGTTGAGTATGGCCAACAGCTTATTCAGCAAGATCCCTTGGGCGAGATGGGGTACTTAACGCTGATGAGGTTGTATGCGCAGCAGGGCGATCGCCCGACCGCATTGCAGGTCTACCACCAATGCATGGAACGACTCAGGGAAGAGATGGGCATTGACCCTTCCATCGAAACGCGCCAGGTTTATGAGCAGTTGCTGCTGGACGAAGAGTCTTCTCTCCAACCATCGAATAGAACACCGTTGTCCTATGAGGTATTGCTCAGTGAATCAGCTGTCGCCGTAACATCACCTCCGGCAAAAACGGCTCAGATTGACTGGGGCGAAGCTCCCGATATTAGCTTGTTCTATGGCCGTTCTGACGAATCAGTCCAGCTCGGTCAATGGATCAACCAAGATCGCTGTCGGTTGGTGGCGGTGCTGGGTATGGGGGGCATTGGCAAAACTGCTCTGGCGGCGAAGGTGGCGAATGACCTACAGACAGAGTTTGACTTTATTATTTGGCGATCGCTGCGGAATGTGCCCCTCCTCGACACGTTGCTGGGAGATCTGATTCCCTTCCTGTCCGACCAGCAGGAAATGAATTATTCCGTGACTCGATTTGTGCATTGGCTCCGCCAGTCCCGCTGCTTGGTTATTTTGGATAACGTAGAAACGCTTTTCAAAGGGGGGGAACGGGCAGGGCAATATCGTGACGGCTATGAAACTTATGGAGAATTATTTTTAGTCGCTGGGCAAGCGAACCATCAAAGTTGCCTGTTGCTGACCAGTCGCGAAAAACCTGCGGAAGTTGCAACCTTTTCTGATGTCAATCTTGCGGTTCGATCGTTGCAGCTCGGCGGGTCATCCGAGGTGGCTTTAGCCTTGCTTGACAGTAAGGAATTATCTGGAACCCAGGCCGAGAAGGAAAAGCTGTGTGAGCGTTGTGACCATAGCCCTCTGGCGCTACAAATTGTCAGCAGTTCCATTCAAGATATTTTTGCTGGAGATATTGCGCTTTTTCTAGAAGAAGATGTCGTCCTGTTCAACGGTGCAAAACGCCTGTTCGATCACCAATTTGAGCGACTCAGTGCCCTCGAAAAGACCGTCATGATCTGGCTGGCTATCAATCGCGACTGGACAAGTTTGGCCGAATTGAAGGCTGATATTTATCCTGTTTGTGCGATGCCACGCTTACTGGAAGCGCTGGAGTCCCTCTGTTGGCGATCGCTCATCCAACGCCGGGGCAATACCTATACGCAGCAGCCGGTCATCATGGAATATGTGAGCGATCGCCTGGTTGAGCGGGTCAGCAATGAGCTAATCAACCCAGACTGTTTTGAAACACCGTCCTATGAATCATTGGCCGTCGTCGCCTACTCACTCATTAAAACAACCGTCAAAGACTTCATCCGCGAGAGCCAAGAAAGGTTGATTTTACAGCCTGTAGCCGAACAACTGAGACAAGCCCTATCTGCTCCAAATCAAGCGATTCGCCATCACCTCAACATCCTGCAATCCCGCAAAAGTCAGACTGCAGGCTACAGCGCTGGCAACCTTATCAATCTTACCTGGGCGCTCGATGTAGACTTCACAGGTCAGGATTTATCCGCACTCGTCATTAATCAGGCCTACTTACAGCACGTGAGTCTGCATGGGGTCACTTTTGTCCACGCCGTCTTTAAAAACACGGTATTCAATCAGCCATTTGCTCCGGTTTGCAGTATGGCATTCAGCCCGGATGGTGCACTTCTAGCGACTGGGGATGGCGAAGGGCGTGTCGTTATCTGGCGTATGGCGGATCAGAAACCCATCCTGACAATCCAAGCCTCAACCAGTTGGGTTATGGCCTTAGAATTCAACCACAACGGCCAACAATTGGTGAGTGAAGAGACGAGTCATCTGAGGGTTTGGGATGTTGCCTCAGGCCAATTGATTAAGACGCTGAATGGCCATACCAGTCTCATTTGGACTTTGGCGTCGAGTCCTATAGAAAACCTAATTGTGAGTGGTAGTGTTGATTCCTATCTCGTTGTGTGGGATTTAGGACGTGAAGAACTCCTACATCGCTTAACGGGGCATACCCAACAAATTAATGCAACGGCCTTTAGCCCCGACGGAAAACAGATTGTGAGTGCCAGTGTTGATAGAACGCTTCGCATTTGGAGTACCAAATCGGGAGAAATGCTCAAGAACTGGTCTTGTGGATCTGAGCCGCAATGTGTGAGTTTTAGTCCCAGTGGGCAACATCTAGCGGTTGGTCAGTATGATGGCATGATTAATGTTTGGAATCTTCAAACTGGGCAAGTAGAATTGTCCTTACAAGCCCATCAATCTCAAATCGTTTCGATCGCCTTTAGCCCTTGCGAAGATTATCTTGCCAGTGGGGGTGTTGATGCCACCACGAAGCTCTGGAATCCTAAAACAGGCCAACTTCTGCGCATCACAACGGTTTATGCCAATGCGATTTGGAAACTCGCCTTTACCCCCGATGGTAAATATCTGGCGGTTAGCAGCAATGACCCTACCATTCGACTGTGGGAAATGCCCAAAAAGCAACTCTTTAAGACGCTACAAGGATGTTCTAGTTGGGTTACCACGGTACAATTTCATCCCAATCAGCCTCTGCTCTTTAGTGGTAGCGGCGATTCTAACGTTAGACTTTGGAAGGCAACAAGTGGTGAGGTCATCAGAACCTTTGAAGGACAGCGAGACTGGATTCTAGAGCTCGCTCTTAGTCCTTGTGGCCAAAAAGTTGCGAGTGGTAGTAACGACGGCCAAATTCATATTTGGGATATTGAAACAGGACAACTCCTAAATACATTGATTGGGCATAATGCACCAGTCTGGTCGATCGAGTTTAGTCCAGATGGGCAGCAATTATTAAGCAGCAGCTTCGATCAAAGCATTCGATTATGGAACGTGACAACCGGACAAGCCAAAACCATACAGCAAGCGCATAAAGGTTGGATTTTTAATGCTCGATTTAGCCCAGACGGAAAACAGTTTGTTAGCACTGGCATGGATGGTGCGATCAAGCGATGGAATACCGAAACTCTAGAACCAATCCATAGCTGGCCAAGTCAGCAAGGTTCAACCTGGGCACTTGCGTTTAGTGCGGATGGAAAATACCTGTTTACGGGCGGAGAGGATCCAACCATTAAGATGTGGAGGGCTGAAACGGGTGAATTGTTGCAAACACTGGAGGGGCATGATGCGGGTGTTTGGGCCATAGCAGCGAGTCCCGATGGCAATCTCCTGGCCAGTGGATGTGATGACCAAACGATTAAACTTTGGAATAGTGCCACGGGACAACTTTTGCGAACCCTCGACCTACACCAAGGTCGTATTAACGCTGTGGCATTTACTCCCGATAGTCAAATGTTGGCAAGTGGGAGTAGCGATGGAACCATTCGATTGTGGGAACTGTCTTCGGGTGACTGTTTGATGGTATTGCGAGCTTCACGACCCTATGAAAGGATGAATATTACTAATGTCCAAGGGCTTACCGAGGGTCAGAAGACATCGCTGAAAGCATTAGGGGCAATTGAGCAATAAGTAATTGGGTGGCTTCAATATTGTGGAGGATGCTCTAGCGCTAGCGTAGTGCGTAGCACAGCCGTGCGAAACGGCGCTCTGCTGATTGGGGAAGTGTCTTCCTCCCTCTGAACAATGGGTCGAGACTAGACCCAGTAGCTTTCTATTCTGTACCGCAGATATGCTCCGCAAGCATTTCCCTCGCATACAGCCTCGACGCAAAACTTAGACTCAGAGAGAGCTGGACGCCTCAGAGACGGTTTGGAGACGCATGGTTCTCTAAAGTGAAATCATCAAAAACCAGGTGCTCTTGGAAATTCTTTTCCCCTCAGAGCATGCCATCAGTTAACGATGAAGAACTTTGTGAATAGGGATGAGCGCACCATCTACAGGAGTCAGGAACATGCCTGAAGCAACGATTCAACCCACTCGGCTAGCACTTGCAATTGCTTTAGTGTTGGCGATCGCAGAGTTTTTGCCAAACCCATCACAATCTTCAGGTCTTCTCAATACCGCCAGAAGCCCAGAATGCCATTACGAAAGCACATCATCCAGTCTTTTCTGAAAATCAATGTGAATTACTCGTCTCTTCAGCTTTATCCATAATGGAGGTGGGATTATGCAAGTCGAACGACCTAACGCCAAACCCTTATCTCTCGAAGAAGTATCTCAACTTGCAACGCTGCGATCTGTGGTTGAGCACGCTCTCGAAGATGGTCAATTCTCCATTTACGAGCATGAGCGTATTCAGTCCCTTATTTGGGCTGATGGCAAAGTCACGTATGAAGAACTACGCACGATGAATGAGGCTATTTACAGCGTGATGGGAGATATCTCTCCAGAATTCGAGTGGCGTCGCTTTGATTAGAGAATTTATGGGTAAGTTACTCATGCGATTTACTCATAAACGCTGGCTTAAACAAAACGTTTTTCATCCTGACAGGAACGGTAGCCCATGTTCAACTTTATGAAGAGAAGAACAGCAACGAATACTCCGCTGTCTTTTGAAGCTCTGCGTTCTAAACCCTTGTTATATATTCTGGACTATGGAGAGAGTCCAGATGAACTGCCTCATATGCTGTTGCAGCAAGCACTTGAGGGGGAGTCAGATGTTTCTATTTCCCGTGCAGGAATTGATCTCAGAAAAGCGATAGAAGCACTCTCACTGATCACTGATTCCACTATCAATTCATTCGAAGCGCTTGCAGCCATGTCACTTCCCCGAACGACAACAGCGTTGTTTTGGAGTATTCAATCGCTACTCAATCAGCAATACCAGAATCCCAACCTGCATAATTCCATTCATTATCACAACCATGATGCACGCTTACTATTTCAGCAGCTTGCTCAATTGAACCTCGATCCTTGGTATGAAGCTGCCGTTAATCGAGTTTCCCTTGATCATCTTCCTGCTAAATTACAATTCCCTTCAGGGCATCCACTTCCGGGTTATCTGTATCGGCAACACCCTTTGAAAACTCATCAGCATTTCTACTATCCGGTTAACACGTATTTTTCGCTCTTGTTTGAGGAACGGAAACAAACCCTCCTCAAGGTTTTAGAAGCCTTAGGTGCCACTAAGGTCGTCATATCCCCGATCTCTCCAGAACCGTTTGGTAAGTCAGACAGTCGGGCAGGTAATATTCACCCTAATGAGAGAGAATCCACAATCAACTCGCAAGAATTAGTGTCAACATTTGAGCCTTCACATTATTCTTGGTTGAAATATGAACCGATATGGAAATCTGTCGTTTACACTCGTCTTAAAAAACGATTGCGATTCATGCAATTTGAGATCGATATGGATGTTATGGGAATATTGAGAACGCAGATTCAAGCTGTGACCGAATTAACGTCAGGATTGAATTCTATGTTATTGCCCGATGATTACAAAGACGCACTTATGGTGGAGTTGCTGCGTCCGGTGCAAGTTCAGGTAGAATTTTGAAATTCCTAAGCCTGTCTAGGCAATATCGTAATGCAGCTTCTACAAGCATCGAGTACCCAAAAATATCGCCAGCTTCTGGTTATTCTCATTGTCCTATTCTTGCTTTCGCCTTTCCTAAAAGCAGGTGTTGGTAGCATCATCTCGGATTTGCTGTTGCTATATAGTATTGTTTTAATTATCAGAAGTTTGACCTTATCAAAACGTCTTCTGATGATCTATGTTGCGATCGCCAGTCTAGCCTTTTGTCTACAACTCAACATCAACTTGGGTTGGGATCCTTCCTTGAACCAAGCCTTTGATTTGATGTTCCAAACCGTCCTTTCACTGTATATCGGAGGGGCGGCTTATTTGATTGGTCGCGAAATTTTGAAAGCTCCCAACGTTACGGCAGATGTCGTGCAGGGAGGAATTAGTGTCTATCTGTTGATTGGCTTTGCCTGGGCCTTGTTGTATGGCATGGTGGCGACATTAGATCCGAACGCCTTTTCGCAGCCGTTATTGCTCCAAGATGCTCATATCAAGGCATTCCATTTTAGCTTTACAACCCTCACAACCTTGGGCTATGGCGATATTGTGCCCGTGAGTGAGTTTGCCTTGGTGCTTACGAATCTAGAAGCAATTATTGGGCAAATCTATCCAGCTGTTTTCATGGCCGTTCTAGTGGGTGGATATTTAGGTCACCGCTCTAAATAATGCACTTAGCCGGGCTTCGTAAGACGCATAGCGATGATGCGCGTAAGGATGGCAGCAGTGTTACTTTATGCAATCTAAGCGACCATCGTTATATCAATCATTCAGTCTATATATTCGGAGCGTTCCGAAATCGTTTCAGACTTGCTTAATGTTGTTGTGAAATGCAGACGGTGACTGCTTTGGACGCTTTGGAGACGCTTGCTTTATTAGAGTTTATTTATCGACATCAATCGATCGCATCACCCACTTAGAACAAAACTCCTAGTGCAGGGTATTGCTCATCCCATAAAGCAAGGATTCACACTTTGAGTTTATCTGGTGCAGAGCGAAAGATGTCTGCAGATTGAAGCGTAATTTTAAGCAGGCAAACACCATGTATTCACTCCGAATTAAGTTTCGGCGGGTTGCGATCGCAATCCTCGCCGTGTTTCTTGTTGCAGATTTTTCACCCCATCCAGCTCTGTCTCAGGGGTTGATTCTAACTGCACTGTCGAGGTTAGCGCCCGCCCATGCCTTGGATAGTGACCCAGGGGTAGGAGTAAAGCAGAACCATGACAGTAACTCGTAAAGCGAAGCCGACTGTGCAGTTTGTGGATGAGTACTGCGACTCGTATCGAGATTTATTTGTTGAAGTGAGGAGCTTCGAAGCGTTCAAGCATCTGCATGTCGGTATGGTATCGAAGATTAAGCGAAAGTCGTTGCCAGCGATCGCGAAGGTGACGGGTTTGCGCAACCCTCAGTCATTGCAGCAGTTTTTAGTCAAATCCCCCTGGCAGGCCAAGGCCCTACGTCACAGACGACTGGAGTTGATTCGTGCGCTATTGAACGGGCACAAGTTGGTGTTAGTGATTGACGAAACCGGAGACCGCAAAAAAGGGCATACAACGGACTATGTCAAGCGGCAGTACATCGACAATCTGGGCAAGGTAGAAAACGGAATCGTCTCCGTGGATGCCTACGGGGTGATAGACAGTATCACCTTGCCGCTGATGTTTGAAGTGTACAAACCCCAAGGATGCCTGAAACCAGGAGAGACCTATCGCAGCAAACCCCAGATCGCTGTCGAAATGGTTCAACAATTGCAAGACATTGGCTTCGCATTTGACCTGGTACTTGCGGATAGTAAGTATGGCGAACGTGCCAATTGCTTTGTCTCGCTGCTCCGTCGGTTGCAGCTTCCCTATGTCTTAGCGACGCGCTCCAATCATGTTGTGGGGATGCCCAAGAAGGGGCAGATGCGGGCTAATAACTGGTGGCAGTACCAAGACAGGTTGAACCATGGCAAGAGCGAGAATCACTTCATTCGAGAGATTATTTATGGACGGCGAGGTTCCCAGCAGTACTGGCAATTGACCACCGATAAAGAACGTTTGCCCAAACCGTCGACCTGGATGATCACGACATGGGGGGCGAACATTTCCTACCAGCATGTTGGAGTCCTCTATGGCTTGAAGCATTGGGTGCAGTATGGCTTCAAGCAAGGCAAAGATGACTTAGGATGGGCTGACTTTCGTTTTACCGACTATGGCGTGATTGAAAAGTGGTGGGAAGTGGTCATGAGTGCTTATCTCATGGTGACCTTGCAGACGCCATCGATGCAATCTGAGGGAACCCTCCCCCCTGAACTGGATTAGCTCACCGCTTGTTTCGGCTTCTCGGAATGTCGGTAACAGGCCTACAAAAACTTACGTCTACCTAGAGTCATTGAAGAGCCATCGACTCTAGCGTCGCACGCGTTCCTAGCTGATGCGCTCCTGTAAAATCGACAGCAACCAAATCTGCCTCCAAAGTCATTTAGTGCTCTACAGAATGCCCACGTAGAGGCACGCGGACGCTATGGAGACGCTGTAGAGACGCGACTCCAAATAAGGTTTAGAGCATCACAAGCAGGTCATGCAACTGGCTCATCATTAACGACTCGGTTTTTAAGGAGCCCAATTCTGAATGAACAATGAAATACAGAATCTAAACCCAGCTCAAGAGTCTCAGCGTCCAATCGATACACCTGACTTAGATCATCCCAAAACAGCTCAAACCACTCAAAGTGTTGAACAGAGTTCTGGGGTTGTGCAAAACGACCATCCAGTAAGCCAGGAAATCGAGAGTTCCTTGGCTCCCGAAGCGCAAACCCCTCCCACGAAATTACCCCAATCATCAACACCTCAGCGATCGATGTGGCCAGCGATCGCCCTCTCGATGCTGGTTGTTGTGGGTTTTGTCGGCTGGCGGGTTTATCGGGGAATCCAGACCTCCACTCCTGTTGAAACCACTGAAGTGAATAACAACCAGGGTCAGCTTCCCGTGCGGGTCGCACGAGCGCAAACCGGTTTAGCCCAGAGTTGGGTCTTCGATGAAGGAACCTCTCTCCCGGTAGAGCTACGCGTGCTCAACTTTTATGCCGATGGCGATATCACCCAAGTGGCACAAATCAATGGCGTCCAGCTAAGGGAAGGCGATCGCGTGAGGCAAGGGCAGTTGCTGGCCACCGTAGACGATCGGCGGCAGTCTTCCAGCATCGATACGGCAGATGCGGATATTCAAGTCGCGTTGAACCAGCGCAATCAGTCCGAGGCGGCTCTCCTCCAGGCAAGAGCCGATGTGGCTAAAGCGGAGTCAGATCTGGCGTTAGCTGAAACCGAATTCCGACGCTATCAATCCCTCTTTGAACAAGGGGCGGTATCTGAGAGCGATCGCGATGTTTATCGCAACCGGGTTGACCAAGCTGCTGCTGCCTACGAAATTGCCCAGCAGGCTTTCCGTTCCACTGGAGACGATGTAAGGGTGGCAGAGTCGTCGATTGAGGTAGCACAAGCACGGCGCAGTCAAGTCGTGGTTGATTTAGAAGACACCCAACTGGTGTCGCCCATCGATGGCGTCATTGCTTATATCAACATTCGACAGGGGGAGTACTGGAGCAGCCGCTATCTTGATACCAGCAGCCCCCAAAGCGTGATTGAAACCGCGCCGATTGTCGTGGTTGACCCCTCCACCTACGAAGTGGAAATGGAGATTCAAGCCAATGATGCCGATGCACTTCGGTTGGGGCAGCGCGCCTATGTCGTCTTAGAAGAAGCGGTGAGTGGTGCCCAAGCCAACGGGGCAACCGAACAGGATTTGCTAGAAATTGCCCGACGCGAGGGCAGCGAGGGGCGAGTCTTTGCCGTCAGTCCTTCTCAAACTCCTGGGGGACGGGGGACTCGCGTTACCATTCGCGACTTGCAACAAACCTCCAACCTCAAAGTGGGGGCTCGCGTCTATGTCTGGATTGAAACCGTGGCGAACCCAGACGCCACGCTGCTACCGCTCGGTTCTGTGCTGGCACGGGGGCAGGACTTCTTTGCCTTTGTCGTGAACGAAGCGGATGGAACGGTTGAACAACGGCGCGTCACCCGAGGCGTAGAGAGCTCGTCTGGCGTCGAAATTCTCTCGGGGGTTGAGCCAGGAGAAATGGTGGTGATTGAAGGTCAAAACCGCTTGGTCGATGGCACACCAGTGGACATTATTAACCGGGAGCAAGTGCAGTGAAATCTGAAGAAAAGCCATTAACCCCGCCCGTTAAATCGCCTAAATCTACCTTGCCTGACGCTTCGTTAAAGGGTGAGGGCACTTCTGAAAATGGATCAGGTGGCATGAAGAATGGGCAAATGCTCAACGCCCCTGGCTGGATGAAATTCTTTTTTACGCGTCAAATCTTCGGCATTCTTCTCTGCTTCATGCTGGTAATGGGCGGGCTGATGGGGTATTCCTCCATGGTGAAGGAAGGCGATCCAGACATTCAGATTGCCCGCGCGATGATTACCACCCTCTGGCCAGGGACGGATGCCGAAACGCTTGAAAATCAAGTCACGGACAAGATTGAGGAAGAAATTAAAAGCCTGCAAGGGTTAGATGACTTTACTAGTGCTACGTTTAACTCGTTTTCCATTATTAATGTTGCGTTCAAGGCAGAATCCCCTGTCGCAGAGTCGATTCAGCAACTCCGAGGCAAAGTCGATGACTCTGAACCCGAACTGCCGCCGGAGTCGACTGGACGCGAGCAGCCAGAATTTGAGCAGTTGTCTCAACAAGATGCTCCCGTCTTAACGCTTGCTTTGGTCGGGGATGGTTTAGACATTACCCTCCTCAGTCAGGTGGCTGAAGACTTGCAAGAGCAGATCGAAGCGGTCAGAAATGTCCGCGAAGTAGATTTAGCCGGTCGGCGCGAAGATGTGATTCATGTTCAAATGCTGCCGAGTCGTTTGACGACTCTGGGTATTTCGGCAACGCAAGTCAGTGACGCGATTCAAGGCAACAACATCGACACTTCTTGGGACCTCATTCGGGATGATGCCATCGGGGCTCAGGTGAGGTTATATGGCCGCTTTCGCGCGTTGGAAGACCTCAGAAACTTACCCGTCGCTCGCCTGAATGACCAGCGAATTGTGCGTTTAGCTGAGGTCGCCGATGTTTACCAAGGGCTGGAACGGGAGATGAATCGAGCTGCCGTTAGCTGGCAAAGCGCAGACTTTGCCTCCACGATCACATTGGATGTGGTGAAGGTTCCTGGCAGTGATACGAGCCAAGTGGTGAGGGATGCGCTGGCCGTGATGGAGTCAGCGCGGGAGGATCCTGAACTCTGGCCCCACGGTATGGACTACCGTGTGCTCAACAGTTATGCCGAAAAGATTCAGGCGGAACTTGCCGATTTGGGCAGCAACGTGTTGCAGGCATCGCTATGTGTGTTCGCGATTCTCTTTGTAGCCCTGACCTGGCGTGAGGCGCTGATTGCAGGGGTAGCGATTCCACTGACGTTTGCTGGAGCCATTTTTGTCTTGTGGATCATGGGCTACACCCTCAACACGATGGTCATGATCGGCATGATCCTAGCGTTGGGGCTATTGGTTGATGTGTTCATCCTCATGTTGGAGGGCATGCATGATGGCCTGTTTATCCAAAATCTGCCCTTTGGTCAAGCGGCAATTAAGACCGTCAAAACCTATGCAGCCCCGGCGTTTGCAGGACAGTTGACGACGATTTTGGCGATGGCTCCATTGATGGCGATCGCTGGCACCATGGGCAAATTCGTTCGGCTCATTCCGATCAGCGCCATCACCTGTCTGGTTCTGAGCTACATCGTTGCGCTCCTCGCCGTTGTTCCCCTTTCCAAATTCCTGCTCAATAAGGTGAAAACGGGAGGTCAGTCCAAAACCTTTGTGGATCGGCTAACCGAGAAAGTCTCTGAGATGTTTGCCCAGTGGAGCTTGCGAACAACGATTCCCAATCGCAAGGTGGCGCGGCTGTGGACCTTGGGTACCATTGCCTTGTTTGTCTGCGCGATCGCTCTGTTCACGAAACTCCCCTTTGCCCTCTTCCCCGATAGCGAAGGACGAAAGCTCAGCATCAATGTCGAACTGCCGCCAGCTGCAACTCTGGTGCGCTCCCAAGAAGTCGCTAATCGCATCGGAACCCTGCTTAAGGACTACACCGATCCAGATGGCCAAAACGTCTTTGAAAGTGTGGTCAAACTGGTCGGCCAGCGCAGCAACTTGGTGCCCTCAAGTGAAATCAAACCCGTTAATGCTGATTATTTTGTTGGGTTGTCGGCGATGTTTGTTGAGCGCAGGCAACGCGCGCGCGACTCCTTTGAATATGCCCGTGAGGTGCAGCAAGAACTCAGTGAAACGATTGTGCGAGACTATCCAGGTGCCATCTTGGCAGTACAGTTTGAGCGCACCGGGGGCGGCGAGGATCCGATTCAGGTTGAGCTTTATGGCGATGATCTCCAAACTCTGCGAGAGCTTTCGGCTCAGGTGCAGCAGGCGCTGCGCGAAATTCCTGGCACCATGGATGTGCGGGATGACCTGGGGAATTTGCGCGAGGATTTCAGACTCGTGCCCAAGCGCGAAGCCCTCGATTTCTACGGAATTAGCCAGCAAGATCTGGGGGAACAAGGTCGCTACTTGATGATCGATAACGAGGTCGGCGACTTCTCGGTCGGCAGTGGCGAAGAGGATCTAGAGATTCGTCTCAGTACCCAATGGCCATCGTTGCAGGGTGAAGTTGGCGGGCCGTCTCGGTTAGATGAATTTGCCACGGTACGCTTCATTACCCCGGATGGAGAGGTCTTACCCCCCTATGCATTGCTGGAGCCGGTCGAGGAAGCGGTTCCTCTCTCGATTACCCACCGCGATACCCAACGCAGCGTCACGGTGTTGGCCAAAGTAATTCCTGGGCAAGACTATTTTGACAGCGAGATTCTCACGCAACTGACTCCCATGCTGGATGCGATGCAGTTTGACCCCGCCGATCCCAACAATCCAGATCGCTGGCCCCGAGGCTATACCTATCGGTTTGGGGGAGATGCCGACACTAGTAGCGAAACTTTTGGCTCGGCGGGGCAA
Source organism: Cyanobacteria bacterium J06638_22 (assembly GCA_039819145.1). GTDB lineage: Bacteria > Cyanobacteriota > Cyanobacteriia > Elainellales > Elainellaceae > Vacuolonema. The sequence continues at coordinate 15,784 of JBCBSL010000017.1, forward strand.
ATGCTGGTTGTGGCGATTTTCCTGGTGTTTGCGGTGCTGGTGCTGCAATTTGGTTCTTACACCCAGCCCGTCATCATTATCCTAACCATCCCCTTTGCGTTGATTGGCACCATTTTCGGATACGTGCTTCTCGATTTGCCCTTCTCCTTCCCGACAGCCATTGGCGTGATTTCGCTGACCGGCATTGTTGTCAACAACGCCATTGTCATGGTTGACACCATGAACGAACGTCGACGAAACGGCTTGGATGTCAGGCATGCGGCAGCCTATGGTGCGAGCGATCGCCTCCGCCCAATTCTGACCACCTCTATTACCACCATCATCGGCTTGATCCCCCTGGCGCTCAGCGATGCTAAATGGTTTCCCCTCTGTATGGCCGTGATTTTCGGCTTGATGTCGGCCACGTTGATCGCCCTGCTGGTCGTGCCGGGACTGTACTTACAACTGACGCCGAATAAGCCTGCGTCGAGCTCTGAGTAGCGGGTGGGCAAGCGATTCGGCGGTCAAAACAAAACCAACACAGACAGTATGGCTGTTGCAACCTCCCACACGGCACCAGTCCCTTTTGAGGGGGCAACTCATGGAGCCGCCAAAGCTCACGTCATGTTCAACGACTCAAATGCTTTCTCAAGTTCAAGACTGAGTAATTTGTCCCCTTCGATTATCCTTATCACTGAATAGCAATGATGTTTCCAACCCTTTATCTCCCTCCCAGCTTGGGGCCTGTTTTCCTGGCTCCGTTAACACCGCTGCTCGCTTCCGTTGGTGGCGGCGAAGGTGAGCTCTATGCCAAAGCGCTGGCGCTCGCCCTGGCGCTGGCGGCGATATTAACCTTTATCTCCGCTCAGATCTTTGGCGAACTGGCCGTTCGTATCGGTCTGCCTGCCGTGTTAGGTGAACTCATTGCAGGCTTCGTGCTAGGTGTTTCCGGCCTCCATATATTGGTGCTGGGTGAGAGCGGTCAAGTCGCAGATTGGGCTGTGGTACTCATTCAATGGCTCTCGGGAAGTGACACTGCCACGATTCAAGAGATTTTTGCGGAGCCAGTCAAGATCTTAATCAACGACTATGCCAGTGCTGGGGTCGCGGTTCTGCTCTTCAAAATTGGCCTTGAGGCAGATTTGAAGGAGTTACTTCGGGTTGCTCCACAGGCGGCAACGGTGGCGATCGCAGGGGTGGTACTTCCCTTTGCTGCCGGTTTCTTTGGACTCTCTGCCGTCTTCAATCTAGATACCATTCCAGCCCTGTTTGCCTCTGCGGCATTGACCGCAACCAGCATCGGTATTACCTCACGCATCATGCAAGACATGGGCGTTTTGAATACCAAAGAAGGTCAAATTATCCTCGGAGCTGCGGTTCTAGATGACATCTTGGGAATTGCTATTCTGGCGGTGGCCATCGGTATTGCCCAAAACGGAACGATTCAATTTTCTAGCGTCTTGGGTACGATTGTTAGCGCAACCATTTTCGTCATGGCGGCGATCGCCCTCAACAAGACCTTCGGCCCCAGATACATCAATTTCCTCGATCGTCTCAAGAACCCCTACAGCGTCCTCATCGGTTCTATCGTCTTTTTGTACGTGATGGCGGTCATTGCTCGGCTCATTGGCCTGGAAGAAATCCTCGGCTGTTTCGCCGCGGGCATCGTCTTAGGCAACACCAAGGCAACCAAAACCCTCGAAAAAGCCTGTGATCCCCTAGTTGCCCTGTTTGCGACAATCTTCTTCGTCTCGATTGGAGCCAAAACCGACCTCACCGTGTTGAACTTGGCGAACCCTGAAAGTCGTACAGGCTTAATCATCGCCGCATTTCTAACGGTCATCGCTATTTTCGGTAAGCTCGCCGCCGGATACTTCGTCTTCACCAAAGAGAAACTCAACCGATTGGCGATCGGCACAGGCATGGTGCCACGGGGAGAAGTAGGGTTGGTGTTTGCTGGATTGGGCGCAGCTACAGGAGCCGTGTCGGGGTCAATTAATGTAGCGATTGTGTTGATGGTGATTGTTACGACATTTGTTGCACCGCTGATGCTGCGCAAGGTATTCGCTAGCAAAACCAAGCAAGTCAAGATGAGTGCGATTCAACCAGAAGGGGATTAAGCACTTGGCGATCGCCCACAACGCTTCAACAAATCTCATTGAACGCAAGTCTCAATAAGGGTGGATGGTGCTGCATCTATCCTTGTTGCAAGCAATGATAACCATTTTCTGCTTGAGTGTTTGAGCTAAGGATCTGGCATGTGGACTCAAAAGATTTCAGAACCTGAGAGTTCTTCCTGCACCGTCAACAGCCATGCAGTTTGTGCGGGTACTGTTAGTGCTAGCTGACCCTCAGTGAAGTCGTAGTCAGCAATCTGTTCATCGTGAATCGCACGGCTAAACTCGCGAACAACCGCATACCCTTGGCTCATCAGCCGTTGTAGGTCGAGATGTACAGGAACGCTTGCCCCGGAGGAATTGACGAGGAGCATTTGCAGGGTTGTCTCATCCTCTTTTGTGGCGATCGCCATCACCCGATCGTCACTCAAGGCCGTCATCGTAACGGGTTTGCCACCCTGCAATGCCCGAATCCCCAAGCGAAACGCGTAGTAGCTTAAGCGGCGATCGCCCGCTGCATCAATCAATCCTTGAAAAAAGCCGTCTTGTCCCCAGTCATAGAGCGAGAAGATATGACTTCCGTCGACATAGCTCTCACCAGGCTGGGCCATGCGAATCATGTTCTTGATGAGATCGAGTGAAAAAGCCAGGTCTGTATAGCCCGTCGTATAGGTGCCCCACTCTCCTATCCAAAGGGGTGCATCGGCATGGGGGGAGTTCTGCATCCATTCACGAACCTGTTGGATATAGGTTGCGACATTTCGGTCGTAGTTATGGACATTAACGCTGTCAAACAACGTAGGAGCTACGTCTAGCGTCGCTCTCGGCCAGTTACTGCCGCCGAGTGTTTTGGGGGCATGGATGTGATAAACCCGGTTGGGGAGATAGGTATTGTAGACATGGGCGATTGCATCTTCAGTCACTCGCATCAATTCAAAGTAGTCGTCCTGATTGCCACCCCAGCCCTGTTGCCGATTATCGGGTTCATTGTGAATTTCCCAATCATCGACATGATAGTCATTTCGAACATTCAACCAATACACCGTGGCAAACACATGCTCCCACCACTCATTCCAATCGGCTTCGGTGCGGGGTGGATTGAGCTGTAACGCCCAAGCCGGTTCCCACCCTGGATCGCTATTCCGCAGAGTGACCACAGGTCGAATCTGAGCCGCCTTGAGGGTGTCAAAAATAGTACGCGCATTTCCTTGCCAAAGCTCTTCTGGCGTCCCTGAAAAGCCATAGTCTGTCCCGTCAGCCGGATGGGTCATCACCTCGTCCCACCAGTCCCAGTTCACGAGGTTGGGGTTCTCTTTGATTTGGGCGATCGAGGGCGAGCCATAGTTCCCGTCGTCATCTTCGGCTTCCCACCGCGACATGCCGCCATAGATGCGGTAGGTATTGATATTCAGATCAGCGAAATCAGCGCGGTCGAACCCTGTATTGCCTTCGCAAGCCCCGATGTAGCGGGTGCTAACGCCAATTTCATGGTCATAAACCATGAGCAGTAGAGGGTCAGGCAAGGATGAACTTGCTGGTTCAATCATCGTTAGCATCACAGCAAGGAGCATGCCGAAACCGATGCCGACGCGCCAACGTCTCCGCATGAGCGATCGCGACATTCTTGTCCATATCTGACGAAACGGGTTGTGAGCCAAGCGGATTTGCATAGGGAGAGATGAAACGTGTGGGCTTGCAAATTGCATGGCGTAGTTCAAAGCGCCTTATGGCAGAGTCTGCCAAGTTAACGGTGGCTGTAATAAGCCATCTTGGGATGTCTCTCCAGTCAGCGTCAAGGCGTAGAGATGCCAATGCAGGTCATGGGTGACTTGCCAGTCAGATGTATAGATTCCGACATTGACAAAATAGTTTCCGGGCGCAAGATCCAACCGTTCAATGTCGAGGCGCAGTCTTGTGCGTGGGTCGGCGGTTTGGGGGCGGGTGAGCGCCAAATGGGTTTTGAGGAAAACCTGCTCGTCGCGATTGGTCAGGCTGATATCAATTACCGCTGCGTCATCCGATGTGTGCCAGTGATAATCAACGGCGATCGCCAAAGCATCCCCCCACTTTAGGGTGGTTGCAGGTAAGAGGGAAACCGACACAAGCTCGATGGCTTTGGTCATGGGGTGAGGCTGGGAGCATCGTCGTAGATAGGTTTTGGGATGCACAAGGGCTGGTGGATGTAGGGTGACATAGGGTTGGAGGGCAGGATAGTCCGACAGGCGATCGCCCCGTACAAAAAGCAGGCAGTTTTGGGCGTACCAGGGTTCGACCTGCGGATGATCCCAAATCAACCTGCGCAATCCATCCACCGCCACATATCCATGGGCATTGAAGCGATCGACCCAATAGGACGGCCATTGTTCGTTGACATGAAATATCCCGCCTTGGTGCGGGATAGCTGCTGAAAACAACACGACAGGCCCTAAGTTGACAAGGGATGTGACGAATTGCTTGGCATAATAGGCAAGCAGATGCTCTGCGACTTCTAGCGACACCACTAGGTCAAAGGTGCGATCTATCTTAAGCGGCTGTTGCAGGTCTGCTGCTACAAAGCAATCGTGGGGAATTTGTAGATCGGCGCGATCGACATAATCTCCGTCAATACCCAAAAGGGTTGCGATGCCGTGCTCCCGAAAAACCGACAACCAAGTGCCATCCCCACAACCTATATCGACCACACTTTGGGACTGCAGCCAGTCGAGCACGATCGGGACGATAATTTGAGCCGATTGGCGAGAGCCCTGCCTCAGCGCCTGGAAGAACTCGGGATCATAGGCGGTTGAAGCGACAGACCGTTGCTCATTCATGGGGTTCTAAACCTTGAGTTGAGGAACAGACTCAGATCCAGCACCTTCAGACAGGGAATCTTCAGCCACAACATCCCACCGCATCGGCGGAATCACTAGCCCCTTAGAAGCTAGCGCAGACTCAATGGTGAGGGGATAGACATGCCAGTGAAAGTCGTAGGCATAGCTCCAATCTTGCTCATAGATGCCAACATCGACAAAGTATTCCCCGGCCACCAGATCTAGGCGATCAATGGAGAGCCGCAGTATCCCTTGGTCATTGAGTGGCACCGTTGCCCAGCCCATGTCCGAGGTATTGATATCGATACACTTTTGGCCATCGGCCTGACTAACCGAAACACTGAAAATAGCGGATGCAATTGTACTTTGCTGGCGTTGATAGTCAATCTCGATGGCCAGCGCTTCGCCCGAGCGCATGGCAGCTTTGGGCAACAGTCGAATATGGCGGATCTCAACATCTAGGGAGCCAAAGCGGTTTTCATTCACTTTTAGCGTCGATCCAGCGTCGGTCAGTTGAGGGGGACGGTGCGGGGTCCGCTGTTGGGTTTGCGATCGCATCTCGCTCACATACTGCCCGGTCACCACTTCCGGTTCCCCGTAGGCGACAATCTCACCCCGGCGTAGCCACAGGGCGCGATCGCACAACCGCTCGACCTGTCCCGCATCGTGAGACACAAAGACAATGGCACATCCTCGCTCCTTGATATCCGCAATGCGATTCAAGCACTTTGTCTGAAACGACAGGTCGCCAACCGATAGGAATTCGTCAATCAATAACACATCGGGGTCGGTATGAATGGCGACGGAAAAGGCAAGGCGCATCATCATCCCAGTGCTGTACGTGCGCACGGGATTGTCGATAAAACGACTCAGTTCTGCAAAGTTGATGATCTGATCCATCCGCCGGGACACTGCTTGCCGTGTCAAGCCAGCGGCGATCGCCATCACATAAATATTTTCGCGCCCGGTGAGATCCCCATGCATACCAGCTCCCAGATCCAATAGGGCACCCACCCGTCCTCGAATCTGAATTTTTCCTTCAGTTGGATGGGCAACCCCGCCCAGCAATTGCAGCAGGGTCGATTTCCCAGCCCCGTTATGCCCAATCACCCCGAGCATTTCTCCCGGCGCAACCGTAAACGACACATGGCGCAGCGCCCAAAATTGCTCGACTGGCTTCATCCGCCGTAAGCCAGCAATAACCGCTTCCATAAACGTGACCGGCTTCTTGGCATGGAAACGGCTAAACCATTTCCCCAGATTTTCAACAACAATGCCGTGTTGCATTTATATTTCCTCAACAAAACGCAGGCTTTGGCGCTTGAAAACCAGATAGCCAGCGGGCAGGGCGATCGCCGTACAACCAGCGATAATGGCCAGAGCCAACCAATCCGGCTGAACGCCCCAGATGAGAATCTGACGGTAGCAGGTCACCAAATGCACTAACGGATTAAGGCCATAGAGATTCCAGTATTCCGACGGAATGCTACTCAGGTCGTAGAAAATCGGCGTCAGGTAGAACAAGAGTTGTAGCACCACCCCCAGGGTATGCTGCGTATCCCGAAAGGTCACGTTTAACGCGGCTAGGAAATAGGCAATGCTCACCGTCAGTGCAAACTGAATGATATTGAGGAGCGGCAAAATCAACACCAGTGGCGTCAGTTGTACCCCATCAATCAGCAAAAACACCACCAGCACTGGCAGCGCAAGCAAAAAGTGAATGAGCCCGGTGGTGACAATGACAACCGGCAAAATAGCGATCGGGAACCCCGGCTGACGAATGAGAGGGCGGCTGCTAATGATGACGCCGGTTGCTTGGAAGAGGGCATTTTGGAACCAAGTCCATATCAACAACCCACAAAACACATAGGATGCGTATTGTGGAATATCGACTTGCAGAATGATCTGAAAAACAAAGACGAAGACGGCCAGCTGGAGCAGCGGACTAATTAATGTCCAGGCAATGCCCAAGGCCGATCGCTTGTACATCAGCTTCATATCGCGATCGACGAGCGATCGCAACAGATCCCACAGATAAGCCAGCCGCCACTTGCGTTTGGATGTTCTACGGAGATGCTGAATTCTCATCAGACGTCTATCCCTTCACAGTAGTTGGTATCGCGGATGGGTGAATGGAGCGTTCAGGCCGTTGAGCTAGGGTCAGTTCATGGGGTGTCGGGAAGGGGGCGCTATGGCCTTCTTTATGCACGCGAACGCGCGATCGCCACAAGAACCAAGGCCCCGCCAAATTGCCCAATATCTCCAGAAAAATGAGTGAGATCGGATAGTCACTCTGGTGCTGCAAAAATGCTTTGATCCGGTAGTAATGGGCATAGGGTAACCCTAACAAAACCTGCGCCAAGCCCCGCCAGTCACCATCCCGCAACCAGGTTGTGAGGTTATAAGACACATGGCCTTTGCTGTAGCCATACAGTTGGCGCTTGAGCGCGGCCTCTGTTCGGCGATGCTTGTGCCACACATAGGCTTCGGGGGTGTATGCAATGGTATAGCCTGCTTTGATCGCTTTGTAAAACAGGTAGGTATCTTCGCCAACCCCCGATGGCATACCCGGCCCGAGGCATTCATCCATCAAGCCCATCTCTGGGTGGCTAAACATTGTCGTCCGGAAAGCAGCGTTTGCTGTTGCACCCAGGGACCAGGTGGGCGAAGGCTTGTGGGGAAAGAGGTCATACCAACTTCCCTTGACCTCAAAGGGTTCGAATCCGCGCCCAAGTCCACCATAGTTCTCAAAGGCTTGCTGGTACTGATTTTCCAGCTCTAACGGCAGAACGTTTCCTGTCACAATCATCACATCAGCACGGGCAAAGGGTTTTAGCAGTTTTTCCAGCCAATCAGGGGGAACCGTTACATCATCGTCTGTGGCAATTAAAATGTCGCCACTACTCGCGACAAACCCAGCATTCCGAGCATAGGCTAACCCTTGCCGAGCTTCTTCAACCAAAACAACGCTAGGAAATTCTTGAACAACAGGCGGCGTGAGTCCAGAGGCTGGATGGTTGTCAACTACCACAATTTCAACGGGTCGGTTAGTCTGCTGCGCTGTCAGATGATGCAAACAGTTCCGCAAATCATCGGGTCGGTCGAAGGTCGCAACCACGACCGAGACAGGAACATCATCGGGCAGGTTGGGTCGCGGTTCGCTGGTTGAGAGGTGGTATGTTTGGGCGATCGCCTGAATGGCATTTGCCCACACCACATCCCAGTTTGACCGTCCAGCCGGATCCAACAATTTGTTGCTGTAGGTTTCCATCAAAAGGCGAGCTAAGGCCGTGACTGGAACGTTCCGATACTGATTGGTGTAATCAAAACTGCCGAAGAGGCTATTGTGCCAACTCACGAAAATCCGGACAGAGCTATAGGTTTCCAGATCGACTAACGGCTGTAGTGGCTGGCTCAACTCGATCTGGCGAATGGCGATTCCTTCCGATGGTGGAGGAGATGTCTTTTTCTGATCCGCAGTGGGGTGATACCGAATGGGCAATGGCTTACCCGTTTGCCAACCCTGCGCTTCAGCAATTTCGGCAACCCGCTGAGTAGCTTTGGGATAAGCCAACATTCCTGCAAACGCTCCCTGAAACTCCGCCAGAATCAAGTCTTTTGGGAACTGCGTTTTGTGTAGGGTTGCAACAAGGGTGCGGCGCACGTTCCAGTAAAACATCCACCAAACGGCAATCTTTAGGCAAGATAAGAACTCTTCGGGATAGGCCAAGGCAATGCTGAACCACAATGCATAGAGGCTGCCATTGAATGAAATTTGGCGTCTCAATTGGGCATAGTCGCGGCGATGACGATGCCAGATCAGCGCTTTGGGTTCATAGACCAAGGTATGTCCCGCTTTGAGAACCCGAAAATACATCTCAAGATCCCCGCCCCCATTCGTTGGTGTGCCCACATCCAGGGCAGGATCGAAGTAACCAATCTCGTCAAAGACAGACCGCCGAAATGCCATGTTGGCTCCAGTGCCAAATTGCCCTGCCCCCAGCCATTGCCAAGGAAAGGACTGACCCGGCTGCACTTGATACCATTTTTGCTCGAAGCCACGACCAAAGCCGCCATAGTCTTCAAACAGAACCTGCGCTTCGGTTTCCAGCTCATAGGGCGCAACCAGCCCCGTGATGGCCATCACCTCTGGATTCTCTACAAAGGTTTGGGCGATCGCCTTCACCCAGCCTTTGTCGACCACGACATCATCATCGGTGTAGGCAATAATTTCGCCCGTGGCTTCTAGGATGGCGCGATTTCTTGCCCAATCTAGACCCGGACGAGGTTCGCGGACGTAGCGCACCTGAGGATAATAGTTGTCGATTAACGTTTTCGTCCCTTCTGTTTTGGGGGCGTTATCGACCACCAAAATTTCTAGATTGGGATAGTCGAGCTGACAGATTGCCTCCAAGCAAAGCTTCATATCGTCGGGGCGATCGCGCGTACATACGGCAACGGTCACCCGTGGCATTTCTCCCTCAAAAGGGGCAGGTGGAAGATTGACCAAGTCTTCTAATCGCAAATCTGTAGGGCGATCGGGAGAGGCCAAACCATTCTTGAGTAATTGAGCCATAATGGCCCAGCTATAGTGCTCCAAGACAAGCTTTGAAAGCACCTGCGCCGAACACCGCCCGAGGGTAATTGGCGCTTGTACGTAGCCCAACGGCACACCATGCAGTCGGACTAAAGCTTTGAGGGTAATGTAACCATCTAAATGGTCAACATCGGGGATAGACTGGCTCAGTTCAATATCAATAACCTTGATGGGGTGAAGCATAAATTAAACCCTTAAGAATAAGCTTGACTCAACCGTTGAGTGTTTCACTAAATTCTCAATAACGATTGGTGCAATAAGGAGCCAACCCAGAGCTTGAGCTTCACTTGTACCCGATGAACAAGCCCGTCTTTGGCTACAGCAGGTTGCGACAATCGAGAAGATCTACGGGTAGTAGTTGGCTGATAGGCAATGGAAAGCGGTTGGTGATGCGGATGCACCATCACCCAGATGCATCGAATGGCATTGATGATGGCTAATTGATAAAACCCTAGACGGCAAAAGGGCGTCACAGGATCCACTAAAACCGCCTGCCAAAGCCAATGAAGCGTATCGCCAGACTTCCTGTTGATGTGACTTTGGTGAGCCAAATATAAATAGAAGCTACTACGAGAGAGGCGATGCAACATGCCTGGAATTTCTGGGTGGCTTTCGCGCACTTTGTCGAGCATGAGTCGTTGCGATCGCGCCATCTTATAGCTGTCTGCCGACATCCCAGCCGACAATTTGCGATACCCAACTAAAAACTTTGGTACCACTGCAAAGGTGTAATGTTCCGCTAGACGCAAATACAGATCCCAATCTTCGCAGCCTTGTGCATTTTGCGCTTTCAACTGTTCGTCATAGCCACCCACATGGTCAAAACAGCTGCGTCGGATGAGGGTAGAACTTGCATTTCCCAAGAAGTTGTGGCAAAGCAATGTTTTTAGCACTAAACCTTCAATGGTTGCAGCGTGAAAGCCTCCTATTACTTTCCCCGACTCATTGATATCCAGCGACCAACCATAGACAACCCCAGTCTCTTCAGAAGCTGTATCAAAGCGCTGCACCATCAATGCAACAGCCTCTGGATGCCAAACATCATCTGCATCGACTGGAGCAATAAATTCTCCTTTGGCTTGCTGAATACCACTGTTGCGGGCAGCTGCAACCCCACCATTCGGTTGTTGAATCAACGTAATTCGAGAATCTCGTTCTGAATAGGTTTGAGCAATTTCTGCGGTGCGATCGCTCGAACCATCATCAATCACTAAGATCTCTAGATTTTGATGCGTTTGTGCCAAGAAAGATTCTAGCGTTTTCTCAATAAAATTCTCTGCATTATACGCAGGAATAACGACTGAAACTAAAGGCGATTTTGATTGCATCATTTTTCTAATAGAAGCGAGTCAAAACCCTATACAGATATTCAGCTGTATAGGGTTTTGAGAACATAGTGCTTGGTATCTTAAACGTAGCATTTGTCTGGCCTTAGACTGTTTAAAGTAGACAAAGATTACGCCTTTAATCAACAAGTCTGAGTAAAGTAAAGCAATCCAAAAATAGTCAAGAAATGAGTGCCAGATCAAGATAGTTGATCAGGTACTCATTTCTATATGTGACCAAGGATTGATAGTATTGTGCCCATAAAATCGCAGAAATGCACGAGATGAAACTCGTTGTTTTTACTTAAGTTTCTGCTGAGGCTTGCCTCCTGTCGTAGAGATTGCTGAGGCAGCTTTAGGAAAGGTTTGTTTGGCCTGTAAATATACGCAAGAAAATGACTCAAATTCTCACTTATCAATCCCTTCAGTCGTTAGCTGACAGTTGTAATTCTGATCATAGGCCTATGGTGCTTCTAATATTGAGGAATACGATATAGGACATCACCAGCATCAATGACACTGTAAAAACAGTATTCTAAAGTCTTGATGGTGACATGATGCTTCTTTAAGGCTTTTATAAATATAAGAATCCGATTTGATATTTGAAAAGATTTTAAGCCAGAGACTTTGCTAGGCAACGTTTTCAGTCTCAGTATGCTTTCAGAAATCAAGTCGGAACGCTATAGATGATCCGTTTGAATCAAAAATCTATCAGCTCTATGACGCATTCTAAATCCCTTGACAACTCAGCTTAGGAAATTGAAGCTAGTGCATCTTTTCTCTGTGGAAACAAGGACTAAAGGCTGAATAAGTATCTGTAGCTTTCAAAGTGGAGAAGCCCCTATAGATTACTTTCATGTAGGCTATAGTTTAATTTTCAATCTCAGCTTGAAAC